>JAAESQ010000515.1 GCA_024229275.1 bacterium | reverse complement strand
CTCTGCAACGCATCGGAGATGCGCTCGAAGACCGAGCCTTGGTCGGTGATAATCAATGCTAGGTTGTTCATTGCTCAAGACACCATCTACTAGTCTAACTCATACTGCGATTCGCCTTGCGAATCGCTATGGAGGAAGAAAGTCGGAGAAGTACAAGGCTCTTCGAGGCGCGACTAGATTGCCAAAGGCGGGATGATGGAACGAAGAAGGACGAGAGAGGTAAGCGTCTTACTTCTTTCCTCTCACTTCTTCACTTCGCTATCACCACTTCTTGCGGTATCCCATACGGCGGTTGTACTGATCTCTGAGTTTCTGATCACTCAGAATCCTGTAGGCTTCTCCCGCTTCTTCCTCAATCGCTTCCATTTTTCTGCCAAGATCCGCCAACGGACCGGCCCGTCGCAGTTCTGGATCACACACGATCGAGAGATGCTGAAACGCAGTGCGGACTTCTTTCAGAGTCGCGCGTATTGGAAGGCCAAGGACTTCGTAGTGAGTCGAGTTTCGCCCAAGAAGCATGAACCTATTTTCGATTATCTTTCTGTACATCTCGACATCACGAGGAGTCAAGCGAGGTGCCTTGGGCTCCGGCGGCCGCTGTAGTTCTGGTGCTATTTCCGGCTTTGGAGCTTCGGGAACCGGAACAACCAACTGCGGCGACGAACCTGACACAGCAGCTTGAGGGGCTTGCGGTGCTTGGGGTGATTGAGGAATCGGTTGAGCCATGGGCTGCATCGCTGGCTCTTGGGCGAGAAGATCCTGCATCATCATGTTCGGCTGGCCTGCAGGCGTTACCAGACCGCAGGCCACGAAAGCTCCGAGCACCACCAAGTTCCGCTCTGCATCGCCAGCAACGGCGTTCAGCAACTGCGTCGCCGACATGCTCCCGTTGATATGGGTCAATACGTTTACGTCTTCTTGAATAAGAGCCATGTTTGAGACTGCTTGGCGCATCTGCGGGCTCACGAGCAGTGGCGCGTTCATCTCCCCGATGACCCTCTCTGCAAGTTCTTCAGAAGCAAAGTTCTTGAAGCCATGAAAGATCAAGTCCACGGTTGGCACGGGGATCGCGAGGTTTTCCGGCAGTGGCGGTTTGCCTTCATAGAGTCTGAATTCACCCCGACCCCATTCGCAGGTTTCGAACACGATCTCTCGCAGGAGTTGTTCCAGATGAACCGAGAGAACCTCATCCTGCAGGAAGCCCATCGCAACCAGCCGTTGTCCAATGGGACCTTCGGGCGCCCCCTTTGATAGCGCACGCAGTAGCTGGACTCTGTCGATGGCGTTGACACGCATCAGATATTGGCCGAGACGCTGCTCCATTCGGTTGGATTTTGCGTGCCGAACTTCACCACTGAGGAAGGAGATCTGCCTCACGTGTTTACCATGATGCAAGACGAGCACTCCGGACTTGCGGTTCAGAAAGCACTCATGCAGCAAGTAGGGCACTTGGCGCTCATCAAGGCGGCCAATCGTTGGTTGCGTCACGACTTCATCTCCGGCCCACTGGGGGCTTTGGGAGCCGTTTTCTATGACCTCGACCTCGCATCCTATTCCTCACGTGCTCTGTACTGGCGCTCAACAAGGAGTTCCGAATTGAGAGCATTGTACTGCGCAGCCGACCACCGTGTCCACAGGGTTCTGTGAGTTCAGGTTTCTCAGGGATAGCGCTGAATTCCAAGGATGCCGTAACGCAGAGGCTTCGTACTTCACTCAACCTTGAACGGCTTCGCCGGTCAGTGGCCTGGCCGTTACCCGTCAGCCACAAGGAGGAAGCCGTCGTCTAGTTGGGACAAACGATCGGCCACACTAGCGCTTCGGCATCTGACCTTTTGCAGCACGAGCCCTGGACGGCAATGACACTTCAAACCAGCATGAGCAGGACAGCGCGAACCGTGCTCCGGCCTGACTGCTACGCGATCCGCAGGATCGTCCAACCAGCCACCACCACGAAGTGCATCCGAGTATCTCATGTATGGATATACGCCGAAATGACATTCAGGGTTACGAATGGGCAGCAGTGCAGAAGCCAGAACCGGCAGACACTTCACTCCTGACGCTTCACTCCATCTGATGGCCAGGCCGTCAGATGGGTGCGTTGAGATCGATGCCCCGCCTGGCAAGAATCTCCTCCGCGCCTCGCCGGTCGTTTGGCGCCAGCTCCTGGGGCACGGCCTGTCCTCCAAGTGTGCTCGAGACGATGATTCGCGCACACTCGTCACTGTGGCCGAAGCAGAATCGTCGCTTCATCATATCGGCGATCGCCGGAGCCTCATTCATCTGCCCGTTGAAGAAGCGGCAATCTGCCAAGTTGTCGCATTGGCTCATGGTTCTTTCCTCGCACAGTGCCTGTTCTACAGCATTACCGTGACCACAGGATCGGGGACTCTATCACAGGCACCTAAACTGAGCGATTCTGCCGGATGAGATGCGCCAAGATCTTGATGTTCTGGTGCTTGCGACAAGCGGAGGCGTACCCTTCGGTACGTCGAGCATTGGCGCGAGTATCCAGGGCGCAAGAGATTGGTGCAGATCGTCGGTGAGAATCGCTCAATTTAGGAGGGAGTTGCCGGCTCAACTTTAATTATCCAGATGAACCTTAGCGGATCTCTTTCGTACACTCGTTCTATGGAACATTCCACCGGAACCCTCGGATCGTGGACAGTGAGAGTACAATGTCCCGAAGTGAACCTAAGAAAGATCTACAACCGCGGAATCTGGTTTGAGAGTCTTCAATCACAAGAGACTCTCAGCCCACACTCTTGTTTGGCAGCAGTTTCCTAGGGTTTATTGAGACACACACAACAGATTCTTGTTACTATATCGAACGAGTAGAGGAACACAGTCAAAGGTCATGAAGACAATAGTTGTCGTAGAGGATGGCAGCAGGCTCGCGGACCAGGTTCGCGAACATATACAGGCCTCCGGCGCCAAGATTGAGGTCATTCCAACCACAACCCGAAGTGGCGCACTCAGGATTCTCGATTCCAGTCAGATCGACTGCATCGTGGCAGATGCCGACGATGGCGACCTCGAAGGGCTGAATTTTGTCAGCCAATTGCTCAGTACGGCGCCCCTCGCCAGCATCGCATTTGCTACTGACGATGAAGAATTGCTCTACGGCTGTGGCGAAAGCAGCGCTCAGTTTCGCTTCGTGCCGACGAAGATCACGGCCACTATTCTTCACTCTGTGCTGTCTGCGAATCCAGCCTCGGCGGCAACTACTGGGCAGGAAGCCGTCCTGGTTCTTGACATCCTTGATGTCGTTCGACTTGTTGGATCAAGTCCTGAAATGAGATCTGTTCACATCTCCAGCGAAGAAGGTGAAGGGCTGCTCAGCTTCTTCAATGGGGCGTTGGTCCATGCATCCGCAGGGAAACTCACCGGTATGGATGCGTTTCTTCAGATGGTGCTCTGGCGCCGTGCAAGGATCAAGGAAGCTAGTCCGGAAGCGCTTCAGGATGGTTACGGGCACAGTGCATCACCGGTTGCCAACCTCCTGAAAGATGCCGTCGGATTGCGCATGGCAATGATCACGGACGCTTTTCCCGCAATCAAGCCGCCTTCGGAAGAGAAGGAGACGAACAGCGAGGATAAGCCAGAGGCTGAAATCGGCTCCTGGTGGCAGCGTCTACTCGTCGATCGGCCAAACGGTGTCCGAATGGTGATCGCCCACTCACCCAACACCGAATGCCACTGCGCCAAGACGCTTACGCAACACCTGGCAGGTGACATTGGTGCTGTCCGTAATTGGTCCAGTGATCGCGGCGAAAGCCCAGGCTTCGTCCGGATTCACCCCGAGCTAGGTGGCTTACTCAGTCTTTCAGTGGTGCCAATGTCAGAGAAGAACAAATTTGCGTTCGAGAGCTTCGCTCGTTCCGCAGAACTCGTACTCATCTGCCGCAAGAACTACAACAAGCTCGCCGACGATTGGGCTAAGAGAGTTCCCTACCGAGTCCGCTGCGTTATCGCTGGAGATGAAAGCGAACACGAAGAAGGCGTCTGCACGGCACTGCAGGTCTTGGTAGAGGAACAGGAGTAGGCAGGCAACGGGGTAACGGCTATACGGGGCGAACGGTAGGGTAGTGCTTACTCAGTGGCGTCATCTCCGATGAAGTGTGATGCGTAGCTGGTAGACCCGCGAGAATTTGAACCACAAAGCTCACAAAGAACACGAAGGAAGACGCAAAGAAGAAAGAGAGGTGCGGTTCTTCGAACCGCGTCTGTCATCTTTCATTTCCATCTCATCCCGCATAGCCGTTCGCTGAAGCCTGAGTACTGCAGGGATAGGCAGGGAGCAGGCTACTACTCGACCTCAAACCATCTGAGTGCGATCGCGAGCTTCCTTGCATCCCCGCTCTCGTGTCGTTCTTTCGGAGAGATTGCGTTCGGCATGGTGAACTCCAAGCTATTCTCAGCATTCAGGCTACCCGAAGGAATCTCGAACTCATAAACCGCAAACTCACGCTTGGAACACGAGAATGAATCGAGTGCGTTGCCGTTCAGTCTAACTGTCACGTGCTGATCACCGTAGCAACACATATCGAGCCGAACATGAGTATGTTCCAGATCATCGCTGGCAAACACGATCACTGAATGTGTTCCCCGGCTCCAGCGGAAAGAGCCCTCACTCCGATGCCAACCACTCCAGAAGAAGGGCTCAGAGGCCTCGTCCTCAACGACCACACAAGTGTTCTCAGGCAAAGAAGGATACACACGATCGAAAGGTTGAGCTTCGACTTCGACTATCCTCATCTCATCAACGAAGCCCAACTCCTTGTGTGGCCCCAATCCGAGTAGCCAGTCTCGATACTCCTCCTCTTCGGTACTCTCAAACTGATAGTTCTCTTCGACACACAGCCAGATTCTCTTCCCATCCCCGAGCCGCAAATGCTTTGCGATACTCCGCTGCTTTCGATAAGGGATCCTCTTGCCAACATAGTGGGAAGCCAGGATTTCGTTTCTACGAGGAAAGAACAACGCAATATCCGGCTCATTTCGGCTCTTCCAAAAACCCGCAAATTCTTTCATCCCTCTCTTAGAGGTCTCAACATACCCAGACACCGTGCCAATCGACATGAATCCAAGCAATACCATCACTGCAAACATCCTGAGAAATCTGGATTGCACAGAAAAGCACGCCATCGCGAGCAACACCAGGTAGTGAGGAAGTACAAGCAGACTGAAACGCGGCGGAAAGTAGATGGGGTGATAGGCAAGACTGAGGAAAACTGCGAATAGAACCGGTCCAACCAGAAGCCAAAGAGAGAAAAGCATGCCCATCCAAATTCGTGAAGAGCCGCTGGAGTTCTTCGACTTCGCCCGCACTGCAGTCCAAACGAGAGTGCATCCGAGAAGGAAGAGTATGGACCAAGCGACAAAGTTGGCCTGTGAAATCGCTGTTCCACACCCTGAGTAGAAGTCGCGAACTAGAAAGCGAAAAGTGTTGTCTATCGTCGGCTGAGGAATCCATGCGAGGTGGCTTGCCCGGTAGAGAGTACCTCTGTACTCAAATACCCGAAGTAGCCACAACCCAAGGGCCGCAATGCACACCAATCCGATAGCTAGGTATGTACCAAAACTGTCCCATCGTCTCCGGTTCGCGAACCATAAAAGTGCAACCACACCTTGAGCGGCGAGGACTAGGCTTCCGAGGTACAAAGTGAAGCACATGACGAGTGCAAGCGCCGCGTACGCGAGTGGCCAACGGAGTGAACGCCTCGAGTTTTCATTCGTCATCCAGCGCCAGAGTACCCATGACGAGGCAGTACCCAAGGCGGCTGCTTGAGCATACGGACGCGCTTCCTGAGCATAGAAAACATCGTGAGGATTAACAGCGGCTAAAGCCCCTGCAAGCAATCCGATTCGCCAGTCCCCACTGATACCTTTGCCTAGCAGAACCAACGAAAGCACCCCTATGACACTCATGAGAGCACTGGTACCACGAACTGCCCCAGCCGAGCTCCCAAAAAGTTTACACAAAACTGTGACACCTAGAGCAAACAACGGTGGGTGGTCGTCATTCGCATTGGTTGCGTCCAGCTGAGCAATTCCTCCTTGGCTGGCGTTATAGGAAATGATCTCGTCTAGCCACAGTGGCTCTCGCGAGATGCCGACCCACCGGATCGATGCTGCGATGATGAGGATGAGGATTGTCAACGGCAGAAAGAGACTGCTACTACTGCGCTGGTTCTCGTCCAGACCTATTTCATCGGTCTCTTCTACGCTCATGTGTAACTCAACTCCCGAAATTGATAGTGGTTCCTCCCCTGTCTACGTCTGGAAGCAGTAATCCATCACAAATGGGACGAACCGGTGGATACGATCTCGGCCAGGCCGAAACCTGCAGCAGAACATCCACCTGGGCAGCGCCAAGCCATAGAACTAGGACAATTGCTAAGGCTCGTATCGACCTCCGCCCTGCGTAGCGAGCAATCGGAAGAACCGAAGCCAGCAGAATCGGCGCGAGAAGTGGATAGTAGTACCGTGCATGCACGCCGCCCAGCCAACCCTTTACACTGTAGGCCTGCCAGCTGTTCCAGAGGTTTAGGATCAGAATCATAGCGACGGCCAACGCCGCAAAAATGCCAATCTCACGCATGCTTTCAAGACCGGAAGGTGCTTTCCTGACCAATCCAAGGATGGCGAGAACCGGCAGAATGAGCAGCCCGAGAACCAGTGTCTTTGCGTCACGATCGGTCCATCGATGGCCACAGATATTGACCCACGTCGCCCCTGCTGTTCTTGCAACTCCAACCGCCCAATGCCGGACCGTTCTCGAATCTTCGGGAACTCGAAGTGAATCCGGAACCCAGCGCTGAGCAGCCTCGGGATCTACGCTCTCAAGTGAGGGAATGATTGCACCGTATCGAAGACTCTGTGCAAAGTTGTAGCCCATCGCAGGCGTACACAAAAGACCCGCCCACAGTACCAACGCGACCAAGCTCCTCCGCCTGTCGGGCACTGTCAAGAACTTCCAACCTACGAAGAAGAAGACGAGGAAACCACATAACAAACCTGCAGTTGCCTTTGCCATCAGTGCCAGGAAAAGACCGCCACCGATCAGCAACGCCTTCTTCCTTCCCTCGCCTGTAGTCTCCAGGGACTGAAGTCCCAACACGACAAATGCGCCGGCCAGGATGGCAAGAACGTCGTTGTTCAGTGCTCCTAGCATGAAACACAGTCCAGGAATGAACGTCACCGCAGCGGCGAACATCATGTGCGCTATCCATGGCAGTCGAGACCTGTAACCAATCAAAAGAAGCAACGAGATTGTGATGACGCCGACTGGAACCGACACCCAACGCGCACGCAATGTCAGAGCATCTCTGTCAAGGCCTTCTGTGTTACCGAGAAGAAAGCCCACACCAAAGTAGTAAAGCGGAGGATGTGCGACAAAGAGTTTAGTGTTGCGCCACCTGCTGTCCTCGGCCAGGAGGTTCATTTCTTCAAATCGCGGAAGCAAAGTAGGCGTCTCTCTCAAATACTCTACATACGCGAGATGCGCGTATTCATCCGGCGGCACACCCGGACTTACCACTGCGGCGAAAAAGAGAATCTGAGCGACGCAGAGCAGCCAGAAGATTCCGTAGATCGACTTAATAGTCTTGGTTTTCTGAATTGTCTCCGCCTGCGTTACGGTCGCCGGATCGAATTGCCTATCCGAGCTTGGTGACTTGCCCAATTTCACGTTCATGATCGTCCCGAGTTTTCAGTGATATTGCAGGTGAACATGGAGCTATCTCTAGAGTTCCTGAATCACCAAGACATAGATTGCCGTGATAGGTGGCTCGCGGTACATCTCATCTCGATCACTCGGTGTAAAGGAGAAGTCGCTTACTCCAACCCGACTTCGAAAAGGCGACGAAAAGTCGAGGGCAGTTTCTGACTCAGAGCATCGGTGAGCAAGCATCTGCACGTCCCACCCTTCTGACTCAAAGAGTTCGAGCCAGGCGTCGACACTGAGGTTGCTTCGGTGGTAGTGGATGTCGTCGTGAACCTCAAGATCTTCCTCGCTGACGATGGGAGGGAGCGCCAGGATGAGAGTTCCGTCCTTCGTGAGGCCATTCCTCACGGCTTTGAAAAACTCGCCAGGATCGTCGAGATGCTCCAATACGTTTGAAGAAACGACCAAATCGAATTCGTTCTCTGGAAGAATCAAGTTCTCAAGGTCCGCGACGGCAAACTCCAGGTTATTCGCAAAGTACTTCCGTCGTGCAAAGCGAATACTCCTTTTGTCAACATCAACTCCAAAAACTGACGAGGCGCCATTCACAGCCAGATGGTAGGCGCCGTACCCTGCCCCACAGCCGGCATCCAGAACACGCTTGCCTTTTGCGTTCTTAGCGAAGAAGTCATAGATCGAACTGTGCGCAACGAAAAGGTCATTCCGAACTCCCGGCCACACAGATTCGCCAAAAGGAGTAAGGCCATTCGCTATTTTTGCGAGCCCATTGCCGAAGCGTACAGCCAAGCGCAACAGCATTCTCAAAACAGTTCGTCCATGCATGCCATCATATAGCCTACTCGTTGACAGAATATCTGGATCCCGCAACCACTAAAGCCAGAAAAGCCGCTCAATTGAGCGGCTATGTTCTCTGTTACCTGGAGCCAACGAGCGGATTTGAACCGCTGACCTGCTGATTACGAATCAGCTGCTCTACCAACTGAGCTACGTTGGCTCATGCAGCCAAAAGCTGCAGAGGCAGAAAATACACTGGGAGGCGACGAACGTCAACGGGACGGGAGAAGGAATGATGGATCGAAGCTAAGGTCAACTCGGCGGTAGATTCTCTGATCGCGCTCCCCGAGCGTTGCCAGGCACGGTTTCTCGGATCCTAAGAGATACCAACGTTCAATGGCCTACCCGCCGAAAAACCAGAGCCAGGCACGCGCCGCCGAGCGGTAAATGCTCTCAATGACACACTACCCCGAATTGTCATCCTGAGCGAGCCTGCGAGCTGAAGGATCTCCCCTTGAAATCAGCAATATGCAACCGAACACCTCGCCACAATCAAGGCGCTCATTACTGGAACGGGAGATCAGTTCGACTTCGCTGCGCTCCGCTCAGGATGACAACCTTTTAGCGGCATTGTCATTCCATGAGTTACCGTCGCGAACGCGGCGTGGGGGTTCTCCCAAGGCGCATCCAACCACAAAGCACCCTCGCTGCTGCCCCGCCTAGCCGATGGGTACGTGACGGAATTGAACCGCCCTTGCACTCCCACCTTTGCGCTCTTCGCGATCTTCGTGGTTCAGATTTCACGTTCACCGAGACTTGGATACACGGTTTCCAGAAGCACCGGCGTCATGCAATCGCAGCCTCGCCGTACTGCCGTTGTCCCGTTCGTCCCGCACAGCCGCAGAGCCGCAGAGCCGCAGAGCCGCAGAGCCTAACGGTCCTGCGGCCACCGCCCATAAGTCCAGACAAGGTCGGCGAGACGATGCTTAATCTTGTCCTCGAGCATCCACGGTGCGATCCTGAAACGCCAGTTCCCCTCGGCTCGACCCGGTGTATTCATACGACAGTCCGCACCGAGGCCTGCCAGATCCTGGTGGGGCACAATTGCCAGATCCGCCACTGAACCCATCGCGACACGAATCAAATCCCAGTTGATCTGAGATCCGTCCGTGCCGACATACCGGCGCACATATTCCTGTTCTTCCGGAGTGGCATCCTCGAGGTACCACCCGAGAGTCGTGTTGTTGTCGTGCGTTCCGGTGTAGACGACCTGATCGGGTTCATGCCGGTATGGAACGTAGATCGACCGGTCATGCGGCGAGAATGCAAAGTGCAGCACGGACATACCTGGAAATCCGAGTTCGCAACGCAGCGCGTTGACATCCTCGGTTATGAAGCCAAGATCTTCGGCCACGAACGGTAGTTCGCCCAGCTTCTCTCGGGCAACACGAAAGAGCTCTTCTCCAGGTCCTGGCGCCCATTGCCCAGTGATTGCAGTTTTCTCACTGGCTTCTACTTCCCAGTGAGCAACGAATCCGCGGAAGTGGTCCAAGCGAACGGCATCGACCATCTCCAACTCATGCCGCAAACGCTTCACCCACCAGTCGTAGCCATTCTCACGCAGGCGATCCCAGTCGTACAGCGGGTTTCCCCAGAGTTGACCCTCTTTCGAGAAGTAGTCCGGAGGTACCCCTGCCACGACAGTCGGTCGCCGTTGTTTGTCGAGTAGAAATATCTGCGGATTAGCCCAAACATCCGCTGAATCGAGAGCAACAAAGATCGGTACGTCGCCGAGAAGCTGAACACCCCTGCTGTGTGCGTGCTGACGCAGTCGTTCGAGTTGTTCAAAGAACAGGTACTGACCGAAGACGACAAAGTCAATCTCGCGACTATGATCTCGCACCCAATTGCGGAGTGCTTCGGGTCGACGCATCGCCAAAGGCGCTGGCCAGCTTCGCGAGTCTGCCCCGCCATGGGCGGATTTCAAGGTGGCAAACTGGGCGAAATCCGCCAACCACCATTCATGCTTCTTGCGAAAGGTATTGAGCTTTGTTTCGAGACCCGTCGGGGGCGATTCCTGCGATCTTTCAAACGCCTTCCAAAGTAGATCTCTTTTCCAGGTCCCGATCCGTTGAAAGTCAACAGAGTGTTCCTTGAAGTCTGCAGAGGCGACCACTTCATCCCCAGAAAGGAGACCATCCTTGACCAGAAGATCGGGGGAGATCAGAAGATCCGACCCGGCAAACGTAGAAACAGCCGAGTACGGCGAGTCGCCTGGTCCTGGGGGATGCAACGGCAGTACCTGCCACCACATCGCGCCGGCATCCGCTAGCCAATCGACATAGGCCATTGCTTGCGGACCAAGATCGCCGACACCATACGGCGATGGAAGACACGACGGATGGAGTAGAACGCCAGCTGATCTAGGGAACTTCATTGATTCTCATGGTAGCTGTTCCATCAACGTGGCGCGCGCCGTATCCGAGGTACGCGAGATGTTTTTGAACCGCACCCATAAGAAGGCCCCTGTCAAGTAGACGCAGCCTGCACAGGAGGAGAAAGCCTCCTCGAGTCTCTGCAGGGAGGTGTCCTACCAGCTGCCCATCGCGCCGATGTGTGCCCGGTCCCTCGACGGTTGGATTTGGGAAGAACCCGCACCACACACCCATCAGGATCTAGACAATCGAGCCGAAGCTCGTGCCCCGTACGTGAGTCACGTACCCAGAGAGTCGTCGGGATCTCCAGATCATGTCCATGAGTAACAAAGTGATGGACTACCCGTAAGGGCGCCAGTGCTTGGTGGCTCATGACCTGGTCGCATCGCCGTTGATGAACAGAAATGGCCGAAGCGGTTCCACTCAAAGTACTGGCTTAGCCCAGTGGTTCAACGGTTTCCCGTTTCGGCCTAGTCATCAATGAAACGTCCTTGACGAGTCAAAGGGTTGTTGATCACGCAATACGTAGTAGCAAGCACGAGCAATCTTGGCTGCCAAGGCTCTTTTTGCAACCATCTGGTGACTCCGTGAGTTCTTACGAGCGAAATAGCGACTGACTAGCGGATCCCATCGACGAGCGTGTTGTGCCGCTTCCGAGTATGCCCACGACAGATACCTGTTGCCGTTTTTTCGGTTGCCTGCGCCTTTCTTCTTCTTGTTGCTAGTGTGTTCGGTCTTTGCCAATCGACAGTACGAGACGTAGTTGCCGGCTTTCGGAAATCGTTCGATGTTAATGGTCTCGCACATGATCGTCAGCGCCAGGATCTTGCCGATACCCGAGACGGTGTTGAGTAGCTGATACTCATCACGGAGTTTCATCTTCTTGAGGACCATCTTCTCGACGCTATCGATTTGTGTATTGAATGCTTCCACGACAGGGAGCATGACCGCCAGAGACGAGGCCACTACGGGATCGTCAATTAACCGATGCACTGCAGCCGAGTTCCAATCCTGAATGGTCTGGACGGTTACCCTCTGCCCAGTGCTGCGCTCAAAAAGAGTCCGTAGCGAAAGCAGATGAGCAGTTCTCTTTTGGACCATGAAGGCGCGACGTCTCAGTAGATCCCGAACCGCACGCTCTGCACGCGGGGCGATGTAACCCTCAGGCAGTATCCCAAGGGCTTGAAGTTTGGCGATCCAGCGCGCGTCGTGCCGGTCGTCGGTATATTTCATGTCGCTGAAACGACACGCCTTGTTAGTGGCCACCAGCCGTACGTCGTAACCAGCATCCTTGACTCCATCGCGGAGCCAATACCAGTTGTAGGTTGACTCCACTGCCACGGTGACTAGGTCCTCGCGATAAGGTTCGAGAAAGTCCAGTACGCAGTCGAGTCTGTTTGGGACCCTCCGACACGCGACATCCTCCAGGTCGCGATTCAGGATCGCCAGATAACTGTTGTTTGAATGCAAGTCGATTCCGCAGTACATTTTCATTGGGCTCCTCCTCCTTTAAAGGGTTTTTGGGAACTCGAGCATACCGCTCGATTGGAGGAGCCTTCTTTATGAGTCTCAAAGCCCACGAAGAACGCTAAGAGGACGCGAAGAAGAACGATTTGGGCGGTTCTTTGAACCGCTGAAACGGGAGGTTCGGGACTACCCTTACAGTAAAGAAGGCTCCCATCTCATCATTCCGCATTCATCATTCAACATTCTCCCCGTCTGCCCTTCACTACAGCCTTCGCCACCGGCACGAATGCTGCCGTCGCGACAATCGCTGCGATCAGCAATAGCGTTGATTCAGTTGGAAGGTCTGTTCCCACAACTCGCACAGCGGCGCGAGCCACGTTTGTCACTCCAAGTAGGACCGTGATCCAAACAGTGATCATCAACAACGTTGTGTTGAGCCAGGAACCTAATCCGTCCAAACCTACGGCTTTGCGATCGTTGACGACGATCAGGAGGAATATCGCCACCACTGGCAGCAAGACGCCGTTCAGAGCCTGTGCCAGCACAATCGCAGGAATCGGCGATACTCCGATAATCCCGAACACCATGCCGCTCGCCAATACTGAAGCCCACACCACACGATATCGCCAACCGGTGGTGCCCCACGCTTTGGAGTCGCTGCTGCTTGCAAAGAGACTACGGGTTGTCAGTGCCGCTGCCCACGGTGCACTGATCGCCGAGGTAAAGCCGGCGGCAAAAAGGCCGACGCCAAACAGGATCTGCGCCCAGCCACCAAGCCGTTCATCCAGCACTGCGGCGAGTCCGTCGTAGCTGAACTGCTCACTCACCGCGCTACCGACGATCAGGATCGCTCCTGAAATAACTCCGCCGAGAATGATCGCCACTGGCAGTCCGAATCGCACCTGTTTCAGCGACTGTCCCCGCGCCAAACCTGAACCGAGGAACAAATTGTAGGGAACAACGGTGGTCCCGATCAGCCCGATCACGAGCAGTCCTGAACCCTGTGGAGTCGAGGGAACAAGAGCACTATGGATGATTTCGCCGATCGAGGGCTGCAACCTAATGGCAGTCAGCAGAAAGGCAAAACCCATCACGGCGACAAGCATGCTGAATACCGAAGCGATCACTCGCGACGTGCCGAGCCACAGAAGAAGTGCAGCACCGGCGCCTATCGCAAGGGTCAACAGAGCGGGGGAGAGGCCGGTGAGGCGCTCGGCACCGACCACCGCCCCAAGCAGATTACCGGCTTGGTACGCTGCACAGCCGAGCACTATCGCTCCGAGGATCAGTATCAGCATTGCCTGCCGCCGCCAACCTTCCCGGCTGCGCCTGCGGAGCAGCGCACCGAGTTCACAACCGGACAGAATCGTCACTCGTGCGCTCGCTTCCTGCAGCAGTAGGCAAGCGACTGTCGAAAAGGCGAGGGTCCAAAGCAGGCTCAACCCGAATCCCGCCCCCGCCGATGCCGCGGTCGTAACGGTCCCGGGGCCTATGAATGCGCCTGCAATCACCGACCACATCACAATCGAAGCGAGCCGTTTCACGACTTATCCTCGTTCGCTTTACCCCAGCCCCCTCCGCCGGGAGTCTCCAGAATGAGCCGGTCACCAGTCGCGACCTCGCAGCCGTCAACGGACTCGAGCATCCGCCACTCACCATCGGGTTTGGCGACTCGTTGCCGTCCCGGCGTGCCATCTTCGCCGCCGGCAAGCCCGTACGGAGCGACCGTTCTATGCTGACTCAAAATCGACAGTGTTGCAGGCTTCAGAAAACGGATTTCACGCACTACACCGTCTCCTCCGCGGCGCTCGCCGAGCCCCCCTGATCCCTGCCGAATCGCAAACTGTTCGAGGCGCACCGGGTAGCGATGCTCGAGGATTTCGGGGTCCGTGATGCGTGTGTTCGTCATGTGTGAGTGGACGGCGGATGCGCCGGCGCTTGTTGGCCCGGCCCCGCAGCCACCCGCGACAGTCTCGTAGTACCCATACTCTGAAGTGCCGAAGATGACGTTATTCATCGTTCCCTGGCTGCAGGCTGCCAGCTCGAGCGCTTTCAGCATCGTATCGACCAGGCGTTGGCTCGTCTCCACGTTGCCACCAACGACGGCAGGGGAGGACTCGGGAGTACCGCTGAAGTCTGGATTCAGCATGCCGTCGGGGATACGGATTTCAACAGGGTCGAGGATTCCCTCGTTGAGTGGGAGGGATTCTGAAATCAACAATCGCAATACATAGATGACGGCGCTCTTCACTATCGCTGGCGTGGCATTCAGATTGCCGGGATGTGTCTTTGAACTACCTGCAAAATCGACGATCGCCCGTCCTTCTCGGACTTCGATCTTCACTGCCAAACGCGATCCGTCGTCGAGGAACTCTTCAGCTTCCATCGCTCGTTTCGGAAGTCGAGCCAGAGCCTCCTCCATGCGGCGACACGCTTGCGCGCGAAGAGCCGCCATGAAGTGAGTGACGGTCTCGGCAGAGTGTTCCACTGCCAGCCGGGTGAGGGACAAGACCCCTCGGTGATTGGCCGCCACAGCAGCGGCAAGATCTGCAAGGTTGTCGTCGACAGTACGAGACGGATGGCGTCCGCCGGCGAGAAGGTGCCGAATATCTTCCCAACGTGGTGTGCCGGCCTTGACCAGATAGGTCGGAGGGATGACGATGCCTTCCTCCGCCAGCGTCCTTGCGTTTGGAGGCATTGAGCCAGGATGTGTTCCACCGATCTCCGCATGGTGGCCGCGGTTCGCGACCAACGCCAGCAAGCGCTCCGGCGCAGTCGGATTGAAGACGGGTGTAATGACTGTGACATCCGGGAGGTGTGATCCACCGAATCCGGGATGGTTGGTGACGATCGAATCGCCTGGTGCCAACTTGATTGTCTGGAGAACCTTTCTTACGCACACACCGAGCGCGCCAAGGTGGACCGGGATGTGGGGCGCATTGACTACTAAACGTCCAGCATCATCGAGCAGAGCGCACGAGAAGTCCTGGCGTTCCTTGATATTGGTCGACAGCGCCGAACGCAGAAGAATTGCGCCCATTTCGCAGGCAATCCCAGTGAACCTATTCGTAAATAGCTCAAGTTGAACGGCTTCTGTCTTCATTTGTCGACTCCGTTCGTTCGATTTATCTTGAGGGCGGAACGTTCGTCCAGGTTCAACGTCCAGCCAGGTTCGACGACCGAAGCGCAGTGGGGTTCGAGCACCAGGGCTGGACCTTCCACAGGGCTGTCAATGGCAAGAGAACTGCGCTCGAACAGCTCTGCACTCAGCCAACGCCCACCGGCATACAACGAGGATCGACCGATGGCGAAGCCGCTTCCTCCTTGGGAAGCTGACATCGACTCGTTGGACTTTTCGCCGCCACTCGTAGAAGCCACGACTCGAACCGACTCGACCTCGATTGCCCGCTCCGGGGGGGGGTAGCCATACACAGCTTGATAGCTTTCAGCTAACGCATTTGCCAGATCGAGGTGAAGGTTCCATTCGACTGTGAGTGACGTCTCCTGCCCCTCCATCCTGAGATTCACAAGGCAGCGCCTCACCTCGATCCTGTTTCTGGCCACGCCTTCTGCGGCCACCGCATCCTTCGCATGTTCCCCGAGCTCGGCAAACCAGTCTCCGAGCTGAGTCTCGCAATGTTCGAGCAGTTTGAGCACCTGGCGTTGCTCGAAACGCTCGACAACCGCGTTTCGTAAGCCCTCAGCACTGAGTAGGCTGGCGTCTTGCGGTATTAGGACCTGTTTGATGTCGAGCAGGTCGGCCACCGCACACGCGTGTTGCGGACCCGCACCGCCGAAGGCAACGAGAGCCGCATGGCTAGGGTCGTGGCCTCGTTGGATTGAGATCGTTCGTACCGCCGCTGCCATGCGTTCGTTGGCGATCTGCAGGAAGCCGCTCAACGCGTCAGTGGGTGGGACTTCTTCCCCGGTACGCAAGCGTACGGATTCAAGAACTTGGTCAAGACGTTCGCGTGATGCATCCTGAACGACAGGTATTCCAAAGCGCTCCGGTACGATACGGCCGAGCAGAAGATTGACGTCTGTAACTGCCAGTGGACCTCCGGCTCCGTAGCATGCAGGCCCAGGATCGGCGCCGGCGCTTTCCGGTCCAACCTTGAGTTGATAGCCGTCGAACGAGCATACCGAGCCGCCCCCGGCCGCTACTGTTTCGATAGCCAGCGCCGGTGCGACAAGGTGCGCATCCCCTACGCTGTGTTCGAATACGTATTCATACTCGCCGTTCCAGCGCGACACGTCCGTAGAGGTGCCTCCCATGTCAAACGCAATGAGATTGTCGATTCCCGAGCGACGGGCAGCGTCTGCTGCTCCGACGACCCCTCCTGCAGGGCCTGACAGCAAAGCGTCCTTGGCGCGAAAATTTGAATCGCGAACAAGTCCTCCTGCGCTGGTCATGACGTGCAGTTCACCCTCGCCCTTGTGATGTGCCACATCTGACAGGTAGCGGCCGAGTATCGGCGACAAGTACGCATCAACGACCGCGGTCTGTGCTCGAGGCAGAAGTTTGATCAGAGGTGCGAGTTCTGAGGAGCAGGAAATATGGGTGAAACCGATCTGATGGAGAATCTCCGCAAGGCGTTCTTCATGAACAGGATTGCGGTAGCTATGCAGCAGAGCGATTGCCGCGGATCGAATCCCTTTGGCGTACAGTTTCATCGCCGAGTATTGCACCGCGTCTTCATCGAGGGGCTCGACAACCTGGCCGTCTGCTGCGAGGCGCCCCTTCACTTCAACGGCTTCGGTGTAGAAAGGAGAGGGCTGATGAATGTCCAATGCAAAAAGGTCGCTGCGTTGTTGGTGACCAATGACAAGTAGGTCGCCGAAGCCTGCCGTGATGAACAGTCCTGTCGGCGCCCCCTTGCGCTCCAAAAGCGCGTTGGTGCCGCGAGTCGTTGCGATTCGGAGATCCATCGATGGCAGGTCACCGTCCAGTCGCGTCTTCGTCACCAGGTGAGCGGCCAGAATCGGCGCCTCCATGTCTGCCCGGATCTCGCACCGGTCACCAGGCTCCACCTCTCGGAGATCGTGGTCTAGCTCAACTAATTGATCCGAACCCCACGAGTCTCGAACAAAAGCACTTCCTCCATCCGGTTTCAACAGACGCAGCATGCCGTTGCGGAAGAAACCATCGGGAAGCTCCCATGGAACTTCGATTGCGAGCTTGTTCTCACCGATACGTGCTCTTACATGACCGCGAATCGAACTCGAACTCAGCACCTTTGTACGATGCAGGACTCCCAGCGGATCAACCGCGAGACAATCAGTGAACGTGCCGCCAGTGTCTGCCCAAATCTGCCAACGGATATCTGTCATCGGGTGATTGTATGCAATTCGCCGTGCGAATTGCAGTGTAAGAGACAACAAAACGAGTACTACCGCGTTTCGGGCGGCAGATCCTCGCCTCGTAGGGCGAGAAGCTCATACTGTCCGGTGACGTACCGGCAAGCGACCGAATGGAAGGAGCTTCACTTGCTGTCAGGGAACGGTCGTAGACCAATCCGAGGTGTCTCCGGACTCGAAGCCGTCGGTGAAGACCAGACTCCACGGGATCACGAAGGCGTTGTCGCTTGAAGTTCCCGTCACGTATACGTTGCCAGAACTGTCCACCGCGATGTCCGTGGGCCACTCGAGAGTGTTCCCTGCACCATCGCCGGAGGCATCGATGATCTCGATGATCTGTGTGGTCTGCGCATCCAAAGTCGGGGCGAAGAACGCCAGAATCAACAGTATTGAAGCTATCACTGTCGCGATAGAACGCAGACGGATGATATTCATGGCGTTCTCCTTGTGCTCGACAACGAGGTTCTGATTTCAATTTGTGTCCTGCCTTCGAGAATGCCAGATCGTTCGTCCTCGCCATCGCCATCGCTGTCGAGAACCAGGATCGCCCCAAATAGGGAGGTGTATTTCCAACCCTCTGCTATCGGAGGTCCTTCCGATCTTCACGGTTTGACAGATCCTTGCGAGCACTGTCAGTGCTGTGGCGCCATATTCGATGACGATGACGATGACGATGACGATGACGATGACGATGACGATGACGATGCTATTGTTCTTCCCAGCTTCCCGGGCTGGTGGTGGCTGCGCCTTCCTGCTACCCTTTCGGCGGAATGATGGCGACAGGAAAGAAATCTCCCGGTAAACAGGTCCGCTACGACGAAAAATCGATCAAGACGCTGGATGCGCTTGAGCATATTCGGCTGCGGACCGGCATGTACATCGGCCGCATCGGCGACGGCTCAAACCCGGCCGATGGTATCTACGTGATGCTCAAGGAAGTCATCGACAACGCTGTCGACGAATTCATCATGGGCGAGGGCCGCCGCATCGTGATACGACGCGAGGGCTCCGAGATTTCTATCCGGGACTATGGTCGAGGTATCCCTCTCGGCAAAGTCGTCGAGTGCGTCTCCAAGATCAACACCGGTGGCAAGTACAACGATGAGGTCTTCCAGTTCTCGGTTGGACTGAACGGTGTCGGCAACAAGGCGGTCAACGCGCTTTCGTCGGACTTTGAGGTCATCAGCCATCGCGATGGAAAATTCAAACAAGCGACATTCTGCCGTGGCAAGAAGACTGGAGAGAAGTCGGGGAAGGATCCCAAGGCTCAGGATGGCACGCTGATTCGTTTTGTGCCGGATGAGGAGATCTTTCCGCGATTCGAGTGGCGTGAGGAGAACATCGAGCACCGATTGCGCTACTACTCTTACCTCAACAGCGGCCTCACGCTCGACTACAACGGTGACAAGTTCATCTCGCGGGACGGACTCGCGGATTTGCTCGATGACGAAATCGGCACTGAGCCTCGCATCTACGATGCGATGTACTGCAAGCTCGATCGGCTTGAGTTCGCTTTCACCCATACACATGCGTATGGGGAGACCTACTTCAGCTTTGTTAACGGGCAGTACACCAACGATGGAGGGACGCATCAAAGCGCATTTCGCGAAGGGGTCCTTAAGGGGATCAACGAGTTCGCGAGGAACGGATTTGCCGGTGAGGATGTCCGCGATGGTTTGATTGGTGCGGTAGCGATCAAGTTGCAGGATCCGGTCTTCGAGTCGCAAACGAAGAACAAACTCGGGTCGACCGAGGTTCGGTCCTGGATCGTGAGCGAGGTTAAAGAACAGCTCGTGCTTTGGCTGCACAAGAACCCCGAAGCAGCAGACAAGCTGATCGAAAAGGTTAAGAACAACGAACGGGTGCGCAAGGAACTGTCGGCCATCAAGAAGGAAGCGCGCGAGCGCGCCAAGAAGGTTGCCATCCGTATTCCTAAGTTGATCGACTGCAAGGTCCATCTCAGCGATCGCAAAGGCAAAAGACGAGAGGAAACCTCGATCTACCTCACCGAGGGCGATTCGGCCGGTGGGGCGATGATCCAGTCGAGGGATGTTCAGACGCAAGCGATCTACGCTCTCAAAGGTAAGCCCCTCAATGCCTTCGGTCTGGGCCGCGAAGCGGTCTACAAGAACGAGGAGCTCTACAACATCATGAGGGCACTCGGTATCGAGGAGGATCTGGAAGGCCTTCGCTACAACCTAGTCATCATTGCCACTGACGCCGACGTGGATGGCATGCATATCCGCAACCTGCTGTTGACCTACTTTCTGCGCTTCTTCGAAGAACTTGTGGTGACGGGACATGTTTACATTCTCGAAACACCCCTGTTCAGGGTTCGCAACAAGAAGTCCACCGCCTACTGCTACTCGGAGGTCGAGCGCGATCAGGCGTTGAAGAGGATTCAAGGCGCTGAAGTGACTCGCTTTAAGGGGCTGGGTGAGATAAGCCCTAAAGAGTTCAAGCAGTTCATCAGTGATGACTCCCATCTGGTGCAGGTCACTGTGCGATCCATGGGAAGTGTCAAGGAGGCCCTGAGCTTTTACATGGGTAAGAACACACCGCAGCGGAAGCAGTTCATTATCGATAATCTGATCGTGGATATTGCTTGAAGATCAAGGGGCTGAGAACGGGAAAGGGATAGGGAACAGAGAAGGATGACCCGAGTCGAACCTCTGATGCGGCAGAACTTTCTCGAGTACGCGAGTTACGTCATCGTAGATCGCGCCATTCCAGACATTCGCGATGGATTGAAGCCGGTTCAGAGACGAATTCTGACCACGCTTTTCAGGGCCGACGACGGCAAGTTTCACAAGGTCGCCAACATCATTGGATCGACAATGAAGCTGCATCCGCATGGTGATGCGTCGATCGGCGACGCGTTGGTCGTGCTGGCCAACAAGGACTACTTCATCGAGAAACAGGGCAATTTTGGTAACCCTGTGACCGGTCACTCATCGGCCGCGCCGCGATACATCGAATGTAGGCTCACCGATCTCGCCCGCGAAACGCTGTTCTTCAAGGCCCTCACTCAATACCAGCCGAGCTATGACGGGCGGGGCGAAGAACCAGTCTTCTTACCGGCGAAGCTGCCTGTTGCTTTGCTGCTCGGTGCCGAGGGCATCGCCGTCGGAATGTCGACGCGAATTCTCAGCCACAATATCACTGAACTCCTGAATGCCCAGATCAGCATTCTCGAGGGAGAGCCGTTCGAGATTCTGCCGGACTTCATGACCGGTGGGCTCATGGATGTGTCGGAGTACGACGACGGCCGTGGAAAGATCAGGATTCGGGCCCGCATCGAGCGCAAGGACGACAAGACAGTCGTGATTCGAGAGATCCCGTCGACTACGACCACAGAGGGTTTGATCGCTTCGATGGAGACGGCTGCGCAGAAGGGCAAAGTCAAGATCAGTTCGATCGATGATTTCACGACCGATACGGTCGAGATCGAGGTCGGGCTTGCACGAGGCGTTTACGCGGACGAGGTGATTCCCCAGCTCTATGCCCACACCGATTGCGAGGTTTCGATCTCGTCGAACATTCTGTTGATTCGCGATCGAGGCCCGGCCGAGTTGACGGTGAGCGAGGTGTTGACCGAGCTGACGCAACGGCTGCGAGAGCAGATCAAGGCCGAGATGGAGTACGAGTTGGGGCTGCTCGAGGACAAGAAGCACTGGCTCACCTTGGAACGGATCTTCATCGAGAACCGGCTGTACAAGAGGATCGAGAACGCGAAGACGATGGATGCGGTGAAGTTCGAGGTCTACGCAGGTCTCGAAGCGTACCGGGGCGAGATCGAGCGAGCAGTGACCGACGAAGATATTGATCGTCTGCTCAAGATTCCGATTCGACGCATCTCACAGTTCGACATTGACCGCTCACGTAAGGACCTTGACGAAACAAATGCAGCGATCAAAGCGGTGACGGGCAGGCTGCACAAACTGACCAAGACGACTATCGCCTACCTGCAAGAGCTGCTCGAGAAGTACGGCGATCTCTATCCTCGTTGCACCGAGGTTACACCCTTTGAAACGGTCAACGTTCGCGCGGTGGCGCGGCAGAACT
This sequence comes from bacterium, assembly GCA_024229275.1. GTDB lineage: Bacteria > Acidobacteriota > Thermoanaerobaculia > Thermoanaerobaculales > Sulfomarinibacteraceae > JAAESQ01. Next base: position 2,189 of record JAAESQ010000515.1, on the reverse strand, counting down.
TGAAGATCTCCTACGATCCGGAGACGGGGTTTTTCGGGACCGAGGTCAAGGGCGAGAAGTATCAGCTCAATGTCAGCGAGTACGACCGCATCCTGCTCATGTCCAAGGATGGTACGTATCGCATCATCGGTGTCGAGGCCAAGGTGTTGATTCCGAGCAAGGTGATTCACGTCGAGGTCTTCGACCAGGATGAAGGCAGCGTGTTTACCGTCGTATTCAGGGATAGCAATCGCATTGCGTGGGCCAAGAAGGTGCACATCAAGGGCTTCATCAAGGATAAAGAGTATCGCCTGATCAAAGACCCGAAGGGTCGAGTCGACATGTTGATGCAGGGTCTGTCGGACGACACCGTGCACTTCGACTTTGTTCCGGCGAAGCGGCAGCGTGTCCACAATGGGGACTTCGATTTGTCGATTCTTGATGTCGTTGGTGTCGGAGCGATGGGGCGTCGTCTTTCTCCTAAGCCCATCGCTCGGCTCAAGCGGATCCGTAGTGGAGCCCAGGAGAAGCCTGACGAGAAGCCGAAGACTGAAGAACCGGCGCCTGAGCCAAACCCGGACCAGGTCGGACTGTTCGGCGACGACGAGGGCTAGGAAGCAAGCTCGTTTCCTTTCGACAGAATCGATGAACTAGAACTAGTCGAGGTCGTTGGTGCGTACCCGCCCCGGTACGCTCACGGCTAGGAGCCGTGAGCTAGGGGTGAAGGCGAGAGCCGCCCTAAAGCGCGGCGCTTTCGGATCGCCTCACGCCTCCGCCCCATGCGTCGCCTTTGGATAGAAGCTCATCTATACGAGGCCAAGGTCCGCTGGACGATAGGCTCTCTGGTCGTGCTTCCCGTGCGTTGCCAGGCACGGATTTTCGGAATCTGAAGGCACGCAGGATCACGACGATTGACCATCCGAAAACCAGAGCCAGGCACGCGCCGCCGAACGTGACCTTCTCACATCGCGCTAAAGGGTTGTCTCGGGCCTGGATGCCGCGCTTCCCTCGGTCGGCTCCGCCGGGATGACCGGACGGTCAATCCCGACGAAGCCTCGGTCGCTCATCACGACCCCAGACCCCATCTCGACGCGCCCCTCTGAGACCACGGATTGCCATGCAACACGCCCGGGATGCTGCGATCTTCCTGCAAGGTCGTCGCAGCGCTATGCGCTGCTAGGCTCGGATTTCACCAAGGGCTCCTGCTGCGACCAGAGATACGAGGCGAACTGCGGCTCGCAAGCGAACCACATTTCACTCCGTCTCTTAGGTCTCGCTACTACGAAGCCCGGTTCATCCGAGCCCGACGACCCTTTGGTCTATTGCTCTGGAGGTTGCTGGGTGGTTGAGGAGGGGTGCTATCGCGACTGGAACGGTCGTTTCTGATGGGCAATTCGCTTCGCGAATCGAGGGGGAGAAGGATCAAGGAACTGTTAGGTTATCACTTCGTTGAAGTTTAGAAGGAAGAATACCCCTAGCGTTCGCTGTGAGTCCCTTGTGATGAAACAGGGACACATTGGCTGCGCGAAGTGGAGTGGAGCGAAACCGAGTCCGTCGGGCGAGGGTCTAAAGGGTAGTCGTGCCCGGTCTGGGCGGGGCTTCGCCCCGAGAATCGACCTCTTCTCGGAGTTGCACACTTCGAATGACATCGATAGATCTGTGCACTCGCAACGGCCATCGCCTTCGTCATCGTCATCGCCATCGAATATGCCCATCGGGATGATGAAGACGAAGGAGATGACCTGAAGGATGGGAGAAGCTCTATTTGTCTTCTCTGCCGTGGCGGGTCGAGGGTGGGAATATTCGGGTTTGGCCAGCTACAATGGCCGGCGAGTCAATGGCGAAAACAGACCCCGAGAACCGAGACGACCAGATCCAGGCCAAGCGGCCAGGATTGATTGCGAGCGTCTGGCGATCGATCTTTCCTCGGGGACGAGTTCCGGTCACCGAACGCGAGCGCGCTCGTTTCACTCTCAATACGCTTGTGCTCCATTTTCGGCCGGCCCGCGTTCCGGTCGATACCATCCGGTTCACACACACCTTCGGTTTGGGTGGTACCTGCCTGGTTCTGATCCTGATGCTCGCCGCTACGGGTGCGCTGATGATGTTTGTCTATCAACCATCGTCCGAACTTGCCTACGACTCGGTACGTGCGCTGGAATCCGAGGTTGTGTTTGGTTCGCTGGTGAGAGGTGTGCACTACTGGTGTG
>JAAESQ010000514.1 GCA_024229275.1 bacterium | reverse complement strand
TTCGCCGCAGTCGACGAGTCTGGAGGGGATCCAGATCTGGCGGTTCGGCTGGCAGAGATCTTTCAGTGGGATATCGACTTTTTCAGGGACTTACGTCAAGGCGATCGATTCGTTGTGATCGTAGATGAGCGCACAATCGAAGGTGAGTTCTTCGACTACGGCAACGTTTTTGCGGCGCGATTCATCAATCGCGACAGAATACTCAATGCAATTGCCTATCAGGATGGAGACGGGAGAGTGGGATACTTCGATCTCGAAGGGAATCCACTGCGCAAGCAGTTCCTGCGCTCGCCGCTGAAGTTCAGCCGGATTACGTCGAGGTTCAGTCTGCGCCGCTTCCACCCCGTATTGAAGCGGCGTATGCCGCACTACGGTGTGGACTATGGTGCTCCGGTTGGTACTCCGGCACACGCAACTGCGGATGGAACAGTCACCTTCGTTGGACGAAACGGAGGTGCTGGGCGTATGGTGACGCTTCGGCACACCAACGGTTTCGAGACTAGCTATCTCCATCTCAATGGCTACGGGAAGGGCGTTCGCAGAGGGGCTCGCATTTCTCAGGGCCAGGTCGTGGGTTTTGTAGGTTCGAGTGGCCTCTCGACCGGACCGCACCTTGACTATCGAGTCAAACAGAACGGTCGCTACATCAATCCGCTGACTCTCGCGGCGCCGGCTGCAGAACCGCTGCCTGATGCCACACTGCCGCGATTCCTCTCCCACGCGCTGGCAGTCCTCGAACTCTTAGAGGGACGGGACCCCCCTGAGGGAGCGAGCTGTTAAAAGAGGCTGTGCGGGACGGACGGGGCGGACGGCTATGCGGGTCGACGGGACAACGGGGCAACGGTTGTTTATCGAATGCCGCAACGAGAGTGCCTGCGTTGTGATGCCCTCTCCACCCGAACTCACGAGTGTTTGAACCACACCCATAAGAAGGCCCCTGTCAAGTAGACGCAGCCTGCACAGGAGGAGAAAGCCTCCTCGAGTCTCTGCAGGGAGGTGTCCTACCAGCTGCCCATCGCGCCGATGTGTGCCCGGTCCCTCGACGGTTGGATTTGGGAAG
>JAAESQ010000513.1 GCA_024229275.1 bacterium | reverse complement strand
TCTCCCGCACCGTAGGCAATGCGACGGCCGATTCTCCCATCAGACTCAGTATCTCAAACCCGATGGATTCCATCATCTTGCACCTCGGACAAGAAAAGAGGCGCGACTCAAAGCCGCGCCTCTTGAACTCAACTGAGATTGCTCTAGTTCTTGTGAGCGTGAATTGCAGCGGCGTTGGCCTTTTCTGCCTCAAGGTCCTTCTTAGATGCGTGATCTTCTCCTGTGTGGCATCCATTACACGTCGCCTGTGTCGGAACCACCAGGCCGTTCGCAAAAGCTGATTCCTGATCTTTCATAATGCTCATCTTCTTATAATCTGCACCTGGCCCATGGCAAGCCTCGCATTGCACACCAGCCAATGCTTCATCAGCATTCGTAGTGTGGCACTTCAAGCATGCGGCCTCAAAGGTCCTGTCGGTGGCCGCTTTGGCATGGTCCAATGCCTTCGCATGAGTTGTTTCGAGCCAGGAGTTGTACTGTACCTTGTGGCACATCTTGCATTTCGCGGCGCCGACAAACGCATGGTCACTTGCCCCGGCCCCGGCCGCAGCGAAAAGAATCCCAGCTGTCGCCAGCACGAAAAGAAATGTTCTCCGCTTCATCCCGAATCCCTCCTGTGGCTCAGAATCTAGCGTTCCAAACCCCGCCAGAGCGTAACATCTCTTGAGGCTGCATATCAACAGTTCGAACTCTCCATGAACCTGCCCCATCCGCTTCGGTTACCACCGAGCTGGATCGAGTCCTTCAAGGATCATCAGTGCCGATTCAACCGTACTTCGGTTCATGACGAGCTCACCTGTCACGGGGTGAACAGTCAGCGGAAGAAACTCGAAGTGCGATGCGGGAGCACCACCGACGTCCAGTGTCGAGCGCTTTCGCCACCGCCACTCTCCGACGGTGCACTGCCAAAGCTCGATGAGATTTCCCTCCCGTCGCAATTGCCACAAGCGGCCGTTTTCATTGCTCCACACCAATCGTGTCGGCTGATCACCAATTTTCCGAGGCTCACCACCCTCAGCAGGAACAACCCACGCACCCTGCAAGGGATCTGATTCATCCGTCCACACAACGTAGGCAATCCACTTCCCGTCAGGGCTCCAGTACGGATAATCGCCACCCTGAGGTGTGAGCAGTCGTGGCGTACCGCCAAGCGCCGACACTACCCACACAGACAGAGGCTCACCCGCCGCATAGGTCAGAGAACGACCATCCGGCGACCACGAGGGATACTCCCTCGCCTCGACGCCAGTCGCCAATGTGACTGCGTCCCCTCCGGTTCTGGAGACAACCCGAAGTTCGGTTCCGGATTCTTCCGAAGCTGCCAAATAGGCGATTCTGATCCCGTCCGGCGAGAACGACGGACACGACGAGTCTTCACCGACTTGGCTCAGTCGAGCTTCGTCATCCCCGTCGCGCAGATACAACGAGCCCTGACCCAAGCTGATAAGCCTGTAGGCGACCACACCGTCCGCCGCAACACTTCCCCAATAGGAACCGGGAACATTGCAGTTCAGACAGGACCAGCTACCTCCATCAGGGTCAACGGCAATCAGATCAACCCCATGGTCTCGCCGGACGACGGCGATCGACTTGCCGTCAGGAGAAATGACAGGATCCCGCAGCGACTGGAGCGTTGGCAGGAGTTGACGTGGACCATCAGACGACAGCTGAACAAGTGCTCCATCGACCGCCGCCAAAAGACTGCGACCACTCGGCGCCCAACTGAATCCTGAAACACTTCGCCCGGGCGCCAACCATTCTTCAAATGGCGGCTCGAGATCTCGCCCGACGTAGAGGCCCGAGCGCACATCGATGTTGCCGCCGAGCAGCGCAACTCCCCCTCGAGGGCGAGCCGCAGCAGTCCACCACCCGCGACCCGCTTCCCCAGGCAGTACCCGGGTTTCGCTGAGGCTCTCGAGATCAGATAGCCACAGCCCTGCTGCGGGCTCCTCAGAACGCGAGAAAACGACCTTCTGCCGTTCCATCCACGTCCCATGAATGGCGTTTGTAATCTCGTGAACTACAGGTCCTCCGGTCGCCGGAACGATGCGCAGGCTCTGCCCGCCGCCGATAAGCACCGACATCACAACCGCCCGATCGTCCGGTGAAAACGACGGCCAGACAAAGGTCTCGCCGGCCTCGGCGTCGGCGACAACACGCCGTTCACCGGTTGTGGCATCAACAACTAGAACTTGGGCTCTTCCGGGTGGCGACCACACGGTGATGAGTCGCTCTCCCGCAGAGTCCCATGCCGGATCGTTGAGAACTCCAGGCGAGCGCAGCAGTTCACGTACGCTCCAAGCTCCAGGATCTGGTCGCAGTGACTCCTTATCCAATCTACCCAGCAGCATTCCGCCGACTGCCCCGCCCACCAGCAACGCCAAAGAAACTGCGGTCCACTGCGCGAGACGGCGCCGCTGTTTTTCTCTCACCGCCTTGACGGGACTCGGGCCGAGCCGAACGGTCGGAGTTCGCGTCGCGGTGGTTGAAACGTCTGCGGCGAGGCGGGACAGATCGTCGGCCAGTTGGTCGCCGTCGGCGTATCGTTTGGCCGGCTCTCGTTTCAGGCAGCGCTCAACCACAGCAAGCAACTCTGGAGGCGTGTACGGCTCAATCTCCTCCAATGGCCGAAACTGACACTTCACGACTGCTTGGAGGACGTGCATCGGAGTCTCGCCCTCGAACGCCCTTTGTCCACCAAGCGCTTCGTACATCACCGACCCGCAGGAGAAAATGTCGGATGCTGGTAAAACTTCCTGACCCAATGCCTGTTCCGGCGCCATATATGGACACGAACCGAGGACCATTCCTGGTGTCGTCAGTGACTCCTCCGGAGATCCACCCTCCCGCTGTCCAAGACGTGCCAGACCAAAATCAAGAACTATGATGTTGTCCTGCTGATCGACCATGATGTTCGACGGTTTGAGGTCGCGGTGAATCACTCCAGCGCTGTGTGCCGCACCGAGAGCCCGCGCGACCTGCCGAATCAACGAAATTGTGCGAATAGGATCCATGGGTCCGTCTTTGAACTCGAGATCCAGCGAGCGGCCGCGGATCAACTCCATCACAAGGAATGGAAGTTCCTCGCCTGTGCCGGGATCAGCGGTTCCGACGTCCAGAACACTGACGACGTTGGCGTGCGACAGACGAGCCATCGCACGCGCCTCACGTTCGAAGCGCCTCTGTGCCGAGGGATCACTCACCAGCATCCGGGGGAGCACCTTCACCGCCACGTCACGCTCGAGACGTACGTCGCGTGCCACCCACACCGTGCCCATACCACCACGCGCAATCCGTTTTAAGAGACGGTATCTTCCCACGAGGGTTCCGGGTCGCAGTTCTGATCCCATGATGGAACCATGATACCGCTGCGCGGATGCTAGGTGGCGAGAAAGCTGGGAAGCTAGGCGGGGAGGGACCAGCACCGGGGCCGGGTCGGGGACGGGGGCGGGCCATTCGATCGTCATCGTCATCGCCATCGTCATCGTGTTCTCACGGGTCTCCCTCACACGATGACGATGGTCGTTGCGGGTGCCAAATCAGGTGCACTCCTTCGAAGCGATCGTCGATCAAGGGGGCGGGGGCGCTGCGCCTGCCTCTGAGTCTGGATCTGGAACCTGAATCTGGCATCTGCCTCCGCCGCTGCCCCTGTCCCAGAAGAACGACACAGAGACAGAGTCAGAATCCAGATCCAGAGGCAGCATCAGATTCAGAGCCAGATGACAGGTTCAGTAGCCGGCGACTGGGACAGACCTCGCTCAGCTCTCTTCCACTCCATCCGGCGGAAACAGCCACGAATCCTCTGCCTGTTCGCCGCCTTCCGGCTCATGGCAACGGCGACAGCGCGCCTCGTACACTTCGCCGGCTCCCACCACGACTTGCTTCTCGGAGGTAGTCAGCCGCTGTGTATAGGAGGCCGGTTCGCCACATTGAGTGCAGATGGCGGTGATTTTGTGGACTTTCTCAGCCAAAGCCAACAAACCCGGCATGGGACCGAAGGGAACTCCCTGGTAGTCCATATCCAGTCCAGCGACGATGACTCTCTTACCGAGATTTGCGAGATGAGAGCAGACTTTCGGCAGGTCATCGTCGAAGAACTGTGCCTCGTCGATTCCGACGATCTCGGTGCGTGGGTCCAGTCGCTTCACAATGTCCTCTGCGCGTTCGACCGCTTCAGAGGCCATCCTCCATTTGGAGTGGGAAACGACCTCTGACTCTGAAAAGCGATTGTCCATTGCCGGTTTGAAGACCTGCAGCCGCTTTTTGGCGATCGCCGCACGGCGAAGTAGTCGGATCAGTTCCTCGGATTTCCCCGAGAACATCGGACCCGTTACAACTTCGATCCAGCCAGTTCCAGGTCCGCTCGGGGTCATTGCTGTCCTCCAGCCAGAAAGGGTAGCAGGGCGCAAGGTAGATACAGAGGCAGGGACCGGGGCGGGCCATTCGATCGTCATCGTCATCGCTATCGTCATCGTCATCGTATTCTCACGGGCCTCCCTTACACGATGACGATGAGGATGACGAGGACGAGGGTGGTTGCGGGTGCCTAATCGGGTGCGCTCCTTCGAAGCGATCGTCTATCAAGGGGGCAGGCGCTGCGCCTGCCTCTGATTCTGCCTCTGTCTCTGAATCTGCCTTCTGTCTCTGTCTCTGTCTCTGTCTCTGATTCTGTCTCTGATTCTGTTTCTGATTCTGTTTCTGAATCCGTGTCTGCCGCTGCCATCTATCTCCCCCACCTCAGCGCCATATTCGATGACGATGACGATGGCGATGGCGATGGCGATGCCGGTCGAAAACGCTCGGATCCGACGTTGTCTTTCGAAGCGGGCAGCATCCGAGGATCGCGATGCCCTTTACCTCTGCCGCTGAATCTGTTTCTGTACCCTGAGTCTGTCTCTGTCTCTGTCTCTGAATCCGTGTCTGCCACTGCCGATCGATCTCGCATCGACCCCCATTGACCCTTCGATCTCAAAACCTCATTGCCTGGCACTGCACGGGCAGGGCACAGGACTGCGACCTGACGGGGATGACGGGGACTCCTTCCTTTACGTATCGGAGCGGCACCCGGTAAACTGCAGAGGAAGGGGAGGCGTCTCGACACTGCACGCCCTGGGCGGAGGTCGTCGAGTTCGCTACTGATGATCCACCGGCGCCAGTTCATTGCATCACTTCGTCGCCCGGGCAGCATTGCGCAGGGTCGGCGGATTGCGTGCCGGCTGGTGTACCAACCAATCGCGCTATTCCTCGCCCTTGGCGTCGCTGCCTCGGCTCTCGCCCTCGACCCCGACAAGTCTCTGACTCAGTACATCCACGAATCCTGGCAGATGGACAGGGGCCTGCCCCAGAACTCGGTCCTCGCCATCGAGCAGACGAGCGACGGCTACCTATGGCTGGGAACCTTCGGAGGCCTGGCCAGGTTCGACGGGGTGCGCTTCGAGGTCTTCAACAGGACCGACACGCCCAAGCTCACGCAGACTGGGGTTTGGGCGCTGCGCGAGGACCGCAGAGGGAAGCTCTGGATCGGCACCAACGGCGGCGGTCTTCTGTGCCGGGATCGCGGCACCTTTTCGGTCTACTCGGTCGAGGACGGACTCTCGAACAACCACATCGGGACCCTGCTCGAGGACTCGAACGGTGGCCTGTGGATCGGCACCTGGGATGGCGTCACCTACCTCAAAGACGGAGTCTTCACGGCCTACACCTCTGCCTCCGGCCTCCCGCGAGGGGCCGTCTGGGACCTCGCCGAGGACGACGAGGGCGCGATCTGGGTGGCGATCGACGGCGGCGGCGTGAGTCGCATCGCAGATGGCGAAATCAGCGTCTTCGACACGACAAACGGGCTGCCCACGATGGCGATCCGGTCCCTCATGTGGGACGCTTCGGAGGGCGTGTTGCTTGCAGGCACCCTGGATGCCAGTGTCATCTGCTACCGCAATGAAAGCTGGCAGCCGCTCTCTTCATTAGGAGGAATGCCCACGGACGTGCGAGAGATCTTCAAGGACAGGGACGGAAACCTCTGGATCGGCACCGGGCACAGCGGTCTCTTCCGGCTCAGCCAGGGCAGAATGGAGGTCATCTCCGAGGAGGACGGGCTCACCGACCGGACGATCGAGATCCTTCACGAGGACCGCGAAGGAAGCCTCTGGATCGCGACCTACCGAGGCGGTCTGAATCGGCTTAGGGACGGGCAGTTCCTCACCTACACCGAGCGCGAAGGGCTATCCGAGGACCGGGCCCGTTCGGTCTTCACCGACAGTACCGGGGGCGTCTGGATCGGCACCGCCGGCGGCGGAGCGAACTGCTTCCACGATGGGCAGGCCGAAGTGGTGTCGATTCGAGAAGGACTTTCCGGCGACCAGATCTTGTCGTTCGGCGAGAGCCGGGACGGAGCAGTTTGGATCGGCACCAACGGCAACGGGCTCAACCGCTGGCAGGATGGCGAGGTGACCACCTTCGACACCTCGAATGGCCTGTCGGACAACATCATCCGGGCGGTGAGCGAGGACCATGACGGGAACATCTGGGTGGGAACGAACCGCAATGGCGTCGACATCATCCGAGTGGATGGCCTGATCGAGCATCTGACCACGGCAGACGGTCTCTCGAGCGACTCGATCTACGTGCTACTCCAGGACAGCAGCGGCATGATGTGGATCGGCACCTACGACGGCGGCCTGAACCGCTACCACCAGGGCTCGATCGAGAGCTTCGGCGTCGCCGAAGGTCTGTCGTCCGCCTTCGTGTGGTCACTGACCGAGGACGAGAAGCGCCCTGGGGCAATCTGGATCGGGACCAACCGTGGACTCAACCGTTACGAGGGTGGGGGCTTCTCCTCGTACACCGTGCAGGACGGGCTCCACGACGATACTGTCTTCAGTGTGCTGGACGACAGCCAGGGTCACCTTTGGATGAGCAGCAATCGAGGCATCTTCAGCGTGTCCAAGGCACATCTCGAGGCCTTCGACAGGGGCGCTCTCAAACGCATCTCGTGCGTCAGCTACGGACGCTCCGAGGGCATGAGGACCTTCGGCTGCAACGGCCCATCGGCCCCGGCTGGCGCCAAGGATCGCGCCGGACGGATGTGGTTTCCGACCACCAAGGGTGTCGTGATCGTACGGCCTGGAGATCTCCCGACCAACGACGTCATCCCACCGGTGTTGATAGAGCGTCTGGTGGTCGACGACGTCGATATCGACGTCGACACCGGCTCTCCGATCGTGCTGGAGCCCGGCGCGAGGCGATTTGTGGTCCACTACACGGGCCTCAGTCTGCTCGCGCCCGAGAAGGTCAGGTTCAGGTTCCGCCTCGACGGGCTGCACGATCAGTGGATCGAGGCTGGCGCGCGACGCGAGGCCTACTTCGACAGCCTCGCTCCGAGCCGCTACACCTTTCGCGTCATCGCGTGCAACAACGACGGCCTGTGGAACGAGACAGGCGCTGCGCTCGAGTTCGTGCTACTGCCGCACTTCTACCAGACGCGACTGTTCTACGCCGCCTGCGGCCTGGGTGCCTTCCTGCTGGGTACGGGCGTGGTCATGGGGCGTGTCCGACAGCTGAAACGCCGCGAGCGCGTGCTGTCGCGGCTTGTCGCCGAGCGCACTCAGGAGCTCGCGCGGGCGAACGAAGAGCTCGAGCGCCTGGCTCATCTCGACGGCCTTACAGGGATAGCCAACCACCGCTACTTCGACAGGATCTACTATCATGAGTGGCGCCGCTGCCTGCGCAACGCCAAAGCTATTTCGGTGATCATGATCGACGTGGACTTCTTCAAGCGGTTCAACGACTGCTACGGCCACCAGGCCGGGGACGAGTGTCTCAGAAAGCTGGCCGCAGTGCTGGAAGACAGGTGTCACCGGCCCGGCGACCTGGCGGCGCGGTACGGAGGCGAGGAGTTCGTGCTCGTGCTCTCTGGCACTCCTGAGGTCGGAGCCGCGCATGTGGCGTCCGAGGTTCTGGAGCAGGTGGAGCAGCTCGGGATCCCCCACGCTGACGGCGCCGACGGGGGTGTGGTCACTGTCAGCGTCGGCATCGCCACCACGGTGCCGCGGCCGGAGACTGATCCGGCGTGGCTCATCGGCTGCGCCGACGAGGCCCTGTACGAGGCCAAACGCAGGGGACGCAACCGGGCCGAGGTCTGGGCCGCGCCCCATGCCACCGACAAAACCTGACGCTGGCGGTCTGAGTTTCTCATCGCCGCTCCAGCCGATCCGGTGGAGCGATGCTACCGGCCCCGCTCTTGTGATCCTTGGTTGTGAGGAGAACGACATTTGATCGCAGTTGCGTCACGCGACATCGCGCCCGCTGAACCCAGCTACTAGTTCGCTGATCACCCGTTCAAGACCGACGACCTAATCACCTTCTAGTCAAAACCTTGCCCCCGAAGTGATTGCATTGGAGTTTGCTGGGTCTTCTCCGCATCGATTCGCGAAACGAATCGTCATTCCAGCTGCTTCGAGAGCAACGGAGTGAGCAATCAGGTCGTTTGTGTGTTGCGAGCGTTGCATGGTCACCTCCGGGTC
>JAAESQ010000512.1 GCA_024229275.1 bacterium | reverse complement strand
GGATCGGGGACGGCCGTTGTGCATGCGTAGTTTCGAACGTTTTTGACTTTGGGTTGGGTAGGATGTGGGAGGCCTGCACACTACCCAACGTCCGGTTCGAAATCGGAATCTTCTTTTCCATGGATGAAGCCTGCCTCTGGCTTGGTGGAGCCGAATCCGCTGACAAATCGATTCACCGCGGATGAACCTCCATAGCAGATTTCCTTGTACTGTCAAGTGGCGTTGTTGCACCGCTCTTGGCTGAGGGCGAAATTCGCCTATGGTGGGTGGCCGAGGTATGTTCGACCATGAAGTATCCCAAGCGCAGCCAGTACAAGCACGCGAAGCAGAAGAAGTACCACGTTCGCAACTGGGCGGAATACAACGAAGGGCTGTGCCGCCGGGGCGATTTGACGGTCTGGTTTGACGAGGAGGCAATCGCGAACTGGAAGGCCGACAAGAGCGGTAAGCCTGGCGGTCAACGGGTCTATTCAGAGATGGCGATTGAAACGGGCCTGGTTGTCTGGATGGTGTACAAGCTCGCCTACCGCCAAACCGAAGGCTTCTTGCACTCGATCGCCTCGCTTCTCGGGTTGTGTATCGAGATCCCGGACTACTCGACGTTGTGTCGGCGGTCGAGGCTGCTCCGCAAGAAGCTGCGGATTCCGAAAGCCGCAAGCAATCAACCAATCCACCTGATGATC
>JAAESQ010000511.1 GCA_024229275.1 bacterium | reverse complement strand
GTCCGGTCATCACCCCGGTCTTCAAGGATGTCAAGAACGGCAAGGCTCGAGTCCTGTCGTTCTTCGCCAAAGCAGCCCGTGGCAGGATGGCGCGTTGGGCCATCCAGAATCGGGTGACGACAGCGGATCAATTGCGTTCCTGCAATGAAAGCGGCTACGTACTACAACCCGAGATCTCTACCGATACGCGCTGGGAATTCCACCGCCCTCAGCCCCCTCCGGTTTCTCGCTAAAGCTCTCTCTATTCGGACTCAGCACAATTGATTCAAATCCGTGGGACCTCCGCTGGGCCATCCCCGGTGCACATCATCGGTGACTCAATATGAACCCTCTGTGTGTCCTTTCAAGAGGACAGTCATCGTGTTGTCCTCTTGAGCAACCGCACGCCGCTTCGCGGCAGTAACTCACTTAAAGGCAGAGCCGCAACGATAAGGTCATCCCGAGCGTAGTCGAGGGATCTCCCGCGTCAGCCAGCAGTCCGTATATCCCTGAATACAAGCAGGTTACCAAATCCAACGGGAGATATTTCGACTCCGCTTCGCTCCGCTCAATATGACAGTCTCGAGCCCTTTGTCTTTGAGAGCGATCTGTTCGGTGAATCATCTCCCTTTCTCAAACCCTTACTCTTGTCTTTTCGGCACGGGAGTTGCAGATGAGCCATTCTGGAGGCGATCAAAGATCACCTCCTACGCGTATCGCCGAGGCGACGTCCGAACAAGGACCTAACAGGAGGAAATGATGAAAAAGCACACAATTGTGATGCTGGTTGCTGGACTGTGCCTACTCTTCACCGGCTGCTACAAACACACCTACACTATCGGCGAAGGCGCCACTACTGGATCTAAGGTGGCCTACGAGCACTGGCATCACCACTGGATCTTCGGCATTATCGGTGACGAAAACGTCAACATCAGTGAGATATGCCCATCAGGTAACGCAACCATTCATGAGGAAAGGTCTTTCCTCAACGGTATTGTGGATGTTCTGATCGGCTTCATCTACTCCCCGACGACGGTCACAGTCATCTGCGCCGAAGGGGGCGAGACCGAGATCGAACTCACCAGCGACAAGATTGCGATGATCGTCGCAGATCCTCGTTTTCTGCTTGCCGTGGAGGAGTACGCACCTGAACGGTTGGCTGACGCGACCATGGCACTCCAGTACCTTGAATTGAACGAATTCCGACTTGCGGCTTTGGAGTAGGGCGTAAGGTAGCTACAGAACTTGGTCGCGCCCGGTTGGGCGCGACCAGAAGACCTGGCCAGCCGGAGCCCTGTCGGTTATACAGTGACGAAGAGCAAGCTAGGGAGGCGGAGAAGTAAGGCTTCAACCAGGACGACTGTTCCGTGAAGGGTGTATTTCAAGGATTCCAGTCAGAGATACGGCGATCGTCTCGGATCTGAGTTTCGCATTGGTCCAGCCATTCCACAAGAGTCTCGATATTGATGGGTTTTTGGAAGATCTCGCAGCCCAGATTTCTCGCTGTTTGAATGTCCGCCAATGAACTTGACCCGGTCATCAACGCGACATGGAGACAACGACAGCCCTTACGCTTTTGGTGCATGATGTAGTCGAGACCAGAAGCTACCGGCATGTTGAGATCACTGATCACGAAGTCGCAACACACCGCCGACGGCTGACAATCGCAGGTGTTCTTGTGAAACAGAGGACACGCTCCGGGGTCTGGGTAGGCGAAGACTTCGCATCCCCTTTGGCGAAACAACTCCTGCAGCAGCGACCTGACCGCATCGTCGTCTTCAAGGATGAGAACTCGATATTTCAAAGCGGTAGTCCTAACCGATGCAATAGCTCACAGTAGAGATCTCAGAGGGCAGAGCGCTGCGTTCGAAAAGTGAAGTCTCCGCTACAACTCGTTTGGAATTCCTCAGCGCTGTAATTTCCGACAACCGATATGCTGATTGAAGTGCTTCGCCAAACACACCGGTCATCAAGCGAACCTGCCCATGAACCCTGTGACGCATCAACCTCGTATAGCTCCTCTACTAGTGAGTAACCAAGGCACAGAGAAAATGGCGTTGCCGGGCGCGCGACTTCATTTGCAGCTGATGCGGAAACTAAAGCAGCTTTCAACTGTCCAAGGAAAAAGAGTGCCGGGTAAGGGGTACCCGGCATTGGGACGTGGGGATGACCGTAGCTCTGCGTACAGCCCGGTCAGATCTTCGATCCCGAAGAACTCAGTGAGCACGCTGAACTTCGATCATCGGGTCGAATGAACTGTCATCAAAGTAATAACGGGCCAGAACCGTCAATGGCTCCGTTCCGGGAAGTCCGGTACTGATAGGTCTCCAGTCGAGAGCTGAGACTGGCTTGCCAGGGCGTAGTTCACATCCCGTTGTCACTCATTTAGGGAGTAGTTTGCCCGGCTTCGTTAGGAACTTCGTTGATGGGGATTGACACATGTTTGAGAGGAACTGGCTTGCCCGGGCGTAGTTCACATCCCGTTGTCACACATTTAGGGAGTTGTTTGCCCGGCTTCGCTAGGAGCTTCGCCGTGGCAGGCTTCTTATCACGGATGTGAACGAAGCCTGGTGAGCCGTACTGGACTTGAACCAGTGACCACCTGATTAAAAGTCAGATGCTCTACCAACTGAGCTAACGGCCCACTCTTCGCTAAATCTACCTCCAGAAGGCCCGAGAATCAAGCCGTTTCACACAGTTCATTGGATTCTCCGGGCATTCAAACTTTCCTGAGTTCCCTGCGCTCGTTGGATTGCAGCTACTCCAGCGACTGGTTAGTCTCAATCAGCGCCGCGAGCTGCTTGGAAAGATCGGAGTCGCCCCTCGCGATAGTCTCCTCACGCCGCGGGCCAGTGGAGACCAGCACGATCGGTGCGCCAACCTGACGTTCGAGGAAACGTAGATAAGCCTCGGCACGTGCAGGCATCGCAGTCGCTTCCTTGAGGTCGCGCGTCGAACACTGCCAGCCTGGCAACTTCTCGGTACGG
>JAAESQ010000510.1 GCA_024229275.1 bacterium | reverse complement strand
CGAGATTCCTGCACTGATTCTCGAAGTTGCTCGACTGCTCGTTGAAGTACATGGACTGTCGATTCCTGAAGCGATGCTCGAATCTGCTCAGACAAACCTATCGGCGCTGCCTCAGCGCAGCAGCGTGTTCGCTGAGAATGTCGCCGTCGACTTAGCCGAACATGAAGGCGAAGGCGTGATCCTGGTTGGGCCGCAACAGCCGGCGACCGTTCACATTCTGGCCGCCGCCATCAATCAGGCAGTCGGGTCGCAGGGAAGCACTCTTCGCTACGTCCAGGAGCCTTGGACGGATCGGCAGGTGGGCTTGACCGAGCTTGGCGAGCTTGTTGATTTGATCAACTCCGGTGAGGTCCAAAGTCTCATTCTTCTTGGGGGCAACCCGGTTTACGATGGTCCTCGTGACCTAGGATTGATTTCGCTTCTTGAACAAGTACCTTTCACAGTCCACCTCAGCTTGTATCGCAATGAGACATCAAAGCTCTGCTCGTGGCATCTCCCACGAGCTCATACGCTGGAGTCCTGGGGCGATGGGACAGCATGGGATGGCACATGGACGTGCGCTCAACCCCTGATTGCGCCGCTTTACGGTGGCAAGACAAGCGCCGAATTAATCGCACTGTTGCTCGGAGACGGTCCGCAAACCGGACACGAGATTGTAAGAGAGACTTTTTCGCAGAGGTTTGCAGAACTGAGTTTCGAGAGCGGTCTCCATGATGGATTGATCGCCAACAGCGAGTTTGTAGAGGTAGATCCGCCCGAATTCCGAACAAATGCCGACCAGGTTGGAGCGGAGCTGTCGGATCTAGTTGCCGGAAGCTCGAACAATGCTGGAATTATTGAGGTGGTGTTCAGGCCGGACAGCAAAGTCTTTGACGGCCGATTCGCCAACAGTGGTTGGCTCCAAGAACTCCCGGATTCGTTCACCAAAGTGACCTGGGGTAATGCGGCTTTGATGTCGCCTCAAACTGCTCGAGATCTGAACCTCAGTGATGGTGAAGTGATCGCGATTTCGGTCGGTGACCAGTCGGTTGAAATTCCTACCTACGTTCTCCCCGGTCACGCACCTCAGTGTGTGTCGGTTTCATTGGGTTATGGCAGAACTGAGGCGGGCGAAGTTGGCAACGGTGTGGGCAGCAACGTTTATCCGCTACGCACGTTGCAAGGAATGTCTCACACCCGCGCGTCTGTCACAGGAACGGGAAGACACTTCCAACTCGCGACGACACAGAGCCATCACGCGATCGACACACAAGGATTCGAGGCTCGGCGGGGTCGGATCGCCAATCTTGTGCGCGAAGCAACTTTAGACGAGTATCTCGCCCATCCGGATGTCATTCATCATCACGACCATCACCCGCCCTTGGTCTCACTGTGGAAGGATCAACAGTACGAGGGTGAACAATGGGGGATCGCGATCGACCTGAGCACCTGCATGGGATGTAGTGCCTGCGTTGTAGCTTGCCAGGCCGAAAACAACATACCGGTCGTAGGACGGGAGCAGGTGTTAAACCAGCGCGAAATGCACTGGTTGCGTGTCGATCGATACTTCAAGACAGATGAAGCGTTGACGGCTGAACAGGTAGAAGACGCAGAGGTCTCGTTCCAGCCCGTAGCATGTGTGCAGTGTGAGATGGCCCCGTGTGAGCAGGTCTGCCCGGTTGCTGCGACGCAGCACACGCGAGACGGTCTCAATGCCATGGTCTACAACCGCTGTGTCGGAACCCGCTATTGCGCCAATAACTGTCCGTACAAAGTTCGGCGCTTCAATTTCTTCAACTACCGCAAAGACATTCCGGAGATCGAGCAGATGCAGCTCAATCCGGAGGTTACCGTTCGCAGCCGTGGCGTCATGGAAAAATGCACCTACTGCGTGCAGCGAATCGAAGCTGTGCGCATCTCCGCTACCAATGATCGACGCCCGATTCGGGATGGTGAGATCACACCGGCGTGCGCGCAGACGTGTCCGACTGACGCAATCGTCTTCGGGGATCTTAACGACCCTGATTCCGAAGTCTCCCGCCTGCGACAGGATCAACGATCCTACGCGACACTCGCGGAACTCAATATCAGACCTCGCACTCACTATCTCGCGAGAATTCGAAACCCGAGGGACGACAGCTCCCACTCGGATGGGAAGGAGTCGGCCTGATCATCATGAGCACGACCGACGCCACACTGCATAGCCATCTCGACAACACGACCGACGATCCTTCGCGCCGTGCGGATCTGATCCTCGGTGGCAAGAGTTTCGGTGATGTCACCGATGACGTATGTCGTATTGTCGAAGCACCAACCACGCCTCGGATTTGGTACATAGCCTTCGCGATCTCTCTGACCTTGACGGGCGTTCTCGGTGCCATGGTCGCCTATCTGATATTCACCGGAATCGGGGTTTGGGGCCTCAACTCTCCGGTGGGTTGGGGATTTGCGATCGTCAACTTTGTTTTTTGGGTCGGCATCGGTCATGCCGGCACGTTAATCTCGGCAATTCTCTTTCTGCTGCGCCAGAAATGGAGAACCAGCATCAATAGATTTGCCGAGGCAATGACCATCTTTGCGGTTGTATGTGCCGGCATTTTCCCGGCGATTCACGTTGGCCGGGTCTGGTTTGCATACTGGCTCTTCCCGATTCCCAACCAGATGGAGATGTGGCCCAACTTCCGTAGCCCGCTGATGTGGGACGTGTTCGCGGTTAGCACATACGCGACGGTTTCCGCGCTGTTTTGGTACATGGGCATGATTCCCGACCTGGCGACAATTCGTGACCGTGCCAAGACCAAAACGAGGCAAATTATTTACGGAATCCTGTCGCTCGGATGGCGCAGTTCAAATCGCCATTGGCACCGATTCGAAGTAGCCTATCTGTTGCTCGCCGCACTGGCGACGCCACTGGTTATTTCCGTTCACTCGGTTGTCAGCTTCGACTTTGCCGTCTCGGTCCTGCCGGGCTGGCATACGACGATTTTCCCGCCCTACTTCGTCGCTGGCGCCATCTTCTCCGGGTTCGCGATGGTTGTGACACTGATCATTCCAACTCGCGCTTTCTTCGGCCTCAAACAAATCATCACCCTGCGCCACCTCGAGAATATGTCGAAGATTATCCTTGCGACTGGAATGATGGTCGGCCTTGCCTACGGCACTGAGTTCTTCATGGCGTGGTACAGCGGCAACCAGTATGAGAGCTTCACTTTTCTCAATCGCGCCTTCGGTCCGTATGCCTGGGCCTACTGGATTATGGTGTCCTGCAACGTGCTCGTGCCGCAGCTGTTCTGGTTCCGTAAGTTTCGGCAAAACACGTTGGTTCTCTGGGGTGCGTCGATTCTGGTCAATGTCGGGATGTGGTTCGAGCGATTCGTCATCGTCGTCTCATCGCTGCATCGCGATTTTCTGCCTTCGAGTTGGGGTTACTACATACCGACTGCGGTCGATGTGCTGACTTTTCTTGGGAGTTTCGGATTGTTCTTCACGCTGTTCCTTCTCTTCCTGCGCTTCGCACCGATGGTGGGTATGGCAGAGGTGAAGGGCGTAATGCCGCAAGCGCATCTGGATCATCACGGCCACGCAGGACATGGCGATTACCACGGTGAGATTCCTCACGAACATGGTGGTCATGCTGCGGCGGAGGCGGAGGTGACATCATGAGCGAACGAGGAACGGCTACATCGGCAGGGGGAGCGGAGTTATATGGTTTCCTTGTCGAGTTTGAAGATGTCGATACATTCATCGAAGCGGCAGAAGAGGTTCGGGATGCTGGCTACACCAAGTGGGATACCCACACGCCGTTCGTAGTTCATGGGCTTGATGGTGCAATGGGCATTCGCGCCACAAAACTCCCATTGATCGTCTTCGCAGGTGGGTTGGCGGGCACAACTTTGGGGATTGCTCTTCAATGGTGGACAAATGCCGTTGACTATCCATTCCTGATCAGCGGCAAGCCACTTTTCAGCTTGCCGGCAAATATCCCTGTAGCGTTTGAAACGACGATTCTGTTGGCGGCTCTGTGCGCCCTCGGCGGCATGTTGTGGCTCAATGGTCTACCTCGCTTGTATCACCCGCTCTTCAAGAGCGAGGCGTTCAAAAGAGCGACCGACGACCGTTTCTTCATCAGCGTCGAATCCGCGGATCCTCTGTTTGACGAAGTGGCGACACGCTCCTTACTGGAATCGTTACACGGAGCACGTGTCGAAGAGATTGAGGAGTGAGCATGCCGCGCTGGCTCATCTACCTGATTGTTGTGCTCGTGGTTCTGTCGTGGATTCCCCTGGCCTTCATCGTTCGGGCACGTTCGGCAACGTCGACCAAACCGCGATTGCATGTTGTGACCGACATGGACAACCAACCGAAGTACAAGGGCCAATCGCGCAATCGGCTGTTTCAGGATCGCAGGGCAATGCGCCCGCAAGTGGCTGGAACGGTCGCCAGGGGCACCTTTTCCGAGGATGAATCGCTCAGCCACGGACGCAGGCCCGATGGCGAATGGATCGATGTCGTTCCTGTACGAGTCACGATGACAATGCTGGAGCGCGGTCAGGAACGATACGACGTCTACTGTTCGCCGTGCCATGGCTTGACGGGCGATGGAAACGGGATGGTATCCAAACGAGCAGAGGAACTGCAGGAAGGGACTTGGACACCTCCTTCGTCGCTGCACAGCGAGCTGGTTCGGGGCCGATCGGCTGGTAATCTCTTCAATACGATCACCAATGGTCTGCGCAACATGCCGGCGTATGGTCCGCAGATTCCTGTGGACGACAGGTGGGCGATTGTTGCATATGTTCGTGTACTCCAGAGGAGCCAGAACGCTACCGTTGAAGACGTGCCCACAGAGCTCAGGGAGCAGTTGCGATGAAGGGTTTGGACATTACGCATGAGTCGCGCCGCTTGGACTCGCTGGCACCGCGGATCCTCAAGTTGGCTGGCCTCGTCGGGGTACTCGGAGTCGCTGGAGCGTTGGCGCTGAGTCTGTCGCAGGAACACGGAATCGAGAGACTTCTTGAAACCTACCTGGTGAGCTTCTCGTTCTTTCTCAGTTTGTCCTTAGGGGCATTGTTCTTTGTTTTGCTGCAGCACGTGACTCGAGCGGGATGGAGTGTTGTCGTCAGGAGAATCGCGGAAGGGCTAGCGGCCAATATTTGGCTCATGGCGCTGCTAGTGATTCCAGTGATCCTCGGAGTGCACCATCTCTACCATTGGAGCCACGAAGAGGTCGTGGCCGCTGACGCCATCTTGTCAGGCAAGAGTAGTTTCCTGAACCTCCCGTTCTTCGTGGTTCGGTTGGTGATTTACTTCAGTGTGTGGTCGGTGTTGGCGCGTTATTTTTTCCGAGGTTCAACGCAGCAGGACAGTCACGGGGAGGTTGCAGCAACCATCACGATGGAGCGGCGTAGCGCACCCGGCATGATTCTCTTTGCACTGAGCTTGAATTTCGCCGCCTTCGACCTACTCATGTCTCTTGATCCACATTGGTTCTCGACCATCTTCGGGGTCTACTTCTTCGCTTCGTCGGTGGTGTGTTTCTTTGCCTTCATGCCGATCGTTCTGGTCTTACTGCAGCGAACCGGTCGTCTTCAGCGAGCGGTGACGACAGAGCACTATCACGATATTGGGAAGATGCTATTCGCGTTCGTCGTATTTTGGGCCTATATCGCTTTTTCTCAGTACATGCTCATTTGGTACGGCAACATTCCTGAAGAGACCGGGTGGTTCCTCAAGCGGCAGACCAATGGGTGGGTCGCGATGAGTCTGGTCCTTCTGTTCGGTCACTTCATCATTCCATTCCTGGCCCTGATTTCACGCCACGTCAAGCGGCGCCCAGTATTGCTTGCTCTCGGAGGCGTGTGGATGCTGGTCATGCATTGGCTCGACCTCTATTGGCTGGTCATGCCAGAGTTCTCGGAGTCTGGTCCGGTATTTGGCGCTTTAGACCTTCTCGTGTTCTGTGGGTTAGGTGGCGTTTACGTGTGCGGTGCAACGTGGCTACTCAAGAAACACTCGCTTGTGCCGGAGCGGGATCCCCGCTTGGCTGAGTCGCTCGCGTTCGAGAACGCGTGATACCCGAACTGAAGACTACAGAATTCGCCAATGCTGGCAGAATCGTGGACCCCAAGTGGGAAGATTTCTCACTCGCGAATGGTTGGAGCGTGAAAGGACAAGGCTCATGGAGTAGGGGAGTGAATCTCCGAGCCATGTCACGACGAGCTACAACCAGATTGAGTGGCCCGTGTTTTTGGGAGACGGAGAGGTTGCGGTGAAGCGAAACGCTACGAATGATGATCCAAACGTTCCTGCGAGTGCCTTTGTTGGTCTGGTCGGTGCGATCGTGCTTTTTGTGATCATCGTGGCTTTGCAGGGTCTGTTCTATTCCATGGAGCGGACAGAATTCGAGCGCAAGGCGACCGACGGCCCATTTGAGGATTTGGCGAGGCTCGATGCAGATCAACTGGAAACACTCAATAGCTATGGCTGGGTGGACCAACAACAAGGAACCGTTCATGTGCCTATCTCAAGGGCCATGGGACTTGTCGTTGCCGAATCGCAAACCGAATAGATAGAACGGAAGGATGGGGAGACGTGGGAAATCACACGCTTTCTCAGCGACTGAGACGCAGAGTTATTCTTTGCAGCCTCACGGGCCTGGTCGTGACACAGCTCGCGTTCGCTCAAAGGGCGGAATTCATCCCGCAAGCCTTGGACCAAGTGGGTGTTACAGAGAAGCTGGACATGCCTCTGCCGCTTGATTTGAGTTTCCGAAATGAATCCGGTGATTGGGTTGAACTTGGGAGCTACTTCGACGGCGATCGTCCGGTCATCCTGACTCTGAATTACTACCGTTGCCCAATGTTGTGCGGACTGCAGCTGAACGGACTGGTATCTGGTCTAGTTGACCTCGACTGGACCGCCGGCGATCAGTTCGAAATGGTGACTGTGAGTATTAACCCGCTCGAGACATCTGAGCTTGCTGCTGCAAAGAAGGCAAGCTACATCAACAAGTACAATCGCCCTGGCGCCGGCTCTGGCTGGCACTTTCTGACTGGCAAAGAAGAGGATATAGCTGCTCTCGCAGAATCCGTAGGATTCGGCTTCGAGTACGACGAGAAGCAGAAAGAGTATGCCCACCCAGCAGTGATCTTTGTATCCACGCCTGACGGTCGAGTCGCACGCTACCTCTATGGCATTGAGTATCCGGCGAGACGACTCCGTTTGGCGCTGCTTGAAGCATCCGAAGGCAGGGTGGGTTCCACCTGGGACAGGATCCTGCTCTACTGCTACCACTACGATCCATCAAGCCGTGGCTACGCGCCAGTCGCAATGAACATCATGCGCCTCGGAGGCGGTGTGACGGTGGCGGTTCTTGGATCAACACTTGGCCTGTTATGGATACGTGAGGCAAGACGCCGTTCGGGGAAACGCCGCAAACGAGAGGATACGTGATGATGGTTGAGATCATCGAACGTTTGTTGAGTGGTGTCGCATCGGGCGTGCTCGAACTGGGCGAGCCCTCGTTTTGGCTGCCGCCGCAGGTTTCGACGGTGGCGAGAAGCGTCGACTGGTTGTTCTACTTCATCCTCGGCGTTTCAATCGTCTTCTTCCTGATCATCGTCGTTGTCATGGGGATTTTTCTCGTCAAGTACCGACGGCGCGAAGATCGTCTTGATGCTGAGGAGACACCTCGCCACAACCTTGCTCTCGAGATTTCGTGGTCAGTGATTCCCTTAGCGCTTGTGGTGATCATCTTCTTTTTCGGATTCAAGGGCTTTCTCGACATCTCGACGCCACCAGCGAATGCCTACGAGATCTACGTCGAGGGTCAGAAGTGGAATTGGAGTTTCGCGTATCCGAATGGTTATGTCGACGCGGATCTTCACGTACCGGTTGATCGTCCGGTTCGCCTCGTTATGAGTTCCGCCGATGTGATTCACAGCCTTTACGTCCCCGCCTTTCGGATCAAGAACGATGTTGTCCCTGGGCGATACTCGCACGCCTGGTTCGAGGCAACAGAGGTGGGAGAGTACGAGCTGTTCTGCGCCGAGTACTGCGGCACGAGTCACTCGGACATGATCGCTCACGTAGTGGTTCACCCTCCAGGAGAGTTCGAGACTTGGCTTGAAAAGGCGTCGAATTTCCTCGAAACCATGACACCGGTAGATGCAGGGAGAAAACTGTATTCGCTGCGAGGTTGTCAACAATGTCACAGCGTCGACGGTACAGCCAAGGTCGGTCCTACTTTGTCTGGGATCTTTGGTCACGATGTCAGTCTCGTTGGAGGGCAGAGCATCGTAGTCGACGAGAATTACCTCCGGCGCTCACTTCTAGAGCCGGCAGTCGATGTCGTTGCTGGTTATGAACCGGTCATGCCGACATATCAGGGACGTCTCAAAGACGGCGAGATCAACGCCATCATTGAATACATCAAGTCATTGACTGATGAGGAAGAGGGAGGACCCTGAGCATGACAGTGTTGGAGCAGGCAGCTGTCGGCGGGGGATCGGGAGGCGAAATGGCGTCCGATTCAACCTACTTGAATCATGGTAAGGGTGTCCTTTCGTGGATGTTTACCCTTGACCATAAGCGAATCGGCGTGATGTATCTGGTTGCAATTACGGCGTCGTTCTTGCTCGGCGGAGTCTTTGCATTGCTCGTGCGCACGGAGTTGCTCACTCCTGAACAGACGATCATGACTGCCGATACCTACAACAAGATGTTCACATTGCACGGCGCTGTAATGATCTTTTTGTTCATCATTCCCGGCATACCTGCAGCGCTCGGTAATTTCGTTCTCCCACTCATGCTTGGCGCCAAGGACGTAGCGTTGCCGCGGCTCAATCTGGCAAGTTTCTACTGCTGGGTTGTCGGAGCAGCCTTCGCGTTGGTTTCGATCATCATCGGTGCGGTTGACACCGGATGGACCTTCTACACGCCCTACAGCACGACAACCGGAACTGCGGTCATATCGATGACGTTTGGGGCACTGATTCTTGGCTTCAGTTCGATCTTCACAGGGCTCAACTTCATCGTCACGATCCACAAGATGAGGCCGGAAGGAATGACTTGGTTTCGCATGCCGCTGTTCCTCTGGGGACTATATTCAACAGCAGTGATTCAGGTGCTGGCGACACCGGTTCTCGGCATTACTCTGCTTCTACTCATCGCTGAGCGGACCCTTGGCGTAGGAATCTTCGACCCAGCTCTGGGTGGAGATCCCGTTCTCTACCAGCATTTCTTCTGGTTCTACTCCCATCCTGCTGTCTACATCATGATCCTCCCGGCCATGGGCATCATGAGCGAGCTGATCTCGGTCTTCTCGCGCAAGCCGATCTTCGGGTACAAATTCATCGCGTGGTCTAGCGTCGCGATTGCGCTTCTCAGCTTCCTTGTCTGGGGACACCACATGTTCACCAGTGGGCAGTCCGGGCTCGCCAACATGATCTTCTCGGCACTCACGTTCAGTGTGGCGATACCTTCAGCGGTCAAGGTGTTCAACTGGCTGGCGACAATGTACAAAGGCTCTATCAGTTTGGCAGCACCGATGATCTATGCCCTGTCGTTTCTCTTCCTATTTGCAATTGGGGGACTGACCGGTCTGTTTCTCGGTGCACTGTCGACTGACATCCATCTTCACGACACTTATTTCGTCGTGGCTCATTTCCATTACGTCATGTTCGGTGGGACGGTGATCGCCTTCCTCGGCGGACTCCACTACTGGTGGCCGAAGATGTTTGGTCGGATGTACTCGGAGAAGTGGGGCCAGGTCTCGGCGCTGCTTATCTTTGTCGGTTTCAACCTG
>JAAESQ010000509.1 GCA_024229275.1 bacterium | reverse complement strand
GATGACCCCCTATTTACTCGTAGCTCCCACGGCATCGCCCCTACCCCCAAAGCCCTCGCACTCAAGGAGCGCCTGCCGGGATTGCTGGATCAGGTTGAGAGCTTTGTCATCAACCGACCCTTCGACCCTTTGCTCTGTGATAAACGGATCCGCATCGGAATGTCGGAGCCCTTGGGGCAAACCTTCTTCCCGAAGCTGCTATCCGCCTTGCAGGACCGCGCTCCCAGGCTAAGGATCAGCGCCTTTGAACCCACCCAAGACGTGTACCCGCAAATGAAAAAGGGAGAAGTGGATTATGTAGTACAGACACGCCAAAAACTCCCACCCGACGTGGACGCACACCTTTTGGGTGTGATGCAGCTCAAACTTTGGATGCGAAAAGACCACCCATTGCTGAAGAAGGCGGCTTCCAGGAAGGGCAGATCAACTAGAAGGAAAGGAGAGAAGACCGCCGGAGTACGCAAGAAGAAACTCAGCGTGCAGCAATGCCTCACTTATCCTTATGTCGATTTGAGATTTCACAATGTCGGAGGCGACAAGGAGGCCGTGCTGATCCCCACGCTTAGGAAGCAAGGCCTCGAGCGTCAGGTCGTCTTTGTTACGA
Organism: bacterium; assembly: GCA_024229275.1. GTDB lineage: Bacteria > Acidobacteriota > Thermoanaerobaculia > Thermoanaerobaculales > Sulfomarinibacteraceae > JAAESQ01. Next base: position 1,937 of record JAAESQ010000509.1, on the reverse strand, counting down.
GCAACCTCTTGACCGCACTCAACGCGATCAAGCAGACGGATTATCTTCTCATACTGTCGGGTCTATTATCTGATCTCGAGTTCGTTGAAGAGCGCTACGAGATACTGGACCTGCCAAAGGAATTCCGTTTTGGTGATATCGAGATGTACCTCATATCCCATCAACGCTTCAACAACAGCCCTCTGCACCAATGGTTGACTGCGGTTCTACTGGAGACTCTCACGCAATAGCGATTCATCCCTGTGCAGCAGGTGAAGAATCGCCAGCTCCTCGTAGAACTTGAATTGGTGGAGATTGGCGATGAGTCGGCTTGAGACGAAACTGGATGTAGCGAACGAAGAGTTCAAGGCAAACGTGGATTTCATGTCTGCCTATGTCGACCGGATTCGCGAACTCGAAGCGAACGGTCGTGCGCGCGAAGAGGTCTACCGCGAGCGGGCCACGAAACGCGGCAAGGGCAGGGGAGCGGCGTCCTCCGCCGACTTCCGTCACGCTGATTGGTCTATGTCTGGGCTCATGAACACTCTTCAATGAGGGATTGGGGTTGGGCCTGGCATTTTGGACGACCTGGTCAGTGTCCTTGGGCCGTATGCGTAGACGACGGCCACGAGCATCAGGGCCTGGAGACAGAACAGGCTGAGGCCTGCTACGTCCGAACCGAGTGAGGGAAAGACATAGTGAGACCAGTTGAATGACGTATGGAAGAGCAGCACCGCCCACACGCTCTTCCGGGTATTGTTGTAGAGCCAGGCGAAGAGCACCGATATGAGCATGGTCGTGAGGATGAGTCCCCAGACCGGACGGTTGTAGTAGAACTCCTCTCGCGGCAGGAAGAAGAGCGGGAGGTGCCAGAGGCCCCATGTGAATCCGACCATGAGGCTTGCGGCGAAGGCATCCCAACGCTCCTGGAGCCGCTCTTGAAGCACCGCTCTCCAGCCCAGCTCTTCCTGAAGCGGTCCACCCAAAACGAGGATGAAGAGGAACGCAATTGGGAGTTCCCACGGCCGCTCGAGTGCGGGCAGCTCGGGGGCGGGCTCGCCGCTCAGGATAGCGATACCCAGAGCCCCCCCGATCAGCAGAGGGAATAGGGCCAACGCAACGAGATACCACGGCACGCCGAGGCGAAACCGGCTCACTCGCCTCCACAGATCCAAGAGGCCGCTCCGCCCCTCCGCAATCGTCGTCACCGCGAGTGCGGCCACCAGCGGGCCCCAGGCTCCGAAGGAAGAAATGAAACGAATCGCGGAGGCTGTGCGGGTCGAGACTGCGAATCCTTGGCCAACCAGGGCATCGGGGACCCAGCAGAGCCAGCTGAAACCGAACGCAATCACCAGGAACAAAGCGAGCTGGCGATTCGAACTCATGGGTGACCTCCTCGCACATCAGTGGAGACCTGTCCTTCGTCATTATTGGATACGATCGCGGAATTGCTGACTCTTCCCGGTCGTTGGGGGCGGAGGCTATGATCCGCCATCTGCCGTTCAAGTTCTCACTGATTCTCTCGATTGTTGCCGCCGTTTTCAAGGATCGTGCAGATCTCGTCGCCGAGAATGCTGCACTGCGCCATCAGCTGTCGTGCTTCATTCACCGAGGACGTCGCCCTAGGCTTCGGCCCGTCGATCGAGTCTTCTGGGCGCTGCTCGAATTCATGGGGAACTGCTCAAGCTGGGTATCGAGATATCGGAGATCACCGTTTCGCGCTACATGCCCAAGCGCCCTCCGCCAGCGGGTTCGCGGCAGCGATGGGCAACGTTCGTGCGCAATCATCTGCACGAGACCCTTGCAATTGACTTCGCTGTCGTGACCACCGCGACGTTCGGTATCGTTTATGTGTTCTTCGTTCTGAGCCTCGAACGGCGTCGAGTCGTTCACTTCAACGCAACCCACCATCCGACCGCGGAATGGACCGCCCAGCAGGTTGTGGAAGCTTGCCCGTT
>JAAESQ010000508.1 GCA_024229275.1 bacterium | reverse complement strand
CCCCTTTGTTGAGAAGTTCTGAGAGTTGCTGCGCCTCTTCGGCCGGGGTGAAGCGGTTTACAAGCAACGTCACTGGCATCTGACGTGTCCCTTGCGAGTCCTTCACAACTGCAGTGCCGGTAAATTCCTTGCCCGGTTCGTCGGCGCTGGCTGTGAGTGGCAAGACTAGGCTGACTAGAAGGGACAGGGAAACGGTTGTGAGAGCTCTATTCATGCGGCAACTCCTTGTCTGGGCACGAAAATAATAACCTAGCACTGGCCGCGATTGATTTCCCGATCAGCTTTCATGGCGCCGGACTAGACTTGAGCAGCATTGGCGACAACGCAGCGATGAGAAGTGTCAGACCTTGGTTCCGAAGATTCTGCAGGCTCATGTGTACATCCTTTCTAGCGCTGGTATGGTTGGCTCTCTCAATAAAGTTGCGACAGGTGAGTAGCATATGAAGACAACGCTGTCGAGTCTTACGCGCTCTCGGATCTTGCCGGAAAAAGAACTGCCCGATGCCGCGAGTCTCGTGGAAGAGGGGCGGAGGTTGGCGCTGCAGCACGGGGTCGGAGAGTGCCCGTTCCTCACGCACTTCGACATATCATCCGAGAGCGAATACAAGAAGCAGCGGATGGCCGATGGCATATTGATGTTCCACGCCCAGGTCGGTTACCGCAGCTTCGACAAGAGCCGGCGGGCCTACGCCGAAATCTATGATCGAGTGGCAGCTGCAGGCTATCGGGTGGATCGATACGGTCTGTGTCTTGATTGGAGTATGGGCTACCCGGCGGCCCAGCGCGCAAACATGCCTCGCGGTACTGGGTTGATACTGAGCGCGCCGGGTGACTTTGCTGCCCTGACCCAAGGTGCCCCAGTGGCGCCACATTTCGGTGATTTCGTCATCGGTACCCCGGCCTCCCTGGAGAACACCAAGGCTGCCTTGGCGGCCGGCTCGACAGCAATTGGCAACCTTGGGCAGTACTTCACGTTTCGCATGCCTCAATGGCACGATGACGTTGGCACCACGGCCGAGACGATCAAGGCGATCAGTCTATGCGCCGCACAACCGGTTGAGGTCCTCATTCACTCGAATTTGGATGACGGATTCGCGGCTCTGTTCCGCGATATGGCGTGTGGAATCGGTGCAGTCATTATCGAACGCTATGTGGTCGAGGAGCTGCTAGGTGGTCGCTTGTCTCATTGCTACGGCCACGTCTTTTCGGAGCCTCTGACTCGGTTGGCATTTCAGCGTGCACTCACTCGCATCAGTGATACGCCGGGGAGTATGGTCTACGGCAACACGACGATCTTTGTCGAAAATGAAGTCGAGAACTATGCGAATCTGGCCAGTTACATGCTGGTGGATGTCTTGGCTCAGAGCCTCAGCCCCACAGGTCATGGTCTGAATCCGGTGCCGGTGACTGAAGCTATTCGCATACCCGAAATCGGTGAGATTGTCGATGCGCATCTCTTCGCCAATCGCCTGGCACTGCGCAGTGAAGGCTTCCGAAACCTGTTCGATCTCAAGCAGGTTGATCAGATCGTGGAACGCCTCGTGGTGGGAGGACAGCGATTTGCTGGGCGAATACTTGCCGGCCTCACCGACGCTGGAGTAGACGTTCGGAATCCGTTTGAGCTTCTGTTGGCGCTGCGGCGAATTGGTGCCAAGCGGCTGGAGGAAGTGTTCGGTCCGGGATCGCCACTCGATGGCAAGACAAGGAACCGAGAGCCGGTGGTTCGAGCAACGACTGTGGTTGCTCTGGAGGATCAAGCCCGAGGTGTGGTTGGTGAGATCGACGCGAGTGAACGAGAGACGATTCGTCGTGCGAGTTTGACCGCATGTGTCGCCTGCACAGATGTCCATGAGTACGGCAAGCTCCTCGTTGAGACAGTGCTAGAGAGCTTGAATGTCGAGATCGTTGACGCGGGAGTGAGCACAGATCCAGATACTGTAGTTGCGCAGGCCAGAGGCGTGGATTTCTTGGCAGTAAGTACCTACTGCGGCGTCGCACTCAATTATGTGCAGGCGCTAAGGGGCGAGATGGATAGCGCCCGTCTCAAAATGCCGATTTTCATCGGAGGAAAGCTCAATCAGGTACCCGAAGACAGCGCGTCGTGCATGCCAGTAGATGTGACCCGAGACCTTCAGGAGTTGGGTGTTGTGGTCTGCCATCGGATTGACGATCTGATCCCTGAATTGGTGAAACTGGCCGAGGCTCAGACGAATGCCTGAGCGGATCGGCATCATCGGTGTCGGTCATCTGGCCGTCTACGTCGTCGAAGGTTTCCAACGAGCGGCTCCCGACCTGGAAATCACCCTCTCGCCCCGAAGCGAAAAGCGCTCCGCCAAGCTCGCCGAACGACCTGGTATCACCGTTGCGGTGGACAATCAGAGCGTAGCGAACAGCTCTGATCTTATCTTGGTGATGACTCGGCCGCTGGATATCGAGCCTGTGTGTCGGGCAATCAGGTTCCGAATGGGGCAGGAGGTTGTGTCGACGGCGGCTGGGGTGACATTGGAACGACTTGAAGGGATCGTCGCACCAGCTGTGCCGTCGCGTTCGATGCCCATCACCTGTGCCGCTATTAATCGCAGTCCAACTCTACTTTATCCGGACCGGGCGAGAGTACGCACCATATTTGAACTCCTGGGCAGTGTCATTGCAGTCGCCAATGAGGATCAGTTCACCACAGCGAGCGCGATTCCTGCCTTCTATGGCTGGGTCTACGCGTTGTTCGATGCGACTACGAGGTGGACCGAACAGGCGGGCCTGCCAGCGGAGATTTCTCGAAAATTGGTCCTCGAGACAGCGCGCGGCGCGGCGGAGATGGGTCTCGCCAATCCGCAGGCGGAGCTTGGTGAGTTGTTAGATTCACTCGCTACGCCTGGTGGTATTACTCGTAAGGGTCTGAAAGAGCTGCACGAACGAGAAGCTCTGATGGCGTGGGCTGAGGCGCTTCAGATAGTTCACGAAAGCCTGAAGTCGATCGAGTAGTCACCAACCAGAACACAAGGGGCTTGATCTCGGCCCGCGGTGCTTCTCGATCGGCAGGGCCCCCCTGAGGTGTTAGATAGCCTCAGAGCCGTGCTCGAAAGCGACGGACGCTTCGAAGTCGTCGACCTTCATGTATGGTCGATTGGGCCGGGTTACCGGGCGGCGATCGTGGCGGTTAGTTCAACCGAGGAAGCCTCGATCCAAGCTGTGAGCGATCTCGTTCCCGGTGAAATCGGAATAGCTCACCTGACAGTTGAGCTTCGAGTATCCGACGGAAGGCTGTGACACGTTGACCAAAATGCTAATCTCGGATCTGAGCATAGATTTTAGTTGCGGGAGGATCAGCCGATTCGAGAGTTTGCGACCACCGTACTGACACCATTGGCGCGACGCCTAGAATTCGTCCATCCCAATGTGATCACGTGGTTGGCCCTACTGACGGGTTGTTGTGCCGGCGTTGCGTATTGGTTGACTCGAGTTGATTCGAAATTCTTCTTCTTGGCGGCGGTGCTGGTCATCGTGTCAGGTGTTGGCGACTGCCTCGATGGAGTCATGGCTCGCCTTCATGAGCGCACGAGTGCTTCGGGTGATTTTCTCGACCATTTCTTCGACCGCCTTGTGAACATTGCGATCGTTGTAGGTATGGCGTTGACGCCGAACGCAAGTCTGACTCTCGGCCTTGGTGTGATGATTCTGGTCCTACTGAACAGCTACCTTGGGACTCAGATCGAGGCCAGCTTCGGCAAACGCTATTACACAGGGATGGGAAGAGCAGAGCTGTTTATTGGGCTTATTGCAGTGACGATTCTACTTGGGTTCTTGCCCAATTCGGCTCTGAGTCTGGCTGGACGAGAGATGAGTCTGGTGAATATGTTCCTCATCATTGTAGGTTTCTCAACGATGCAAGGGATCCTTCATAGATTTCGTCTTGCAATGCGATTAGCCAGGGCTCAGGAGAATTAGTCGAAGAGGCCTCTTTCGCTCAGTTTTCTACCAACTGCTCCTCGGGGGACAGGGGAGCTGGCCTCCGGGCCATTGGCTGGCGGCGGAGTAGGGGTGGTGAGAGGTTCTACTGCACACCTTTCATCATCGAGGCGTTGAACGACGATGCCGGCGTAGTGCCGAACTCTTGTATCCGAATCACGAACAGCTGAGTGGAGAGTTTCAATCACGTTCAAGAGGGCGTCGGTTCTCATGCGAGACAGTGCCTCAATGGCTGCGAAGCGAACTGAGGGGGATGGGTGATTGAGTGCTTCAGCGGCGACAGTCGACGAAATGCTTCCGATTCCTCCGATCAAAGGAAGAGTCCGTAGGGCAGCTGCACGCACTGTTGGATTATCATCTTTCGCCATCTTTTGAACCTGAGGTATTTGATTGCTAGCTCGCGTACCGAAGCGACGCAGTGCAATTAATAGAGCGAGATCGACGCTGTGATCATCCTCCGGCCGGGACTGAACGTCGTGGACTCTGGAGTACGACCGTGAAGGATTCACCTTGTTTTCAAGCAGAGTGCCGATGGCTAATCGGACCGCGTTTGAAGGATTCTTCAACCATGTGAACCCTATAATGATTCCAAAACGTAATTGAGGAAAACGAGCCTGCTCAAGAGCTTCAAGCAGGACTGCTTCAGCTCCGGGAACCTGATTCCTTCCGAGTGCCACGGCGGCTCTCGGACTCAATGCTGCGCTTTCTTTGATACCTCTTCTTTCAGATGCTGGGGCCTTGCTGGAAATGGGCCCGATGGGCTGAACCATCGAGAGGAGCTCTTTGTCGCCGGCAACATATCCTAGTCGCGACAGGCTCTCTGCTGCCGCAAAACGGACCTCGGGGGAGGAGTCTTTTAAAGCATCGAGGAGGACAGGAGCTGCATCAGACGGATTGTGTGTAACCGCCGCGAGCGCGGTGGCGGCAGCTTGACGAACTCGGGGATCGTCATCTGTACTCAGGGCGGTGGTCAAAGGTGGTACAGCAACTCCTGCAACCCGGGGCATTGTGGCCAGGTCATCTGCAGCGGCTGCTCGGTCAACAGCTGAAAAATTCCTGCGGAGAATTTCAGTAGCCCTAAGACTCAAATCGTGAAGCGTGGGTCCCATACTCTGGGTCTTCTGTTCACTGATCGGATCGGTGATCGTCATTCTGGTTCCTTGAATGTTTGACGATCGTGACGACTCCCACACAGTGAGCAGCTCCCCGCTATGGCCAATTGCAGCACTCGCATGGCGTTTGTTCTTGGTCGTTTGCGGACTCAATTGGAGAGGATTCCCAAGCGCCTTAGCATTGGAGTCGAAGGTCTGACCAAAAACAGTTGCTCCTGTGAATCCAAGGTGTTCCCATTGAGACCAAACAGCCACCATGTTCCCATTGGATAGAGAGTGAATGGTTGCATCGAGGATCTCGGGTTCGGCAACCTTCACTGGAGGGCCAGTTGCAGGCGTTCCGTCACGGTTGAATACTCTCAGCGCGAGCACCGTACGTTGTATCCCAGCCTCGCCCGAAGGCCGCCTAAGGAGCCACGACAGGCCTAGTTGACCATTGGAGAGGGAGGCGATGGAAGGGTGCCGGATTGAGTTGTGATCCGAGGCAACGAGTACGATCTCCGGACTCGAGGGTTCTCCAGATGGAGACAATCGTCGTCCTTTGAGGCTGGAGGCTTCATCGGGTCCGCCGGCGTTGGAGATGCTGCACCAGACCACGATAAAAGAACCACCCGATTCGCGCGCGACGGTAGGCTCCAATTGGGCATGGCGTGTTCCGTGGTTGACAATGACCTCATTCCCCAAAGGGATGCCTTTGGCGTCGAAACTGCGTGCGATGACATCAGATCGGTTGCAGACACCGCTTCCGTGGTCGGTCCAGACGACGAGGAAGCCCCCGTCGGCTGCCAAGGTAACCTTGGGGCCGTCCGATCTTTCTTCAGGGACTGCGTGGTAGTTCCCGGGAGTGTGGCGTTGATTGACGTGGATTTCTCGTCCGAGCGGTTTGCCGGATGGATCAAATCGGCGCGCCCAGATGCTTCGTCGGCCGACTTGATCGGGAGAGCCTCCCTCCCAAGCCACGACCGAATAACCTTCCGAATCCATGCCAATGTCAGCATTGCGACCCCAATCGCCAGGGAGAATGTCGACTCTGAACTCTTCACCGGCCGGGGTGCCGTCGGAGTTGAATCGTTGCCCTTGCACAGCTTGCAGTGGCCGTGCGGCGTCTGTGATCACCGTATTCCACACAACCATCCAGTTGCCTTTCGCATCGACGGCAACGGCTGGGCGATGCTGTGCGCCCTGGTCGTAGGTGTTAACGCGATACTCGGCGCTGGTTGTGAGAGGCAGCTATAGCCCGAGCAATGCTGTGAGAATCCGCAGGCCGGAGATTCGAACCGTCATATATCCATAGTGTACGGATGTAATCTGATAATCGTTACATAGAATAGTCACGCAAGTCTCTTCGGAAGCTAGATCAGCGAACGGTTTCGGGCTGCTATTTAGAGCAACTCGAGGAGATGCGCGATCATCTCGGTTCCACGGTGATAGTTGTCGACGATGAGCATTTCGTTGGGTCCATGGATTCGACCTTCCGGGACGTCGATACCGAGCAGAAGGCAAGTCGCGCCGAGCTTCGAAGCGAGTGAAGCCACGATTGGGATGGAGGCACCATCGCGAATGTAATGGACATGTCCTTCGAAGGCTTGTTCCATGGCAGCGTACGCTGAGCGAACGAACGGATCGTCGATCGGAGCAAGGAATGGCTGGCCGCCATGGCCGAGTGTTACTGAGACTCGAACCTCGGGTGGAGCGATATTGCGTATGTGTGACTCAAGAAGTTCGAGAATGTGATCTGGATTCTGATTCGGCACCAAACGCATACTGATCTTTGCTGTCGCAGAGGAGGGGACAATCGTTTTCGTACCTTCACCACCGAAACCGCCGGTGACTCCGTTGACTTCAAGCGAGGGGCGGGCCCAGATGCGCTCAAGTGTTGAGTAATTTTCCTCGCCGTAGGGTGCCGGAGCACCCAGGTCGCGGCAGAACGCGGTGTCGTCAAATGGGAGTTTGGCGAAGCCTTTTCTCTCATCGGGTGAGAGCTCTAGAACATCGTCGTAGAAACCCTCAATCTCGATACGACCATCGCGGTCCTTGAGATCGTTGAGGATCCTGGCCAGGAACTCAATGGGGTTGGCAATCGCTCCGCCATAGTTGCCTGAGTGGAGGTCAGTCGAAGGCCCTTCAACGCGAATCTCGGCAGCTGCGATGCCACGGAGGCCGTAGCAGACAGAGGGGCAATCACTTGAAAAGAACGGTGAATCGCTGATCACAGCAACATCAGCGGCAAAGAGGTCGCGGTGGCTGTCGAGAAGTTCCTCAAGACCCTCGCTTCCTTGCTCTTCTTCGCCTTCGATGACGAAGAGAACGTTCACCGGCAGCGTGCCTTTGACCTTGAGGTAGGTCTCGACAGCGTTGATGTGCATCAATGCCTGGCCTTTGTCATCCGCTGTTCCGCGGCCATAGATCTTTCCGTCGCGTACCTCTGGTTCAAAAGGTGCGCTCGTCCACTCGTCGAGCGGATCGGGGGGCATAACGTCGTAGTGGCCGTAGAAGAGGACCGTCTGGAGGTCGTCTGAGATGTGCTTTCGTCCCCAGACAACGGGGTTGTACTCACCGGAGACGAGTTGGCGCACTTCGTCCATGCCGGCGTTTTTGAGGCGTCGTTCGAGCCAATTGGCCGCTTCGGTGATGGCCTCGGGATGAGGGAGGCCTGGGCTGATGCTTGGAATACGGACGAGGTCGATGACCTCATTCAGGGCCTGGTCGCGGTTGGCGCGCAACGTGTCGATGACCTGTTTCATGAGAGCCTCCAGATTGAGATCGCGACGAGGAGGATTATAGGGCAGCCGCGCCAGCGTTTGTTTGCATGCTCCATAGCCCTTCTCGAACACTTTGTTCGGTAGCGAGGATTTCGCTGACGATGACGATGACGATGACAATGACGATGACGATGGCGATGACGATAGCGATGGCGATGGCGATGACGATGGGGAATTAGGTTTCTGCGATCAAATCGCCACAAGAGGCGACGAAACTACGGTCCCGTCCAGGTATCCTGGGCTCGTGGCCACCTACGCTATCGGCGATATTCACGGCTGTTGGCTCACGCTGCAGCGGCTGCTCCGGCGCATCGAATGGGATAAGAAGAAGGACCGTTTGCTTCTTGTCGGTGATTTGGTCAATCGGGGCTCGTCGTCGCTTGAGGTGTTGCGCTGGGCATATAGCAACCGCGATACTGTGACAGCAGTGCTTGGCAATCATGATCTTCATCTGTTAGCGAGGTCCATCGGAGCCAGAACTCGGCCTGACGACACCTTGGATGAGGTGCTTTCTGCGCCCGATCGCGATGAATTACTCGATTGGGTCCGGAAGAATCCGCTGGCGCACCTCGAAGACAACATGCTTCTCGTTCACGCAGGAGTTCATCCCGACTGGAGCCTGGATGATGTCAGTGAACTTGCGCCGGCAGCCTCCAGGCGATTGAACGAAGAAGATGGCCTCGAAACTTTGTACGATCTTCGCAAAACCATGTGGCGAGCGGGGCTTTGTGGTGACACGCGTCTCGCTGCCGCATTGGCGCTGATGACCAGCGTTCGGGTAGTGACCGACAACGGGCACCCAGTGCTCGCTTTCACCGGCAAACCGCAACAGGCACCGCCGAGCTGCAAGCCTTGGTTCGAATCATCGAGGCTTGTGCAATCTGGGGTGCGCATCATCTTTGGTCATTGGGCAATGTTGGGAGTTTCGCGTTGCGGTTCAGCGATTTGCCTCGATTCTGGATGTCACTGGGGAGGGGCTCTGACGGCTATGCGCCTTGAGGATGAAGAGCTTTTCTCGGAGCCGGTAGCTGATAGTGAGGCATGGACTGGCCCTTGACGGGGCCAGTGGTGATGAACCACTGCCGTTTTCGTTCGTATCTCCCGGGGTCAAGTGCAGATCTACGAGGCAATAATGGTCAATCCGCAAGATCAGGTCACCACGGTGCTGTTGTCTGCGGTTCGCTACCAAGAAGCTATTTGACCTAAAAGACAGAATTTACTGTAATACTAGAAAAGTAACTGAAAGAATTCTACAGTTTCAAGACATAAATACTGAAACTCTCAGGTTACAATGAATGAAACATGAGCACAGCCGCTCATGAGTATCAACTGGGGGTTCCAATGACAGGCGGAGGCGGAGACGCGTTGAGGGGTGAAGGTATTGCCGTGAGCACGCTTGAAGAGACCATGGGTCGAGTTCGAGGAGCGTTGTCCCGCATCACCCAGAAACCGGCTGAGGAAATAGATCTAGAGGTGTCATTCGAAGAGCTTAGATTGAGTTCGATCGAAGGTCTTACTTTGCTCGGAGATCTGGAGCTGTCTCTTGGAGTCGAGATCGAGCCCTCAGAAGTTTTCGAGCATGCAACACTCAGGGAGTTCTGTAAGGTCCTCGTAGAGCGTTCTGGGGAGCAATAGCTAATCACTCAGCGCCATCGCCGCACCGTATGACACCACAAACTGCGGGTGGAGGCCATCCGGCAGGGGCACGAGGTCGAAGCCTTCTTCCTGCAGCAGCGCGCGTAGCGTGCGGTGGCGGGCCAAGCCGCCAACAAGCAGCATCCTCCCGCCATTGCGATCTTCTGGAGGGAGATGACGAATGGCTTGGGTGGCGATGTAGTCATACAGCCCGCGCAAAATCTCAGCTCTGCGTTCGTCGTCGGCTTGGGTAAGAGCAGAGACGACGTTGGTGACTGCAAATATTCCGCAGGTGGTGTTGATCGTTTCGCTTCGTGTGGCCTGGAATGCCATCTCGTCAAGGCGATCAAATGTCATATCAGGTTCACTTTGGCGCCAGCGATCGAGTATCTGAGCCAACACGCAGCCTGTGCCTGCACCACACGCTTTGTTGGTGTTGCACCAGGGCGCTCTGTCGTCACCGTAGTATTTGATGATCTTGATGTCCTGCGTTCCGATGTCAACTGCCAGTAGTGGCTCAGACATGTCTGTGAGATGGCGTACGGCAACCCTGAGGGCTGTGATTTCACTGGTGAGATGCTGGGCTATCTCCTGCAAACGCGGATTGTCAGCGCCGATTCCTGCAACGGCTACTGCACAATCCTCATTGTCGGGAGTCTTGTTGACGATGCGGCCGAGAAGAGCCGGATAGTCGATGCCCGAGCAAAAAGATCCTGAATCCACGATGTTCGAGCCTGAATCCAGGAGCACGTATTTAGAGTAACCGCTGCCGAAATCCACACCGAGGCGGTAACCGAGATCGGTGTTCTGGGCCCGTTGCGCCGGGAGACTCGACGTCGTCAGCTTCTGCTCGGTCTCTCCCAGAGTACTCAGGAAAGACCTCAGGCGAAGGCCGGCCGGTCCCATTGGGACTCCGAGAAGGCAGTCTCCGTTGAGGACGCATACCGGGAGGTTGTTCTTGGCCGAGACCTGCTCGATGATCTGCAGGCGAGGATTGAGCATCTGGCACTGATCATGAGAAAAGAGGAGAATCCCTTCTGCTCCGAACGACTGCATCGCTAAGATAGCTTCCTCGACCTGCTGTTGTATCTGACCGCCGCGCATTGGCGATCGCATCAGACCAACCGCGAGTTCGAGAAAGAGGTCTTCGACGGGCTGCTCGGAGTTGGAATCGAGATCGGGTACATCCAACTCTCCAAGCCAGTTCAAACCTTCAAAGACACTCTGTACTCCAGATGACCTGAGTTCATTCCATAGCTGGGTTCGACCGTAGGGGTAGAGACTGAATACTCCAAGGCGTCGGTCTCCAGGTGCGCATGTCGAGCCTGATTCAGCGAGCATTTTGACTTCGTCTCGCAGCGCTTCGCAGATCGCGACTCCTCTTTCCGTACCCCACCAGGCAAAGAACTGGAAGTGCCACAGGAGTGGCTCAAGCGAGAGGTCGAGATCTGGATTTTCGCGCCGGATACGAAAGAGATCGATATACGCTTTGCGAGCCTTGTTCGAAGCGGCCATGGTTTCCCGAAGTCGGTCTTCGCCCTCTTGACGACTGATTCCTGCATTCTTGCAGAAGTAGTTGTAGATTTCTGCGAGTTGCGAAGCAACGTAGTCCACAGCAAGTGCACGGGAATACTCGGGGAGATCAATGTGAAGGTGACGAACGTCGAAGCCGACAGTGAGTTCCTCGAACATATAGCCGATTCCGGCGCAATAGGCTGAAGATGAAACCCCGACATTGGGTTGTGGCAAGAGCCCTTTGATGTAGGCACCTTTGATGGCGTTGACGAAGCTGCAACGTGGTGTCTCTTCGCTGCCGAGATTGGCCAATTCTGAAATACCGGTATGGCTGGCCATGAAGCTCGCAAAGGTCTCCCAGTTGAACGGTACATATCCTGCGGCCCAGCAAAGTTCAGGGGGAACCAATAGAGACAATGCTGCGACTTGGGCGTTGGGTCGAAAGGCTCGCCAAACCAATTCGAGACGAGCAGCAGCGAGTTCTCGAGTGCCAGTGAGTTTGATCGGAATCGAAGTAGCAATTGTGCTGCCTTGCTCTCTTTCAGTAGGAAGCTAGCTGGCAAGCCCACTCCAGGCAGTTGTTCGCTGTTCGATGGGCTGTGCCGCGGCATCTTGATTCCGCTGCTCGTACACTGTGGTTGCTCCTCTCGTTTGTGACTAAAAGGACTTAATACCAAATTACTTTAATTACTGTACGAATTCCAATTAGTTTTTCTGCTGAATGAGTAGTGCTTGTCACATTATTAGTCATGATATTGTATTGAGTAGTCATATCTGTGGGGGTCCAAGTGTCTGTTGCATCAGATCGATTGTTTGTGCCGTTGCCCGATGCCGAACCATCGGGTGCGCACCCCGGTGGTGGAGGGGCTGGATTGAGTTTCGCAGCCCTCAACACGATCCGTGGTCGCATTCTGTCAATTGTGGCGGTTGGAATCATAGGATCAGCTATCGTGCTGTTCGCAAGCGTGGTTGCAATGCGTGCATTTGATCGACTCGTGTTGCTGGCGCGAGGCGAGCGAGACCACTCGGTCCATTTCGATCGGGCTAATGTTGACTTCGAACGCTACGTTCGGACTGGTAACTACGAATTCTACAAGGGTTTCCAAGAGCATGGCCAGATTGCACTCGGAATCTCCTCCTACTTCGGAGTCCTTCCGCAAGAGTTGAAGACTAAGTCTCACGCGGAGCTTGCAGAGATCCTCGAGCAACGTGTTCCTACGTTTGACTATGCGCAGTCCCTGGATTTTGTGCGCATGATTTCGATACTCAGAAATAATGTGCTCGTCCGCGATCTGTCGGTTCTCGCTGCGCAGGGCGCACGGGACACTCAGGAGTACATGGACCTCGCCGAGAAATACACCATCACGGAATCTGCAGAAGCGCGGGAACAAATGCTCCCGCACCTGATCGTACTTCGGGAGAAAGTCGTGGGAGACACCCAACGATTCTCGACCGGTATCGGTGATCTGTCTGATTGGGCTCTCTGGCGTTTCATATCGGTACTTCTCATTTCGAGCGGTGCGCTGATTGGCCTCGGATTGTGGCTGGCACTGAGAGTGGCACGCTCGATCATTCGTCCTCTCGCGTCGGCCGTTCGATTCGCCGACGACGTTGCAAACGGTAACCTCTGCGAAAGACTGGAACTCGAGTCCGTCACCGAGACGATGACGTTGTGCAACGCCATGAACGGTATCGCCGAAAAAATGGGCGGAATTATCGCAAATCTCTCGGGACGTGCTTCGCAGCTCAGTTCCGCCAGTGAAGAGCTTTCTGCGATTAGCGAGGATATCGCTGCCGGCGCCGAACAGATGCTCAGTGAGACCCTATCCGTATCCGCGACCTCTGAACAAGTGGGGCAGAGTGCATCGGAGGTGGCGAGAAACGTCGATGACATGGATCAGGGAATCAGAGGAGTTGCCAACAACGCAGCAGAGGCAGCTCGTGTAGCTGGTGAAGCGGTGAAACTCACACGCGGCACGACAGCGGCTTTCGAAAGACTGAAAACATCAAGTTCAGAGATCGGTGATGTCATTCGACTGATCTCCAGCGTTGCAGAACAGACCAACCTTCTCGCCCTCAATGCCACGATCGAGGCAGCGCGAGCCGGCGAAGCCGGCAAGGGATTTGCGGTTGTCGCTCAAGAGGTGAAGGCACTGGCGAGCCAGACTTCGCACGCAACTGATGAAATCGACCAGAAAATCAAGGCAATTCAGAGCGACGTTACGCAGACCATTTCCGCCATCGAGAAGATCGGTGAGATCGTGCTCAACATCGATAGCCTCCAGACGGTAATTGCCAAGGCGGTCGGTGAACAGAGTCAAATTTGCGGCGATATTCGCACCAGCGTTCAGCAGACAGCTCGAGATGGCTCCTCGATCAGCGGTGCAATCAGTGGTGTAGCCGAGGCGGCCAGGAGTACCACTGAAGGTACGCATCAGACCCTAGCTGCCGCACACGAACTGTCCCTCATGGCGAGCAACCTGAAGGCCATCGTTGCGCAATTCAGATATGCAGAGGCGCCCTAGTCGGTTGGATTGACCGTCTTGAACCTCATGGATCACTATCTGCGGAGCGGCCGGCTGGACTTTCTTTGTGTGTCAGTCTTCTTTGCAACATAGACTATATGGCGTGGACCGCCCTTTCCGGGCTTCGTTCGCTTAACGTCGAAACCGACAACTTTGAGTCGTTTCTCGAAGCGGACGTCTGCGTCTTCTGTCCAGACACCGAGAGCTCCACCCTTTTCAAGAGCAGCCCGAGTGCGCTCCAAGGCTGGCCGTCCGTAGAACGGGTGCCCCGGGTCGGTGTTCGCGTCATGTGTTCCTTGATACAGGTCGAGGAGAATGGCGTCATATCGGCGTGACAAACCGCTGGCTCGCGCAATCTCTTTGGCGACGTCTGCGATGCGAACCTCGACGCGTGGGTCTTCACTTGCCCCATTAGTGAGGTCAGCTAAGGGGCCTTTACACCAATCCACAACCACAGGATTGAGTTCAGCGACAATGACCTTGGCCGTGGCTGGAAGGGCATCGAGAGCCGAACGGAGGGTGTAGCCCATTCCCAGCCCGCCGATGAGGATGACGGGATCTGCTGTGTTGCTGAGAGCTGCGCAGGTGCTTTGGGCGAGTGCCTGCTCCGTGAGGTAGTAACGGCTGCTCATCAGGATGTAGTGTTCCATCCTGATGATGAAATCGCCGCCCTCCTGATGCATCAGGCTCATCGTTCCTTCTGATGTCTCAATCCGGTCGATAGTGTGCCATGGTCTCACCATGGTGTGGGTTTTACACCAGATTCGGTGTCAGCGCCATTTCTTTGTTGTTTATACTGACCGCCGACAGCTAGTGGAGTGACGACCTCGATGGATGTGAATACATGGTTCCTCTGATCAGCGCGCGAGACCTGACGTTCTCATACGGTACGCGGACGCTCTTTGAGGGCGTTAGCTTGACAGTTGGCGAGCAGGATCGTATTGGGATCATCGGCCCCAACGGGTCTGGAAAAACTACGCTTCTCAGCTTACTTGCGGGAGTTGAAACTCCTGAAAGCGGAACGATACAGCGGCGCAAAGACCTGCGCGTCGCTTATGTGCCTCAGGAGAATACCTTCGATCCTAACAAGAGCGTGGTGGACATTGTCGCCTCAGAGGCGGCGCAAAACGTTGGTACTCGAGTCGAGGACGAGACAGAGCGCCTAGTTCGCGTCAGTACCGTCATCAGCCGCATGGGTTTTGTCGATAGCGAGCAGAAGGCGGGAGAACTCTCTGGCGGTTGGCGAAAGAGGTTGGCGATCGCTTCAGCTCTGGCCTGTGACCCAGACGTTCTGATGCTCGACGAGCCGACGAATCACCTGGACCTGCAAGGTATTCTGTGGCTCGAGAAGCTCCTTGTTTCGAGCAAGGTGACAAATCTGATCATCAGCCACGATCGGACCTTTCTCGAGCAGGTTGCTGGACGCATCTTCGAAGTAGCGCCACGCTATCCGGGCGGTTTCTTTGCTGCAGAGGGAACCTACTCGAAGTTTCTGGTCAGAAGAGAGGAGTTTCTCGCTGCGCGCGCCCAGTATCAGGAGAGTCTTGCCAATCGAGTCAGACGAGAGCTTGAGTGGCTCAGCAGGGGGTCAAAGGCTCGAACAACCAAGGCGCAATCTCGCGTTCAAGGGGCCGAAAGATTGCAGGAGGAGCTCGCCGAGATGAAGGCGAATGAACCCGGGCAACAGGCCGGAATCGAGATGTTTGGATCGGGACGCAAGACCAAACGACTGCTGGTGGCTGGAGGAATAGCTAAGGCTGTCGGCGATCGAAACCTCTTTTCAGAACTCGATCTCATCCTTCAACCCAAACTCAAGCTCGGGATTGTCGGCGCCAACGGCAGTGGCAAGAGCACGCTTCTACGGCTGTTAGCAGGTGAGATCGAACCCGACAGAGGTTGGCTGAAGCGAGCACAGAATCTGAAAGTCGTGTATTTCGACCAAAACAGGGAGCAGATCGAACCTGGAATCAGCCTGCGGGAAGCTCTCGCAGGAGACGTCGACACCGTGGTCTATCGTGACCGTGAAATTCATGTTGTGACTTGGGCAAAGAGGTTTCAGTTTCGAGTCGATCAACTCGATCTGCCCGTGTCGGAGCTCTCTGGCGGTGAACGAGCTCGTGTGCATATCGCCCGCATGATGCTGCTCCCTGCGGACGTTTTATTGCTCGACAAGCCGACCAACGACCTTGACATACCGACTCTCGAGGTGCTCGAGGAAAGTCTGCTCGACTTTCCGGGCGCATTGGTCTTGGTGACTCACGACCGCATGTTGCTGGATCGTGTTGCAGGTGTTTTGGTTGGGCTGACAGGTGATGGACAAGCAACCTTTTTTGCCGATGCTGCTCAGTGGCAGGAAGCGTGGAGTCCAGCAGGGAAAAAGCGAGGGCCGAAGACGAAGGGACGATCCGCTGGAACTCGGACCAAGAAAAGTGGTGGACTCACGTACCTCGAAAAAAAGGAGTTCGCTGGAATCGAGCAGGCGATTCTCGATGCGGAAGCTGAGCTGGAGGAAGCATCTGCTGCTTTGGAGGCTCCCGCGGTCGCCTCCGACGCAGATCGAGCACAAAGTGCTTTCCTGGCGCATCAGTCGGCCAAGGAGAAAGTCGACGGCCTCTATCTTCGGTGGACAATGCTCGAAGAGAAGAGACAGCCCGACTGAGATGAAGCTGTAGGGCGTCTCATTCAGGCGGGTGTGCTCTGGTTATATCATCAGCATCGGACATGGAGCGTGTCTCGCGATACGTTCCACAGCACCACCGAGCACACGCTCAGCCAGGTCGATACGCGATTCTCCTGCCACAACTAGAAGATCGGCTTTCACATCTGCAGCATAGTCCGAGAGAACCTTGTGCGCCTTGCCTTCGCGGACCCCCGTAACGATCGACCAGCCGTCAGGTATCGCCTCGGAGGAGCGAGACTGAAGGAGCGAAGTGACTCGGTCCTTCAACGTAGGATCAAGAGTGAAAACAGATTTGACGCCGCCCATGACGTAAGGCGCGGGCACCTCAATCTCGATCGCGTGGACAAGATGCATCTCAGGCCGATAAGGCGTAAGCCAAGTTGCCGCAGTTCGCATTGCCGCGCTGGTCTTGTCAGTCAGGTCGTCTCCCACGACGACCTTCTCCAGACGAGTCGCCATTGTCTTGGGATCGACGAAATCGCGATCGCCCTTCTCGACGAGAAGGACCGGGCACGGAGCAAAGCGGAGAACGCGTTCTGTGACCGATCCGAGAAGGAAACGGCTCAGAGCAGAACCGCTGCGTCTGGCAATGACAACCAGATCGATTGGTTCTCTGCGAGCGTACTCGATGATCGGATCCCAGGCGTTGACGCCACGTTCGACCACCTTGACCACGCGTGCCTCAGCCTCGCCGCCGTGGGTCGCTCCGGCGTCGAGTTGCGTGCGCGCAGCTGTGTCGGCAGCTTGGAGGAGAGGTTCCATACCTGGGAGGTCCTTTGCATCCATCGGACCTTCAAACTTGTGTAGGGTGATCACATGCAGCAGATGGAGGTTGGCACCGAAGCGCTCGCCAAGGCTTGCAGCGTAGCGAAGGGCATGTTCGGAGTCAGCCGAGAAATCGGTGGGAACCAGAATATTGAGCGGGCGCGTTGCGTCCATGTCGACCCCTTCCAGTGCGAAGATTGATGTCGTGAGCCAGGCTCCGCAACATAGTAACAGCGCGCAGGATCGATCCCCAGTTTTGGGCTCCGCTGGACCCGTTCGTGTCGGTGGTACCATCGCCCCCAGGAGGGTTCTATGGTTTTCAACTCCAAGCATCTGGCAGCGATCTGCACAGTCTTCGCCGTCCTTCTTTCGGCGACACCGATCACTCAAGCCTGCACAAACATTCTGGTCACCAAGGGCGCGTCTGCCGATGGTTCCTCAATCATCACGTATGCCTGCGATGGTCGTTTTCACCCGCACCTGAGAAACAAGGCGGCAAAGGATCATGCGCCCGGAACAATGCTAGAAGTGCGTTCGTTTGGTGACGAGAAGCCAGGAGAAATCCCCCAAGTCGAGCACACCTACGCAGTGGTTGGCCTCATGAATGAGCATCAACTGGCCATTGCCGAAACTACGACCACTGGACGAGAGGAACTGCGCGATCCCGAGGGATTGATTCACTATTGGAATCTCATGCAACTGGCCTTGGAGCGATCTCGAACCGCGCGTGAGGCGATTGAGGTTATGACAACGCTAGTTGCGGAACATGGCTACCGTTCGACGGCTGAGAGTTTTGCCATCGCTGATCCGGACGAAGTCTGGTTGCTCGAAATGACGGGAAAGGGACCGGGACGAACCGGTGCGATTTGGGTAGCCATGCGAGTTCCGGACGGCTACATGTCTGCCTACGCGAACGGCATCCGCATTCGAGAGTTCCCGCTGGACGATCCAGAGAACTGCCTGTACTCACCCGATGTCATCGATTTTGCGGTCAACCAGGGCTACTGGGATCCTCGAGATGGCAGGCCTTTTGATTTTGCTGCAGCGTACGATGAGCCCACTGTGCAGTCTCGGCGCTACACATCGACCCGAGTGTGGTCGATTTTTCGAAGGGCCGCACCGTCCATTGACGCCGAATTGGACCCCGCTTATCACCGTGGCGAAGTGGACGCCGAGCCGTACCCACTGTGGATCAAGCCGGACAAGAAGCTCTCTGTTACCGACGTAATGGCGTTAATGCGAGACCACTATGAAGATACACCGTATGACATGACCGTCGGCCTTGCGGCGGGTCCCTATTCAACTCCCAATCGATGGCGCCCGATCGCGTGGGAAGTCGATGGCGAGAAATACTCGTGGGAGCGACCCATTTCCACCCAGCAGACGGGATTTTCTTTCGTCTCACAATCTCGTGCATGGCTGCCTGACGCAATCGGAGGTGTCTACTGGTATGGGATGGACGATACCTTCACCACGTGCTATGTCCCTCTCTACGCTGGAATTGACCGTGTGCCACCGAGCTATACCGTCGGTGCATTGAGCCGGTTTAGCCAAGACTCTGCGTGGTGGGTCTTCAACATGGTAGCGAATTTGGCCAACCTCAAGTTCTCCTACATGGCGCCTGAGATCCTCGAGGTTCAGCGAGACATAGAGGGTCATTTTATGGCGATTCAGCCTGCGGTGGAGAGAGTTGCTGCCGAACTCTGGGAGGATGATCCAGAATTGGCCAAGCGCTTTCTCACGGACTATTCGGTAACCCACGGCGAAGAAGTTGTGCGGCGTTGGCGAGACCTTGCCGAGCATCTGTTGACCCGCTACAACGACGGTTACGTCGCAGTGGAAGGAATGAGCCCGGAAAGGGGCTACCCGGGAGAGTGGTTGCGCGAGGTGATCAGAAGTCAGCCTGAAGAACACCGCTTGGTGCAGCCGGAGAAGGCGGAAACGGCATTGCCGTATTGAGGGAAGAAGATAGAAGATAGAAGAGAGAAGTTAGACGATAGAAGAGGAACGTCAGGGGAAAGCTGATAGACGGACGAGCCCAGATGCGGTGTCTCGTCCGTTTGTCTTCTAATTTGCTTCCTCACTCGCCTAAAGGTCGAAAAGGACCGTTTCCTCACCGTTCTTCTTGATGAGCTTTTCGATGTGCTTGATCAGTTGTTCATGCCTTTTGAACAGCATGTCAATCTCTCGCTTTTTGAGGTAGGGAGCGAGGCGCTGTCGCATGACGTCTTCGTCGAGGTCTTGCAGTGCACGCCATAGGTCGCGACTGCAGCGGCTCACAGAGTCAGGGTTCAGCAGAATCCGGACTGGAGGGAATGCGCGTGTATGATCGATGAACCAGAGCTGCCAATTCGGATCGAACATGATGTTGCCCTTGTTGCGATCGATATTCGCAACCAGGGCGTCGAAGACAAAAATGAGGTGCTTCTGGAGGTTCCACTGCTGGATGTCAGGTGGTTGAAGAGAGTTCTCGGCATACTCGGTTTCGGTTCTTCCTCCTTCGAGCCAGATCTGCACGGTGCCTTGTCTCCGGTCGATTCGACGCTGTATCGCAGGCGGAACTCGTTCAAGACCCAGTGCCTGACTCAGTTCGTAGGCTGCGCATTCGAAAATTGCCGCATCCCGTACGCTTCGCACAGCCCTCGGCAGACCCTCGAACGGTCCTTGGTGTTCTTCGTCGACCCAGCGAAAGGCGGCACGGACCCTCACTCCATCCTTTTCGAGGATGATCTTCTCGGCACCGGTAGTTCCTATGCCAATTGGCTTTCGCTCCACGACTTCCGCTGTGCTGAGATGCTCAATGATCTCTTCAAACGATTGGAAAGGCAGGGGTTCTCCATCTGCGTCCAGCCAGACATAGGAACCTGTCGGTGGAGCTGATTGGGCCCGGGCGTTGGTCGGCGATGCCAGCAAAAAAACTGCAGCCATCACTATGAAGGCCATAACTAGGGAGCAGTGAGACTGAGTTGAAAGGACCGGACAAGTGTTCTTCTGTGCGTTTCTCATGTGCTCCAGGGTAGCGCAGCCCGCCGAACCACACGAGACGACAGCCGAACCCATTCTCGAGTCCGGCCGCCGTTTCGGTAGCGTCTATCTTCCTTTGTATGGATCGGGTGAATACTCGTAGTCAGCAAATCCACGGGCGCGTTCTCTGCGGTTGAGGTGTCTACGATCATGGAGGACACCGAGCTCAACGAGCTGCTCTCTGTACTCATAGCGGAGACGTAAATCGGCTACTGGACGGCTTTCAGTTTTCATCTGAACTCGGACAACTCGGTTGTCGATTTGGTCACCAATTCCCGTCGCTGCAATTTCATCAGACAGAGCTGATTCCCCTTCGACTGCGCTTTGAGAGGAGGGAGATGCCTTGTCGCAACCGCGTTCAGATCGCCGTTCCCGCAGGGCAATCAACTTGCGTTTCTCACGGAAGACAACTGCCTCAATGATGCCGAGGTTGGTTGTGTTGTCAAGCCATGCACCGTAGGAGCTGTCTTCGGTGGCAAAGAAGAATTTGCGGGCCGTGTCAGACCCAGTCTGCCAGCCATCGACGGTGATCGTCTGGTATGGGTTGAGAACCCACTTGGAGGCCTTGGCGGCGGTAGTGGTCAGGGCGTTGATTGTGTTCAGGCCATCCACTGAAAGGGCTACTGCGATGCGCCGATTCGTGTGGTTCTGGACTCGGATTGAGTACTCGGCAGTCCTTCTCGCCTCGATATAGGAAGTGTTGCGAGCCGCGTACTCTGTCAGAGGCCTGCCGCCGACCAGGACTTCGATCGAGTATCCGTTGCTTTCGAGTGCCGGTAGCGTGGATGCCGCGAACAGGAGAACTAGTGCCAATCCAGCGACCTTAGTGGTGGCGTGGTGTCTTGGTTGTCGAGCCATGTTCTCATCCTCCGTTTCTACTCCGGTGATCCCGAAGCTGTGAAGTGAGATGCACTCATGGCGTGAGAGTTCCAAGAGGTACGTGATCTTTCGAGATGCCTGTTATGCTCCGAGCCCTAATGCGGACGTTCAAGCTCCCGACCCACGCCGACATCGCCGCTATGCTTCGCCTGGCGGTACCGGTGGTGATTGCGCAGATTGGCATGATGGCGATGGGTGTCGTCGATACGATGGTGGTCGGTCGCGTCTCGGCCACGGCCCTGGCTGCCGTAGCCCTAGGGAATCTACTTGTGATGGCCATTTCTTCGTTTGGCTTCGGAACGCTCATGGCCCTCGATCCGCTCGTCGCGCAGGGAATCGGCGCTGATGATTCAGTCGCAGTGCGGCGAGCAGTTCAACGTGGGCTCGTCATCGCCATGGCTCTGTGTGTGCCCTCGGCGTTGGTTCTGAGTACCGCCGAACCCATGCTTCGATTGCTGAGACAGCCGCAGGAGGTGATTCCGCTTGCTGCTGGCTATGTCCACATTTGCATCCCTGGATTGATGCCCTTTCTGTGTTTTGTAGTTCTTCGTCAGACACTACAGGCAATGGAACGCATGCGTCCTATCATCGTAGCGATGGTGGTCGCCAATGTGTTCAATTTGGTGGCTGACATAACTCTTGTGCACGGATTATGGGGGGTGCCGGCCCTCGGTCCAATCGGCTCTGCGTGGGCGACGACGGCGAGTAGAACGATTCTGTTTCTAACTTTGATTGCGGTTTCGCGGCGAGAACTCGCACCAGTGCTGAAATCACTCGATCGTGAAGCGTTGCGGTTGGCACCTCTTTGGAGAACATTTCGACTGGGTTTTCCTATCGGAGTACAGCTGCAATTGGAGTTTGTCGCGTTCGGAGTCATTGCATTGCTGATGGGCGGTCTCGGAACCCTCGAAATGGCGGCTCACCAGGTGACGATCAATCTGGCATCGCTGACCTTTATGGTTCCCCTCGGCGTCTCAGCAGCCACTGCTGTGCGGGTCGGTCATGCAGTAGGGAGAGCAGACGACGATGGCGTTCGGCGCGCAGCTGGCGCTGGGCTGGCGTGTGGGGGAGGCTTTATGGCCACAACCGCTTGCCTGTTTCTCGGCGTACCGCAACTCTTGGCAGCGGCATACACAACGATGCCAGATGTGCGGATCCTCGCTGCTTCACTGATACCGATCGCCGGCGTCTTTCAGATTGTGGATGGACTTCAGGTGACGTCGGCTGGCGTACTACGCGGTCTGGGAGACACTCGTGCACCGATGCTCATCAACGTGCTTGGGTTCTGGCTGGTCGGTATTCCAGTAAGCCTTTGGCTCGGGTTCGGCATCGGCCTCGGTCCACCAGGATTGTGGTGGGGCCTGGTGGCGGGACTTGCGGCTGTGGCGGTATTGCTGCTGGCGCGTGTAGCCACCAAACTGTCACGTCCTGTGACGAGGGTCGAGGTTGAGTAGTTAGTTTCCCTGAGGTTCTGGTTCTCGATTGGACAGTAGTCTTGTATCTGAGATGCTAGAGTTCAGTTCGAAAGAGACAAGCTGGACTTATTGATCCTCTCCAGGGAGACGAGATATGCGATGGTCAATCGAAAAACGGAAGCGCGCTACCACAGTATTGATTTCTTGCTTCTTGGGTCTCATTGCGACTGTGACTGGAGCTGAGACGCCGGGCGATCGATGGAGCGCTGAGAGCATCGTCAGTCCCTGGGTCGAAATGTGGAATGCCTACGATCTCGATATGGTGGACAAGCTCTTCGTGATTGATGATCGTGTGACGTATCTTTCGTCTGAGAAGGAAGGCACGATCGTTGGTATCGAAGCGGTGCGTGAACACCACCGAGGCTTTGGCT
>JAAESQ010000507.1 GCA_024229275.1 bacterium | reverse complement strand
TGGGTGGCGGCCGAGGTGGAGGACGAAGTGGAGACATGAGCAGTCGCGGAGGGAGCGACCGCACCAAACGCATTCTGATGGGCGAAATCGAGTGGATGAAGGTTGTTCTTCAACCGGTCGGAGACTGACCGGACAATCCTTACTCCTGCAAAGATCGTAGGCACCCACACCCACATGACTTCATCGGATTCATTCACGCCTCACTTGGCTACCGTGCGATACTCTGGGCAATGCAAGACATCAGTCTTCGAGAGGCACAACAATGAGAGTGTCCGCGTCGATTCAGTTGGTGTGGCAGATGGCCGGCCGCGAGGCTGCCGCCGGTCAATTCGAGGAAATTACTCCCGAGCAATTCTGCCTTGCGTTGCTTAAATTCTCGGAGCTTCCAGTAGACGAAGTGGGTGAGATCGGCCTTGACGCCAACGCCGCTCGCGAGCTTGCCTCTGAGGTTCGTGCTCTGCGTCGCGAGTTGGAAGGTCGGTCTGTCGACAGCACCACAATCCGCAGAGCGCTCCGGCGCACCCTGGGATCAGGTGGACGTCCATTCGAGGGAGGCGAACTCCACCGATCACAGGCAAGCCGAGATTTGTTCGATGCCACAGCACGGCGCATCGACGATGCCGGCGGAGACACTCTCGAACCGATTCATCTTTTTAGCGAGCTGATGGAACAACCCACAGAAGTCATCGCAGAACT
>JAAESQ010000506.1 GCA_024229275.1 bacterium | reverse complement strand
GTGGGACGCTCCTGCGTTAATGGCTATACTCGTTTTGAGGGAGACCCCTTTTTCTCCGATGAAGGAACCTTGCGCTACGACCTCTGCCCGATCGGGGTTGATCCCGGCGGCCTTGAGCTGGAAGCGGATCGTGTGCACCAGATGGTAGGCGAGCACGGAGATGAACAGATGCCCGCTCACCCGATCGGTCTTGCGATGGAAGATCGGGCGCAGCCCGAGCTCGGATTTGAGGCAGCGGAAGACCGCCTCCAGGTCGGTGAGCATGGTATAGGTGCGCCACAGCGTGGCCTCATCCCATTGGTCTTGATTGGTGCGCAGGCAATAGACCCCGGGCAAGGTGTCATCGATGGGCTTGTGGCGCCGCCAACGCAGCGCCGTTGCCTTGCCACTGACTGGATCCTGCTCAACGGTGACCTCGTAGTACTGCGCGGCGCGTGAATACTTCTGCTTCAAGCGCCCTAAGCGCTCCAGGACCTTGTCATAGCGCTTGACCGTTCCTTTCTTATGCAGACCGCCGGCAAGCTTTTCCAAAGCATCCTCGAAGCGCTTGGCAAAGAGCTCGGCAATACCTTGCTCTTTTTTCTCGCGTTGCGAAGAATGGCAATAGAGCTCCACCTCACCGGTGTCGGCATTAATCATCCGTTGCGCCTGGACGCGTAAATCACCATCGGCTTTGACCAGCACCGCTTCATCGGGATTGAATTCACGGTGGCGCTTGCGACTGACGACGAGATACCGATAGTGGTGTTCGACCAGCCAGGCGATGTTCTCCTCG
>JAAESQ010000505.1 GCA_024229275.1 bacterium | reverse complement strand
GGCCTATCATTTCGACACCGTCGAGCTGACGCAAGGTGGTGATCGTGTTATTCAAGCTTCGGTGGTCAGTCCTGGCAAAGCCACGGCGTACATACAGAACGCCGAGCTGACGTTCGACGCATCGACACCCGAGGAAACCACCATCCAGGTAACGTTTCCAGCGACGCGCGTCGCGGCGGTTCGATTCGCGCCGGTCACGAGTTCGACGCTCAGGATGAGGTACTTGAGCTTCCACCCGACCGTGACAAGCAACCCCTGCGCTTGGATCTTTGAGCTGGACATCGCCACGCCGAACGACTGTGGCGACGCGCGTGGCGCTGCCGTTCCGTGGTTGACTCAGGAGCCGGACTCTGACGGTGATGGAGCGCGGGACCCGCAAGACCATTATCCGTACGATCCCGATCGGACGATCGATTATGATGCGGACCGCGACGGTGTACCCGACTCATTGGACACATGCCCGACGACGGCCAATCCCGGCCAGAGTGATGTGGACGGTGATTTCGTAGGCACTCGCTGCGACAACTGCCCAGACGATTGGAACCCTGATCAAGAGGATACAGATGGAGACGGCATCGGCGATGTCTGCGACATCTGCGACACGCCGCACCCATTCGGCGATGTCACCGACGATAATCTGCCCACGTGTCCACCGGGGCCGGGAACTCCCGTGAGTGGGTGCGGTGCGCAGGTGGCGCTACCAGACATCGTATACGTGCTGAATGCGTTCGCTCAGGGGGCTTCGTGGACTGAGTGTTATCCGAATGCGGATCTGTGTCATCCGGACGTGGATCCATGTGGCGGCGACGGGAACGTTGGCCTGCCGGACATCGTGTGTGTGTTGGAGGCATTCGCCGGAGACCTCGCATGCGTGAGCGATTGCCCGTGCCGGTAGGTTGCGGGCTGCTCGTGGCGCGAGCAGCCGGAAGGGGATGCATGGCGTCAGGAGGGGCGCCGAGGGATACGTTCGAAACTCGTAACTCTTCAGCCACGTGCAATGAGTCAGGCTGGTAGTGGTGGCAGTTGGCCGGTGGTCAGGTAGGTCTTGAGGCCGTCGGCGATGGTCTTGGTGGGATCGAGGCCGCGAACGCGCAGCGTGCGGTAGACACTCATCAAGACGGCTTGCGTGGCAGCACCCTGATCTGATCGATTCGATTGGCCGTTCTTACGCAGGATCACGGCCGGGCGAATCTGACGCTCCGCGAAGTTGTTCTCGAACGGCACGTGGTCGTAATCGAGGAATGTGAAGAGGTACTCCGCGTGCTTGCGAAGACGCTTCGTCAGCCGCCGCGTGTCGCCATCGATGGGCTCCACCGCCGCGAGGTCGGCCAGCCGGGCGTTCAGCCGGCTGACGAGAGACGGAAACGCACCCGGCGAGAAGTCGCTTCGTTTGCGCAGCCGAATCCCGTCGCACAGCAGGCGCCGTAGCTTCTTCGCAAACGCCTTCCACTCGGCTGAGTCGTTCTTCAGATCCACCTTCTCCAGTTCACGCAACAGGTGGACCAGGCAGTATTGCCGATCCTCGGCGCAGACCGATTCGTAGGGCGACCAGAAGTCGGTGATCAACACACCCTCGAATGCCTCGGTGAAAAACTGCTGGAGCGCCGGACTCCCGCGCGAGCGGTCGATCATGTAGTAACAGTTCCGATCGTTCGTAAAACACCACAGCCAATAGGTCCGACCATTAACCCGCCAGCCGGTTTCATCACCGTGGAGATGGGCGGAAGCCTTGGCCTCTTCGCCGATTTGCCGGTGCCAGCCGTCGAGTACCTCGGCCAAGCGACGCCAGGCGTCGACCAAGCCGCCCGGCGTCAGCTTCGTTTGCAGGTGATAGCCCAGAATATCAACGATCTGATCGATCGTGAGGCCGAGTCCGTAGTGGAACCAGCTGGTCAGGGCAATCACCTGATGACCGAGCGCAGCTTTGGGCATGGCGTCAGGCACCACCGGCTCGACATGCTTCTTGCAGTGCGGACAGTAGTCGCGGTGGATCGTGTGCTCGGTGACCACCGGCTCGATTACTTCGGGGATGTCTTCGATCAGCCGTGTGCGCGTCCGGTCACAACGTTGCAGCGCGCTACGACAATGCGGGCAACAGTTCAGGCGATGCGTCTCATGATTGTCGATCTTGACGGGACGCTCGCGGCGAACACCCGGATGCCCTGACTGAGCACCGGGCTTCTTGCCCCGCTTGGATCGGTTGCGTTTCGTGTAGACCGGCACCATACCCGATGGCGTCGATGGAGATGGTTGAGCGTCGCCACCTCTCCCTTCGAGCCCGGCGATGTGCCGGCTCATCGACAGCATGGCCAACGCCACGGCCTCGGGGCCAAGCCCGTGCAGCTCCCGCGCCAGGGCCTCATCAAGCCGCCCACCGAGCGCGGCGTCGATGATCGCCCTCAACGTTGTCGCCGTCCCTGGCTTCATACGCTATGACATACCAGAGCGAAACCCAGGGCGCAAGTCTACCTATCTTAACATTTTCTCGATGGAAACCGTTGCGGATGGCTGAAGAGTTACCTCTGGAATATGGGCGTATTCATCTGCAGCCTTCTGTGGCCCAGTCTTACTACACTTTGTTGTTGGGTTTGCGAATGTGTCGCCACTGGTCGCCCTCCTGCTTGCGCTCAACGCACGGATGATTATCACCTATCAAACGAATCTCAGAATCGCGCAGCGTATCACTCCTGAGGAGCTCTATCCTCCTCCGCCGAACTTCCATGAGGTCGGCATGTTCGGCTCTGTGCTGTTGGCCCTCATGCGTGTTGCTTTGGTGGC
>JAAESQ010000504.1 GCA_024229275.1 bacterium | reverse complement strand
CCGCCTCCTACCCTTCGTACAGCTCCTCGATCAAACTGGCGTATTCCTTCTCTACAACTCTGCGCTTGACCTTCAGAGTTGGTGTCAGGTGACCGCCCTCTATCGACAGCATTGCCGGCAGAACTTCGAACTTCTTGATCTGTTCGTAGCGTGCCAGTGGAGCCGATGTGGTCTCGATGACCTCCGCGTAGGCTTTGTGGAGTGTTTCGTTCCTCGTGAGCTCCTCCATCGAGGTGTACTCGATGTTGTTTTTCTTTGCCCACTTTTCGAGTTCTTCTGTGTTCGGGGAGATCAGAGCGACGACATACGGTTTGCCGTCTCCCACCAAGAGGGCGTTGTCGACGAGAGGCGATCGCTTGAGCTCGTTCTCGATCGGTTGAGGGGCGATATTCTTTCCGCCAGCCGTCACAAGCAGGTCTTTCTTTCGGTCCGTGATGCGAAGGAATCCATCTACGTCGATCTCGCCAATATCGCCAGTCAGGAACCAACCGTCTTCGTCGAAGACCTCAGCGGTCTTTTCTGGGAGGTTCCAATAACCCTTCATGACGTTTGGGCCTTTGGTGAGAATCTCGCCATCTTCGGCGATCTTGACCTCAACGTTGTTGACGGGTTTGCCGACCGTTCCAAGACGAGTCATGCCGGGATCGGCACCGTTGACTGCTATCACAGGTGACGTTTCGGTGAGGCCGTAGCCCTCGAGAATCCGAACACCGATGGAGTGGAAGAACTCGTTGACGAAAGTTGGCAAAGGAGCACCGCCGGAGATGCAGAACCTCACTTTGCCGCCAAGTCCCATCCGAACCTTCGATAGAACGATCTTGTCGGCGAGGCCGTGTTGGATGCCGAGGAGACCGCTCGGTTTGGTGTCGTTCAGCAAGTGCGGGATGGAACGTTCGCCAATGTCCTTTGCCCATCTGAACAATGCTTGACGGACCGGAGGAGCGCCGCCGACCTTGTCCATGATCTTGTCGAAGACTTTTTCGTAGAAGCGTGGGACTCCGGCAAAAACCGTCGGTTGAATCTCTGCTATCAGATCACCCACGAAATACACCGAGCAGTAGGCCTTGGTAAGACCTTTGTGCATGAAGAGATAGCCGACCATGCGTTCGAATACATGGCATAGAGGCAAGAATTCGAGGCCCAGGTCATCAGGGCCGACTGGAGCGCGAGTTGCTGCCGGCAATGTGTTGTTGACGAGGTTCGAGTGGGTGAGGGTCACGCCTTTGGGATTGCCGGTTGTTCCAGAGGTGTAGATTAGGGTCAGTAGGTCGTCTGCCTTGACTCGCTCTGCTCGCTGCCAAAACACATCTATAGCGTCGCTGGTTGAGCCCGAATCCACGACCTCGTCCAATGTCATGACTCCGGCTTCAGTCTCGCCTTCGATCTGGATCAGGTGCTTCAGGTCTGGGCACTGGTCTTTGACCTCGATGAATTTGGACATTTGTTCGCGATTCTCGACGATCGCCGCCATCGCTCCAGAATCTTTCGCCTGGTACGCGATCTGAGTCGGGGTGAGCGTTCCATAGATCGGGACGTCAGCTGCGCCAAGATCAATCGTGGCGAGATCGGCCATGTGCCATTCCGGTCTATTGTCGGAGAGAATCATGACTCTGGCGCCAGGCCCTACGCCGAGTTTCTCCAGACCGGCCGCGAGACCAGCCGTGCGTTCAAGGTACTCCAGAGTAGAGTAGCTTCGGACGCCACCCGGGAAGTAGTGGAAGTAGTGAGCATCCCGAGAGTTCTCAGTTTCCTGGCGATAAAGGTCGAGTACGGTATTGACACTCATCCTTCGGCTCCTTCGTGGTAGTGACAGGGCACAAGGCCTTCCGATAGGAGTGTGGTCAGAGGCGTCAAATGACGAGTCAGGTCGCTGCCGTCATCAGTGAGCAACCAACTCGTGACCAGCTCATCGGTAGCGCCGAATACGAGATCCGTGGCAAGGCCTGGACTAATGTCCCTGCGAAACCTTCCCAAATCCTGCCCCTCTTCAATAATTTGACGAAGTATACTCAGATACTCGCCCAGTCTACCACGCGTGAAGAGGCTCATGAATCGACGGGACTGGCGCGTTTCGATTTGGAGGACATGCGCCAAGGAGCGATCTCTGCCGAGCGTCTCCAGGTGGAGTCGAATCATCATTCGGAGTTTCTCGACAGGATCTTCCAGTTCTGATATTTCGTGTTTCAAACGATCTATGAAGCGACTCAGAACATCGTCAAAGATGCTCATAAGGAGGTGTTCCTTACCTTCGAAGTAGAGATAGAGAGTCCCGTCCGCCACCTCTGCTTGAGCGGCGACATCGGTCATGCGCGAAGCGAAGTACCCCTTGGTAGCAAAAACTTCGATCGCCGCGCGCAGGATTCTCTCTCGCTTGCGTTCTCGTGGGGATAGAATACGCGCCTTCTCGCTGTCTGGCATTTGTCCTCCGGAGAGTGAATGAACGCTCATTCATCTTTCCATCGGAGCTGGATGGTGTCAAGCAGTCCTTGTTCGTTGCCAGGGTGCGCAGTACCATGTGACGCCGACAGGCGTGCGGGTCTTTCGGGGCCTGTGTCGAGCGTAATCTGAGGTTCGCCGCACGGGAATTGATCGCTCTTGGAGTGTGAGCGGCGAGCCATTGAAAACTTTCCGGGAGGACGAATGGCGCGTAATTCGACGGGTAACGAGCAAGAAGTCAGGATGCAGGTCTACGAAAGCTACAAGGAGACCTTCGCCAGCGCTCCGATTCGGTTGATGAGCCGCACTGCCAGTCGTATGCAGGCTTTGGGCTACGCCGACATGGCATCGGCGATCGGAGACGTTGACTGGCGCACAGTCCCACCCGACCTCCCAGAAGACCCAACGCTGCGCCAAGACTGGGGAGAGCTTCTTACCGATGCGTTCCAGAGCATCCCAGCCTGGCTGCCTCAGTTGGCCGCCCATCCGATGGGATACAACCTCGATTCGGTTGGCTATCCGGCAGTGACTCGCGCGTGGAGCGCAATGTGGGAGCGACAGACTGGGATCGCATTTTCTAACGACGGGTTGCCGCCGCAGACATACATTTTTCATGGTGGCAACCAGGCGGTGTCGGTGGCATTCACCAGTGTTGCCGAGGCTCGTCGGGAGCGTATGCTGGATGGTAAGCCTCCGACCATCCTTGTGCCAATCCCAACCTTTACGTGTCCGATGGATCAGCTCGCTCTGGCTGGCATGCGCGCCTATCTGCTCTCTCCGAAATCAACAGATCTCGATCCATCGCCAGAGGCGATCGCCGAGATTCCTGACAATACAGAAATCGATGGCATATATCTCATGCCGATCAACAATCCGACTGGGAGAACGACGTCGCCGCAGCAGCTCGCTGCTACGCTGCACGCTGTCCTGGATCGATGGCCCGAGGCCGGAATCATCCTTGATGCGGTGTATGTTCGACTGCATCCGGACCAAAAGGACATGCTCAGTTGGTACAACGAGGATCCTCGCTTCGCAGAGTCCGTCATCATCGTCGACAGCTTGTCCAAGAGCCATGGTGTGACCGGGCTTCGGGCCGGGGCACTGATGACGCGGTCAGAACGGTTTGCAGCCGGAATCAACCGCTATTCTCAGAATGTCTTGGCAGGACCTTCGAACGCAGTTCAAGCCGTGATCATGTCCATGTTGGCGCCGTTCCTCACCGGAGATGAGGATCTTATCGACACCCGCGTCCGCCTTCAGCACAGAATCGGAGCCCACCTCCAAAGGCGACGTCAGTTGCTGCTGCGGCAGATTTTCGATCGCCATGGCGAACTCCTTGACGACCATCAACCGGTGTTGCCGGATGCGGAGAGCTTCGACTGGGATGGATCGATGTACGGCATCGTTAGGTTGTCGGACAAGTGTGTTGAGTTTGCCGAACAGCAGGGCGTCCCCCCAACCGTTGGGTTCTACCTCGCAACCGGTGTCGCGGGCGTCCCACTCAGCGGGTTCTGCCAAAACCCCAATCTGATTCGCCATGGTCTGCTCGTGAATCAAGACGATGAGGAACTTGCAGACTTCCAGCGCCGGACCGAGCGATACGTGAGGTTGTCGTTTGGGATGACTCCGCCGCCGCGGGGGTAAGTTTTGTTGAGGCGCTAGAGGGCCGATGATTTAGGCGCCAAGGGTAGGGGAAGGGTAGATTCTCCAAAGGCGCCACCCGTGCATTGCCAGGCTTGTGGTTTTAAGGATTCAAAGTGTTGACTCGTTTCGGTGATGTTGCACCTCAAAACCAGCAAAGCCTGGACACGTGCCGCCGAGCGGTAGATTTTGCGTGAGGACTGCACTGACGCGATGCTCTGTCTATTGGCGATGAATCAATCGCCATGGATCTCAAAGAAGCCGGCACTCCGCGAACAAGTGCAATGGCAACGCTTGCGGCTTCGAGGGCAGTTGAGTCAACGTCGAGCGGTTGATGCATGGTCACCGTCTACCTTTCCGGCTACTCGTTGCTTAATACTGAACAACCAGGAGTGACCATGTTGCACCGCAGTTGATCCCGTCCCCGTCCCCGATTCCGAGACCGAGGCAGGAGCAGGGGCAGAGACAGAGGCAGATTCAGTGACAGAGTCAGACTGCGACGTGAGTGCCTCCCCGTTGGACCTTGACTCCGAGCTCTGACGACGCGAGTGTTCCCGGACCCGGACCCGGACCCGGACCCGGTTTGGAGAAACCTCACTGTCGGTCCCTTCGGATGTCGGCTACACTCGCAACTACCCCACGTGGGTGCTAAGGAGCCCGGTATGAGAGTGACGCGATGGACGGCAGTTTTACTCGCTGGTCTGGCCGTTGGCTGCGCTTCGCCGGTGGTCTCGGATTCGACGGTTCACATCATGCTGACGAACGACGATGGCATCGACTCTCCGGGCCTGCTGGCTGTCGCACAGGTCCTGGCAGGAGATCCGGCATATCGTGTCACGGTCGTTGCCCCGGCCGAACAGCAGAGCGGTGTTGGTCATGCGCTGGTGTTCAGACGCAATGTCCAGGTGATTTCTCATGCACCTTTGGCCGGGTTCTCTGCGTGGACGGTTGACGCTACACCGGCCAGCACTGTGTTGCTTGGCTTGACTGCGTTGCTTGAGGACGATCCACCGGCACTGGTTCTGTCAGGAATCAACAAGGGCGAGAATCTGGGCAGGTCGGCGTGGATTTCAGGAACGGTTGGAGCCGCCCGTGAGGCGGTGATGAGTGGTGTCCCGGCGATTGCTTTCTCACTCCAGCTCGACTGGGAGAAGCCGCAGCCGGACTTCGAGAAGGCAGCACGATGGGTGAAACCCCTTGTGGATGCCGTGCAGAATCAGGGTTTGCCTCAGGGAGTCCTGCTCAACGTCAACATTCCTGTCGATTCACAGTCGGCACGGGGCTATCGTCTGACGAGGATGGATCTCAGTCCATACGCAGTGAACCGATTCGTGGAAGTCGGGGACGACAAGGGCACACGGTTGTTCAAGACCGTGTGGCAGCCATCGACAAATCCGGATCCTGGCAGCGACACGTTGGCGATTTCTGAGGGATGGGTTTCGGTCACTCCACTCGGTTTAGACCAAACCCAGGACACGGCAAATAACGCCGCCAGGAACCTCGCGGAAGACGCATCCCAACGTATCGGTGGCTTGGCGATGTTCGAAGAAAACTGACATGTCGTACGTCGATTGGATGCCGATGTTCGCCGCGGCTGCGGCGGTGGTGATCGCAGTGATCGGCGCTATTGTGCTAGTACGGCGCGAGAGTGAGCGCGCCGCAGCCAGAGTCAACGAGGCGCAGGCCGAGTCTCTGCGCTGGCTCAGTGGCCAGATCTCCCAAAACATGGACCAGATACAGACCCGCCTTGCTGAGTTCTCCCAGCAGGTCACGGCAGGACAGGCGGTGACTGGAGAGGCAGTTCAACGACAAGTTAGCCAGGAACTCAAGACAGTGACTGATTCCCTCAATACGCAGCTCAGGGAGTCACATCGTGTGTTGGGGATGAACCTCTCAGGTGCGACTGAGGTTTTTGGCAAGGTACAAGGCGGAATCGGCCGCATGTCAGAGCTGGCGACGCGTTTGGAAACCCTGGCGCAGGGTGTGGAAGAGATCGGCAAGATTTTGCGCGTACCGAAGCTGCGAGGGCTCATGGGAGAACAGACGCTTGAAGCCCTTCTGACGCAGGTTCTGCCGCACGCACTGTGGGACACGCAGCACCGATTTCCGGATGGTCGCACGGTTGATGCCATCATTCGACTCGGCGATCGGATGCTCTCAGTTGATGCGAAATTCCCACTAGAGGCTTTTTTGCGGTTGTCGGAAGCAGCGACCGAAGACGAGGAGAAGACCGCTCGTCGTGAGTTCGGTCGCACCATAAAATTGAGGATTGATGAAATTGCACAGCGCTATATCCGACCCGGCGAGGGGACGTTGGACTTTGCTCTGATGTTCATACCCGCTGAGGCTGTGTTTGCTCACGTGCTGTCGCAAGAAAGCTTCGAATACGGGTTCAAGAAGCGCGTGCTACCAGTTTCACCGGCGACTCTGTTTGCCTTTCTCAGTCTCATTGCGGCCGGAGTGCGCGGTCTCAAGGTTGATTCGCGGGCGCGCGAGGTGGTGCAGGAGCTCGAGGCAGCTGAAGTCGAGTTCGGAAGACTGCGTGAGGATCTCACGGTCTTGGGCAAGCATTTGCACAACGCGAGCCAGCGGTTCAGCGTGGTCGAGACGACTGCTGTTGCACTTCATACTCGACTTGACGCGCTAGGACGAGGATCGAAATCGCTCGATGAAGAAGAAGACACGTCGTCCCCTGATATTGGGTGACTGATGTCCTTTGATCGGCAGCCATCGAGCCTATTGCGAATGTCGAGGTTCATCGGACGGCCCGTTTCAGAGTCTCTGTTGGTCGCCCTATGTGCTTTGGCAGTGTTTCTTCCGGGTCAATCGCGGATCCCGATCATCAATGGTGATGAGGCGCGTTTTGCACAGGCGACGCGGGAGATGCTTGCTAGGGGCGACATGGTGGTGCCGACATTCGGCGGGGCCAATCGCTACGACAAGCCGATACTGATCTACTGGTTAACTGCAGCATCGTATCGAATACTGGGCGTTAATGAGCGTGCCGCACGGTTGCCCTCGAACGTCGCTGCGGCGGTACTCGCGGGATGTCTTGCGTGGACAGCTCGGCGCCGTTGGGGACCTGGAGCGGGATGGTTGGCTGGGCTCGCGCTTGTGGCGACTCCCGTATTCCAGGTGCAAGCGAGGGCGTGCACGGCGGACCTAGTGATGATGTTGCCGACCACGCTTGCGATGCTCGCACTGTGGCGGATCCTCGATGGCGATGGTGGCTTCAGGACCGCTCTTGTGCTGTGGTTTGGCCTTGCATTTTCAGTGCTGGCCAAAGGACCGGTTGGACCGATGATAGCGATCAGCACCCTCGGGGCGTTGTGGGCCTTCTCACGGTCCTGGCCTACGTGGCAGATATGGTGCAGTCTGGGGCTGTTTCTGGCTGGGATTGCGGGCCTGGGATTGTGGGTTCTGGCGGTACCCTTGATTTTGGCCTGCGTCGAGGTATGGCGTGATCCACGGTGCAGGGATGCCCTGCGGCGGGCACGCCCTTTGACGGGTATGGTCGTCGCGATAGTGGTTCTTACACCCTGGGCGATCGCTGCCTATGTGGCAACCGACGGTGAGTATCTTCGAGTTGCCATTGGGCGCCACGTGATCGAACGATCTCTAGCGAGTTTGGAGGGACACAGTGGGTTCCCTCTTTTCTATCCACTCACCGCGATTGTTGTTGCTTTCCCTTGGTTCGGGTTGCTCGTTCCCGCACTTGGCGTTTTTCGGCGTGAAGTGAGAGACCGAGGGTCGATGCTGTTTCTCGCGGCATGGCTGGTTGGTCCTCTTGTTGTGCTTGAGCTTATGGGAACCAAGCTCGTCCACTACTGGATGCCTGCGTATCCGGCGGGGATACTTCTCGTCGTGGCTTGGCTCATGAGGCCGGATCGTGTGGCAGTTGGACTGCGGCGGGTCTCTGGCGCAATTATGGTCTTTGGTGGAGTTTTCGTGGCAGTGGTCGAGCCTGGTGTTGCATCCCGGTTTGACCAAATAGTAGTTGAGCCAGTTGGCTGGCTTTCGGCAGTGTTCCTGGTCGGAAGCGTTCTGCTTTGGTCCTGGCTCGGTTGGAGACGTAAGAGAGAGGTGTTCGTGGTCCTGATGGCTGCAACTGTGGCGCATCTGCTTCTGTTGTTCAGTGCGTTTCTACCGAGACTCGGCGCGGCATTCGTCGGGCCACAGGCAGCTCAATTGGCGCAGGAACTCAAGGCTGCGGGCGAGCGGGTCGTGGTCTTCAAACTCCGTTATGAAGAGGTATTGTTCTACCTCCCGCTCGATACCAAGGTGGTTCGCGATAAGGGCACATTGGATGAGATTCTAGGGTCGACATCGTCAAAGCTCTTGATGTCTCGAACTCGTGACTTGGATTCTCTCAAAGCGTCGCTCCCGAATCGTCGTCTGACGATCGTTGGTAGAGTTTCCGGGATAGATCTGTCGCGTGGGCGGTTGGATGAAGTGTGTATGCTGCGTGAGATGTCAAATGAAGGCCAGATGAGATGAACAGGCCTCGATCCACATGGTCGATGGCTGCCAAGTTGGCGATCGGCATTGTCGTCACAGGTCTTGCCTTCGCGGTCGATCGATCTGTCTACGAACCACTTCGGGCAATTCTGTTCTGGGAGCAGTCGGGAGAGGTGCGGGAGTTGTTCACGGCTGCGAAGGCTTTTGCCTCTGGGATTGGAACGGCTCTCATTGCTGTGGTCATTGCGGTGCTCGATCGCAATCATCGTCGTCGCGCGATCGCGTTCCTTGTCGTAGTTTCGTGTTCCTCACTCCTCGGCCTCGGCATCAAGGTCGTTGCTGGACGCGAGCGACCGTCGCATCTAGATCAGACTCCGGGCCAGGAGCGGATCGCCTTTAACGGCCCGTCACACGGACTCCGGGAGGCACCGTTTCGATCGTTTCCGTCGGGTCATACGCTGACAGCGTTTGCCTCAGCGACCTGTCTTTCGGCCTTCTACCCAACGGCGCATGTCGCCTTCTATACAGTAGCAACGGCGACCGGATTAAATCGAATCGTCAAGCACCAGCACTTCCCTTCCGATGTTCTGTTTGGAGCTCTGGTGGGCCATGCCTGGGCGTCATGGATGCTCAGCTGGCGAAGGATTAGAAGATGGGCTGGCAAGCCTGCCATTGACAGTGGTCGCGACCCGACCTAGAGTTGGTCCCCGTACGTCGGGGATTGCGGCGCGTGCTGCGAAATATGGACGCAGAACACCGTGGCGAGCGCGAGGTGCTAACGAAGGTCGCGAGACGACCGCGCATGGGTCCCCGAGGAGGTTCAACAATGGGTCGCAGGATCACCAGGAAGCAGCTCAAGCAGGATGAGTTCGTCACAACCGTTGACAGTATCATTCAGAAGGCGTCCGACAACTGGCGTCCAATCGTCGCCGGTGTCGGCGGGCTGATAGTCGTCATTCTCGGATGGTGGCTTATCTCGGGATGGATGGGTAATCGGGCAGAGGATGCATCGTACCTCCTTCGGGATGCCATCGCGAGTTATGAAGGAACGATGGAGCAGGGGGGCGACACCCCAACCAGCGACACCGCGAGTGCGGAAACGCAGTTCCAAGAGGTCATCGATCGATACGGTCGGACCGATCAGGCCGATGTGGCGCGACTCTATCTCGCTCGCATCTGGATGGGACGGGGTGATGTTGAACAAGCGAGAGAATCCCTGTTGAGCCTCGCCAATGCACATCGTCGGGATGCGTTGGGAGAACTGGCAACGCTTAACTTGATCACGTTGCGTGTACTTTCCGGTCAAGGCGAACAGGTGGCATCAGAGCTTCAGGCGATGGTGGCTGGAGTCGATCAGAGTCTGCCAAAAGACGTGGCTCTATTCGAACTCGGAAACCTCTACGAACAAGAACAGCAGACAGAAAAGGCTCGCGAGTCCTTCCAGCGACTCGTTGACGAGTTCCCCGAATCTCCGTATCGCTTTCCGGCAACCGAGCGCCTGAGGGAGCTGAGCTAACCCTTGTCCTTCGTCGAGATCATTGCTCGCAAGAGAGATGGTCGCAAACTGACAAAAAGCGACATCGCAGCTTTCGTCGAAGGTGCCAGCCGGGCAACGATACCTATCGAGCAACTCGCGTCCCTGCTGATGGCGATCTGTTGTCGCGGCATGGATGACGAAGAGACGGGGCTCCTGACAGAGGCAATGCTCAACTCGGGTGAACTCTGGCGATTGAGAGAGGATCAACCCCAAGTCATCGACAAGCATTCGACCGGTGGAGTTGGGGATACCGTATCACTTGTGTTTGCACCCCTAGTTGCTTCACTTGGCGTGCCCGTGGCTATGATGGCGGGTCGAGGTCTCGGTCATACACAAGGAACACTCGATAAGCTCAACGCCATTCCTGGTTTCAGTTGTGAACGAGATCGGTCCGGCACGCTCGAATTGGTTGATCGTTGCGGCGCTGCAATCGTTGCCCAAACTCAAGACGTAGTGCCTGCCGATCGAGCGCTGTACGCCTTGAGAGACGTGACCGGCACCGTTCCTTCACTTCCCTTGATCGTCAGTTCGATCATGTCGAAGAAGCTCGCACTTGGGGCTTCGGCACTAGTACTTGATGTGAAATGGGGTCGTGGGGCGTTCCGCAAGACTGTTTCGGATGCGGTCGAACTGGCAGAGGCGTTGTGCGCGGTCGGACGAGGACTGGGTGCGCGTACTCAGGCACTGATCACAGATATGAATCAGCCTCTCGGACCAGCACTTGGAACAGCGAATGAGGTGCATGAGGCCCTTGCTGTATTGGACGGCGTTGGCGATCTTCGCCTCCGCGAGGTGACGTTGCGCCTTGCTGAAGAGGGGCTTGAGTCTGTTGGCTGGGATCGGCACGAAGCGCGCAGAGCACTCGAGAATGTTCTCAGCGATGGCACGGCCCGGAGTGCGTGGGATCGTATGGTAGAAGCACACGGTGGCAATCCGGATCCAAAGGCTTTGGCTGTGCCGCGAGCTGAATTTGAAGTGCTTAGTACGGATGCTGGCTGGATAGCGCAGGTCGATTCCGAAATACTGGGCTGGGTTGCCGTTGAATTGGGTGCTGGGCGACGTCATCGTTCGGAATTAGTAGATTTCTCTGCGGGGCTGAAAGTTCGTGTCCACATCGGTGATCGCGTCGAGCCAGGACAGATCTTAGCCGTGATTCAACTGGGCGAGCGTGAAGTGGATGTCGAGCATGTCCAACAACGCGTTCTTGCTGCCTTCCATTTGTCCGAAGAGAATACCGAACAACCGAAATTGGTTCTCAAACTTTCGGATTGAGGACCTGTGTTAGGGTGCCCCTCAAGGATGGTGAATGAATGAATGGTCAACGTGCGCTGGTAACTGGTGGAGCGGGATTCCTCGGTTCGCATCTCTGTGATCGTCTTCTCGCAGAGGGAGTCGAGGTCGTCTGCATGGACAACCTCATCACGGGTTCAATTTCGAATATCGAACACCTCTTTGGCCATGAAGGATTCGTTTTCGTCAAACATGACGTCACAAACTTCATTCATGTTGCCGGACGCCTTGACGCGATTCTTCACCTTGCCTCACCAGCCTCTCCGATCGACTACCTCAAGCTGCCGATTCAGACCCTCAAGGTGGGTTCACTCGGAACGCATAAAGCACTGGGATTGGCGAAGTCGAAGGGGGCCAAGTTCTTTTTGGCTTCTACTTCGGAAGTGTATGGCGATCCGCTTGTGCATCCCCAGACCGAAGATTATTGGGGAAATGTCAACCCAGTCGGCCCTAGAGGTGTCTACGACGAGGCGAAGCGATTTGGCGAAGCGATCACCATGGCCTACCACCGACATCATGGTGTCGACACTCGGATAGTTCGGATCTTCAACACCTATGGACCGAGAATGCGAGCAGGTGATGGTCGTGTTGTGCCGGCGTTCATCAATCAAGCTTTATTGGGAGAACCGCTGACTGTCTTTGGAGATGGCTCTCAAACGCGGTCGTTTTGCTTTGTTGATGATCTCATCGAGGGATTTTGGCAATTGCTGAATTCTGAGATTTCTGAACCGATGAACATCGGCAACCCAGCCGAGATGACAGTGCTTCAGTTTGCCGAGGCGATTCGTGACATCATTGGTTCGAAGTCTGAAGTGACGTTTACAGAGCTCCCAGAGGACGATCCCAAGGTG
Organism: bacterium; assembly: GCA_024229275.1. GTDB lineage: Bacteria > Acidobacteriota > Thermoanaerobaculia > Thermoanaerobaculales > Sulfomarinibacteraceae > JAAESQ01. The sequence continues at coordinate 378 of JAAESQ010000504.1, read as the reverse complement.
AGGCAGCCTGACATCACGGTTGCCAAGAGAGAACTTGGCTGGGAGCCTCGTGTGCTGCTGAAGGATGGTCTGGCGAAGACTATCGAGTATTTCGCTGAGCGGCTGGAGAAGAAGTAGCTCAACTTCGTCTCACACTTCAGATTCCATCGACATCAGAGATTCAGGTCTTAGGATTTGGGCTACAGGTCGCATTGTGTGCCTGATGTTGGGTGACGCTTTTCGGTGGTGAGAACGGAGCGTTTGCGGAGTCAGATACAGACACAGAGACAGATGCAGAATCAGGGATCAGATTAAGAGCCAGAAGACAGATTCAGGTTTCAGAATCAGAATCAGAAGCAGAAGTCAGAGGTAGTGGCTACGCGCAGTTGGTGTGGCTTG
>JAAESQ010000503.1 GCA_024229275.1 bacterium | reverse complement strand
TCAAGAACGTCATCTTGATGATCGGTGACGGCATGGGGCCCGATCAGCTCGAACTGACAAAATACGTCACCGATACGAAGGTGCTGGCGATGGAGACTCTCGATCCGAACCCGGCGATGATGGCCACCTGTTCCCTCGATGGCGTGACCGACTCTGCGGCCGCTGCGACGGCCATCGCGACCGGATACAAGACGAATAACGGTTGGGTGGGATTGCTGCCGGACGGCTCGACACCCGAGACGATTCTCGAACGCGCGGAAGCGATCGGAAAGTCTACGGGCCTCGTCACCGATGTCTTGGTTCACGATGCCACACCGGCGGCCTTCGCCGCCCGCGGTCCAAACCGATATTCCGAGCAGGAACTCACCGACCAAATCGCTGCCCACGAAATCGAGGTCCTATTCGGAGGCGGTCACAGCATGTGGATTCCCATGGCAGCTGAGGGCTCCGGGCGGGACGAAGAGCGTGACCTCATCCAAGAAAAGCGCGACGCAGGGTGGGCCGTTGTCGACAATCGCGACGATTTGTTGGCGCTGCCCAAAGGCGCGGACGCGGTCATCGGTCTGTTCTCTCCCGCGGAGATGACATACACGCTCGATATGGAGGAAGAGATGGCAACGGGCATCGAACCGTCCCTTTCGGATATGACGAGCGCGGCTCTTGGGGTTCTGAGCAGCAATGGCAAGGGTTTCTTTCTCATGGTGGAGGGAGGGATGATCGACTGGGGGGGACACAGTCACGATGCAGCCTTCCTGGTCAGCGAGCTCGTCGAGTTCGATGCTGCGGTTGAGATCGCCAAGACCTACGTTGACAACCATCCCGACACACTCTTGATCGTCACCGCGGACCATGAGTGCTGTGGGTTGGAATTCACCGGGAAGGAAGACAAGGTGGCGATCATGAGCCAGGCAGCGACTGGCGAGTGGATCTGGAACCAAATCATCGCCGGTGCGCACCTCGCTGAAACCATGGCCGCACACGGAAACGTCAGCGGACTCACGGAAGAAGAAGAGAGGCTGATCCGTGAAAACGAATACGTCGGCGTCGGCGATGTCCTGAGCCGCCACCAGAACGTCGTGTGGGCGGAATTCGGTTCCAGCGAGGAGTACGACCACACTGGGGTGGACGTGCAGGTTTTTGCGTATGGGCCGGAGGCGGC
>JAAESQ010000502.1 GCA_024229275.1 bacterium | reverse complement strand
CTGCTGATCCCTGGCGGATAGCCATCCAACTGCACGCGGTGAGATACGGTGACAGCGACCTCTCTCCTCAGAGGGCTGCTGAGATTGCAGTCGACCGCTACGGCGAACGGCCTGACTTGTGGACTGAAGCCGTCACCCACCAACTGTGGCTGCTCGCAGCCGAGGCTGATCTGGTCGAGGAATCTTCCGCCTGGCCGGAAGAGCTCCGTCCGTCCTGGCGTCATCCTGTGTCCGGCCGAGGACTGCTGGCTATCGAAGTCCGTCAGTGGGGAGGCGGTATGTTGCAGCCAATGCCCGGCACGATCGGTCTGCTGATCGATGGCCAACCTGCCAACCCGGGCTGGACTGGACGTCCCGAACCGCGAGAATTCGAGTCAGGGACACATGAATTCCGCTTCCTTAACGGCCAGCTCCACAGCTCTTCCGTCAAGATCGAAATCGAGCCTGGCACAACGAAAACAGTGTTGCTCATCGCGATCGCGGGAGTGTGAATCAAGACTGCCCTTGCGCCTCCACCCAGGTCAGACAGTCATCTCCTGAAGGGCGTTCAAAAACGCTGCGTTATCCTCAGCCGTGCCGACCGAAACCCGCAGGAAATTGGGCATTCCCCACTTGCTGCCGGGTTGCACAAATATGTTCCTTTCATACAGGGCTCGATGTATAGCATCGGTGGTTCGCCCAAGGTCCACCATCATGAACGGAGCACGGTGCGGAAATGGTGCAAAGCCGAAATCTGACAATCCGGAGCGCAGTTGAATTAGCCCTGAGTCGACAAGCTCAATATATCGTCGAACATGCTCCTGGTCGCCAAGCGCAGCTGGACCTGCAATCTGTGCAGCAGTGTTGATTCCGAAATCTTCCCACCAAACCTTTCGCAGCTGAGTCAGAACCGACATCGGTCCGATAGCAAAACCGAGCCTTAAGCCGGCCAAACCGTAGACTTTCGAAAAAGTGCGTAGCACCAGCACCGGCGCGCCCTGCCGAACGAGATCGAGAGTACGCCCCGCCTCGGGCAGGAACTCGTTGTAGGCCTCGTCAACCATCAGAATCGCATTCGACGGCAACGCCTCGACCAGGGAAACTACCTCCTCATGCGGGATAGATCCACCGGTCGGATTGTTCGGATTGACGAGGTAAACGACTCGTGTGCCCCTCCGAATCGCCTCACGCATGCGTTGGCTATCGACAACGCCCTGCGTGTCAACGGGCACTCTAATGACTCTTCGACCCATCGTTTCGGCAACTCCGGCTGTCCAGCCATAGGTCGGATCGGAAACCACCATCGATCCGCGATCCTGCAGAAACGCCCAAGGTGCGAACTGGAGAAACTCAGTGGAACCACAACCGACCAACACATTCTCAGCCGGCATTCCAATGTGGCGACCAATCGCCTCGATCAGTGGGTCAATGTAGGTATAGCGGTTGGCCTTGACGAGACCGCTGTCCAGAATAGCCTCGATCGCCCTCGGGGACGGACCGAGAGGATTTTCGTTGAAGTTCAGCTGCACTGATCCGATAGGGAACCCACCCGGAGGAATTGACGGAAGCTGGGTGACACCAGGTGAACTCATTTCGGTTTCTGTATCGAAGGAACATGACGTACCCGCCGCTGCGGCGGCTGTCGCGAGAGATGCGAGAAACGCACGCCGTGTCGGTGCCAGGCCGTCGGGGTAGCAGCTGGTGGTGCGGTAGTCAGCAGAATCCATGGTGCCTCCTGATCGGTCCGTTTCTATTGTGGCATTGCGACAGGGACAGGGACTCTACATCATGCATTTCTATACAACGTTCAACACTCCTT
>JAAESQ010000501.1 GCA_024229275.1 bacterium | reverse complement strand
GGTCGTTCGACTGTGGCCCTTTGTACTTCTCGTAGTGCAGATACGCTGACCCAGCGACTAGCCCGAAGTCGGTGCGTCCGACGCGCTCAAGCTGGCCCCATTTTAGGCCCTGCTGATGGCCCATCGCGAAACTGTTACCGATGTTCTTGATGCGGGTCTCAATCATTCCGCCCCAAGGCTTGCCGGTGAACGGGTTAGCGAAGAAATGTGAGAACATAATGCCATGAATGGTGACAGGCACTAGGTACTCATGGACGTGATCGTACCATACGTCTAGGTTGAAGTCGTCTGGCGACATGAAGCCCGCCAGCTCTGGATTGTCCTGCACGAATCGCTCGCGCCGGTACTCGTGGTTGCCCTCAAAGAAGTGCATAAGGGGGCGGTGCTGCATCGACCAGGCGGGGCCAAGCAACAACTGGTTGGCTACCTCGCCAGCCCACAGGTCGTCCTGGTAGCGGCGGCCCTCGAAGTCCAGCTTCCTACGGTCGTAGGTCGACAGGCTGGGCAGGTCGAAGTGGTCGCCAATGTTGATGACGTGGGTGGGGCGCTTCTCTTCAATGTACTTGCCGATCCACTCAACATGATTGAGCGGTACGCCCGGCTTGTTCTGCAGATCGGGGACGAAGAAGATTAGCGGCAGATCCCGCTTCTTAGTCTTCTTCAAGCGCGGCAATGCGTGCCTCCATCTTGTCTCCACGCTCGGCCAGGAACAGCGTCGCGTTGTTCTGCCCACGCAACTTGCTTTGCAGCTCGCCTATTATCTTGCCTAGCTCTGCGCTGCGCTCGTTGGCCTCATCGGCTTTCTGCCAGGCAGCCTCTACCTGATCTGCGTTGTGGTCGACGACGTGGGTAATGTGCTTGAGTAAGGGCTCGATGTGATTCTTGAATAGGTGCTCCGCTATCCATACGCGAAACTCTTCAGCCTTCCTCTGCCTCCATTCTTTCAGTAATTTCATGTAGCCTCCTCTCGAATGAATTGATTTTTTCCAGTGTGTGCTCCTGTATCTCGTTCGATAGCTTGACGCTGCGCTCGGCCATCTCGTACGACACGGTGGCGCTATGCTGCAACTGCCGCGCATGTTCCTTAATGGTGTGGATAGCGTCCTCGTGTGTAAGAATACGCTTCTGCGCACTGTCGAAGCGCCCTGCTGCCTCACTAGCCAAGTTGTGGGCATCCCTGGCGTCGCTTCTCGCTACTCCAGCTAATTGGCGAACGTCACTAAACCAGTCGTGCATATCTTGGCTGCCCATGAGCTGTGCGTATAACCAGTACTTGATGACATCTCTACCTATCCAAGCAACGATGGCTATCGCGCTGAGTGTGCCAAGCACCCAGCCTACAGTTGTCATTATCATAACCACTCCTCTGGTATCTCGTGGCCGACAGCGTACGGGAACCCGTTAGCTTCAGCCCAGTCTGTGTTGTAAGGCGTCCGTTTCAGTGCGGGACGCAGCTTCTCCTTGCGGTAGAACAGGAACCTGATATCCAAATCCGGCCAGGCTTTCTGTACGTCGAGCATCATCGTTCGCTTGGCTTGCGGAAAGCGGCCCTTTGCCTCGATGATTAGTGGTTCGGTTAGAAGGCGCTTCACCACAAAGTCTGGCTTGTACCAGCGGCGCTTGCGGACCTCAACCCAGGTGATAGGCGATACGATGTCGTCCGCCGTGTCCCAGACTATTCCGCCGTGTACCTTGCTAAAGTACTCCAGCTGCCACGGCTCATACTCGTACGGAATCTTACGCTCGTCTAGGTCCTTGGCGATCTTGTCCTCGAACCCGCTGCGCTTGATGCTGCGCTTACGTCTAGGCATACGGGTCCTTACAGCCGCCGATGCAAACACCGACGTAGTAGTCTCGCAGGGGCCGGATCTCGTACTCAGCAGTGTGCATTTTGACGTACGATACCTGGTCCCAGTTGCGAGGATCGTAGCCGTACTCGATACCGGGCATAGGCTCGCTCCAGGCTACTCGGTAGTACGGGCCATGGTGGTAGGGGATGTGGTGAACTTCGCCCGACGACGGGCCTCCAATAAAGTGTACTATTTTCATGTAATATCGAATCTCCAGAACAGAAACTGAAAGTGGTAGTCGCCAGCGCTGTAATTAGGCTTATCGCGCCACGTGCCTACGAGTGGCACGTATTTATCCTGCCTCTGCCAGCGCCAGCCTTCGTCGTGGTCGAGTCGCTTGTCCCAGACTTGCAGGTTGTACACGTAGGCCAGCCCGGTAAACTCAGCGATGTCTGCCATCGAATAGTAGTACGTTACCTTGGGCAGCTTCGGCCAACGTGTCCACAATGATATGTGGACTGGTGTCCAGGAGAATCCCACAAAGCCGAGATTAATGTTCATTGAGCCTCCGGTCGTTTGGTGACCAGCCTTACTAGTTGAATGTTGAGCATCATCATCTCGCGCGCCTTGTCATCTGTCTCGTACGCCTTCTTATACTCCTCGAACGTGGCGTCCAATAGCTCCTCCTCAGTTGTCGCATCCCGCAGCGCTGTGCGTGCCTTAGCTGGCCCAACTCGGGGGCAGCCCTTGATGTTGTCGATGGAGTCGCCGACCAGGAACTGCGTGTACAGGGCCTGTGCTGCTTCCCAGGGTGTCACTGTCTGGAACGTGTGCTTCTTCCAGTTGTAGTGGTCGCCTGGGATCTGGAGCATGTCCTTGTCGTTGGTCACGATGATGAATGGAGTGCCAAGGGCGGTCAGTTCCTGAGCCCTGATTGCCATCAGGTCGTCAGGCTCCAGCCCCCTGGTGATGATCGACTGCTTCTGGTTTTTGAGCCAGTTGCGAATCGCATTGAAGTGCTTCGGGCGGTGCTGATGTTTCCGGTTCTTCTTGTAATCCGGGTAGATGTTCTTGCGGAAGTTGTCGCCGTCCAGGTTGGACATGTAGACCTCGAACTCCTC
>JAAESQ010000500.1 GCA_024229275.1 bacterium | reverse complement strand
TGTTTGTTCGTGGATGGCGGCATCGCCGGCCGGGCACGGTCGGTGCAGCCTTGGCTCATCCCTTCCCTACCAGTGGACCAAGACACCCTTCAAAGTCACATCCGACTCTCCGCAGCGAGTGCGTCGCTTGCTTTCGAGCTGCTGCCCGACGCCTCGGGCGCTCCTGTCGAAAAATGGGTGATCCCGGCACCTCAGTTCGACGTTGAGCACCACATTGAGGGTCCCATTGGTAACCCCACTCGTGCCGGCATGGCGTCCGTTGTCGGCGATGCCGTCATTCACGAACAAAGCTCCTAGTCTCGATCTTCGCTTTTTCTCCATTGGGCTAACGCGCCGCTCCCCGAATCTAGGCCCTTATCCCATGCCAAACCTGAGGTAGAACCCGTTCCGAGAGGTATTGGTATCTTGTTTCGGAATCGAAACACCACAACTGATTGTTAACTCCACTCGACCCGCCTGACGACGCTGTGAGCTGATTCTGCAGTTTGATAGGCTGTCAGATGGACCGCGCATCTCTCGCAAGGCGGTCTCTATGCTAGAGTTAGCAACGTGAGAGGCGATATTCATGATGAGTGATTTCATTCGGTCAACCATCACAATCTGTGGTGCGTTGGTATTCGGCCTGCCTTGGGCAGGGGCACAGATTCCACTGATTGCAGAGCCAGTAGCCTGCCTGCCAATCGGTGACAATGCTGTGGCATGGGCGGAGGTCAGCGAACTTCCACCCGACAGTTCAGTCCGCCTCAACTTTCACCGCCTCAACAGTGAAGCAGAGGAATTCTACTGGGTCGCTATGTACCCGCATGGAGATGGCCGATACTGGGGAATCTTTCCGAAACCTGAGAGCCACGACGTAGATCGCGACGACCTGGAGCAGCAACGAGAGGATGCGAAGGAGGATACGCGTTTCAATGGCAAATCACTGGTTGCCATGGATGACGACTACTTCGAGGACTGGCTCGACGAACTCGAAAACGAACCCGTTGAGTACTATGTGTCCGCGAATGATGCGCTTGGCATCGAGCTCGCTCGATCCGAGGTGCTTGCCTCCTTCGTCTTTTCGTCAAGAGAGTGTGAGGTTGAACTGACCAAGGTTGAGCGCGGGGAGGCTGACAATCTCACCGTCGGTGAGACCGCATTTTGGCAACGCGGACAGCTACCTTTCCACTGGATGTGCGCCGGTATCGTTTCACGGATTGATCCCGACGCGGTCAAACGCGGCGACGAAGTCTGTCGGTCGTGTGTTCCCTGTCCAACAGCGGTGGGCGACATCATTTACGGTTACGAAACGCGTACGGTATCCCCAAGCCGGTTCTGACAACGGGCTTGTATCGGGTTTCATAATGGATTCTCTCCGTAGCCCGTCACCCAGCAACTCCCGCCCCGCTCAACCAAATCCATCCGGTTCACATCGCTTGACGGTGAAGGGTTTTCTACTGATTGCGCTTGTGGTCTCAACGTTCATCGAGGCCGAGAACCTGGTGGCGACGGTGTCGTGGAGGCGTGCCCTCGAACTGGTCACCAGCGATCCCGAGCAGGGCGCCGAAACACTCTCATCGGCGCGCCTTCTTGCGCTTCCATCTGCTCTCACAAATGCAGGTGCGTTCCCGGATCGAAACCTCGCTCGGGCCGGTCGAGATGCAGTGGTTCGTGCGCTGCGGCGACTCGGCAGATTTCAGGTTCGTTGGTATCCAACCGATCCGGCCGGTTGGTTGAATCTGACTCGTGCATCAATGGTCGAGCAGAAGAGACAGCACGCAGCGGAGTCCCTGGATCGTGCAGTTGCACTCGCGCCGACATCGGCTTTCATACATAGAATCGCGGCGGTTCATGCACGTTTCCTAGGGGACCGTGATCGCGAGATTTACCATCTCGTGGAATCCGAGGCCATCGGAACGGGTGAACGGCTCCCGGTCACGTCGCTGTCAACATCCGAACGTGAACTCGTTGGCCTCCAGGCGCAGGAGCGACGGATAGAACTCTACCCGCTGCAGTATGTGCGTTTTCGGCTCGCGCTGGCTGAGACTCATCGCCGTAGAGGTGATCGACAGCGAGCTGTGTTCCTACTCGTCGATGCTGAGCCTCATGATGAGTTCGACCTCGCTCTCGCACGCTGGGCTCTTGAGGATGGCGCCCTCGATGAAGCGATTGATCGCGCGCTTCCGATTGCTCGCCGATCTGTACTGCCGACGCAATTGCGAGTCCAGGCCTGGTTTATCGTTGCCCAGGTGCGAGAACAGCAAGGCGACGAGAGCGGTGCTCTTGAGGCCGCCCAAGAAACTACCCGCCTCGATCCTCGTTCTCCACATCCTTATCTGATCTTCGCCGACCTTGCCGAACAGCGTGGTGATGCAGAGGGTGCGCTTTCCCACATCCGTCATGCTTGGGGTATCTCGCCCACCAATACCCGGGTGCTACTTCGTCTAGCGCGACTCACTGAACAGGTCGGGGCGTACCAGGACGCTGGGTTGGCTTTGCGACGAGCTTCAGAGATCGCGCCAGATAATCCACACATAGCCCTCGAGAGAATTCGGTTCTACATTCGGCGAGGAAACTTTCGTGAGGCCTCGGTTCTTCTGGCTCGGGCAACCGAGAGGTTTCCGGATGACGGTCGTTTTCTCTCGCTCCTAGGGCAGTCTTGGGTAGGTATCCGCTATCGGGATGCAGTCGCTGATCGATAGTTCGCCGTCACTTTTCAGCTATTTCCTCGCGAAACGACCGAAACCTTGGCTAGTTCTCGCCTATGGTCTGTAGCCCCTCCACGAGCCACAGGTCACCGGTTGTTTCTGCTCGTTCAAACACGATCTGATTGCCCAACGGTGACCACGACGGATAGCGGACATATCCGTTCACCTCATCGAAGTGGGTCAGTTGAACTTGCTCACCTGTTGAACGTGAGACCCAGTACAGATCCCAAGTCTGTCCGACGAGGCCGGCATATGCGACCTTGTCGTTGTCAGGCGCCCAAGAATACGGCCAGCTCCGGCCCTCTGTGGCGGTCAGCTGCTGTGGGTCGGAATTCTCGTCTATAGCCAAAACCATGACCTGATCGGTGTCACCACGCCGCATCTCAAACGCCAAGAAACGACCGTCCGGAGACCAGCTCGGGAAGCCCATGAGCTCTTTATCAAAAGTTATCTGGTGTGCATTCCCACCGTCGATATTTGCGAGCCATAAGTTAATCGTGCCGTCATGGGCCGCGGTGTGGTACGCGATATGGGTCCCGTCGGGGGACACCCTAATCGAGTCGACGGTGGGCTCGACTCTGGCAACCAAGCGCCGCTTGCCGCTCTCAAGGTCGGTAGCCCAGAGTGTGGACTCTCCTTGTCTGTCGGAGGCATAAACCACGCTGTGACTGTCCGGGAACCAACTCGGTTGCGTGTCGGTTGCCGGGTCAACAGTGATCTGTCGAAGACCACCACCATCCCGGTCCATGAGCCAGATATCCTGGTCGGCGCCGACTCGCCACCTGTCCAACGCAATCGAGCCACCATCAGGAGAAAATGCGGGACGGCTGTTTCGCCCTGATCCTGACGTCAGAGGCTGAGGGTCGCCAATCGGGGTGAAGGTCTCGAGATCAAGGGCAAGGGACCATATGTTGCTCACTGTTGCCAGTGCTGTATGTACCATGGAGCTGCCATCTCTCGATAGCGAGAAGCGGCGAATGCTCGCCATACCGAGGTTTGCGACACTGGTGGCTTCGCCGACCCCTTCGTGAGTCCGTGGATCTATTGCGAGGGACCACACACCATATCTCTCTCCCTCGGAAACTGCGGAGAAAAAGATTCTTTCGCCTGTTGGCGAGTACATCGGATCAAATGCGGCGAGTCGATCGGTGACGATCGGCTTGAGATCGCTACCGTCGCGATTGATGGTCCATATTTCTGACCATCGTCGATCGCAAGTCGCGAAAACTAGGCGTGTTCCATCCGGCGACCACTGAGGTGCGCCATGACCCCCACGCGGCTCGCCGCCCGATGTCAAACGCTGTGGTGTGCCACCGAACGCAGGCACTAGCCAAAGAGTAGAGGGCGGCATCGCGTGGTTGGCATTGGCAGCGAGCTCTGCGGTGGCGTCAGACTGGAATGCGAGCCACTGTCCGTCAGGTGACCACGCGGGATGGGAACCGAACTCCACGAGGCGTCGAGGAGCGCCACCGAAGGAAGGCACGACCCAAATACCTCCGCGTTCCTGCGAGTAGTAGGCGATCCATTGACCATCCGGTGACCACGCAGGTTGGAAGTTCTGTGATCCATCGGCGGTCAGCTGGATCTCACGGCTGCCAGGTGTGAGCTGCAATAGATAGATCTCGAAATCTCCGCTGCGGTTCGCACTGTAAGTGATTGCACCCCCTGACGGCGAGAACGCTGGATCTATCTCAAGACCGGCCCATGTCGTCAGCTGGGCTGGGGTAGTTGCAGCTAGAGAGACTGACTGGATTCGAGAACCGTCCATCGTCCTGTAGATTGCGGTTGCCCCGACCACAACTGCCGCGCCAGCAATCAGCCACAGAGCGAAGCGAACGGACCGTCGTTGGCTGAGTCGATCGGTAGCGATAGTTGCGGTTTGACGCAACGCACTGACTGAAACCGAACCGCTAGCTGTCTCAAGCGCGGCAACAACATCCATCGCTGAGCGATAGCGATCAGACGGGTCGGTGGCCAAGCATCGCCTGATCACGTCGTCCCACCCC
>JAAESQ010000499.1 GCA_024229275.1 bacterium | reverse complement strand
GTTGCTACGTCGAGCACATCAAGCTTTCGTTCCGAAAGGTATGCATCACCCAATGCTTCGAATTGCGCGACAAAACGAGCGGCAACCTGATCCAGGGCCCATTCCGCATTCACACCTTCTGAGCGGATGATTTCCTCTATCGGCGCAGTGAGTGAAGGATCGGAAGCAATGAGCTGATGGGCCTCAAATATCGCTGCGTATTCGTCTCCCATCTCTTCCTGCGCACGTTTCTGATTCGCCTGGATCATCAGCACAGTAGCTTCGATCGCAGACCGAAATCTCGCGATTTCGTCCTCAACGCCTTCCGCCGAAACCGGAATTCGCAACGTAGAGATTGGATGCGTTTCGTGTACGACCGGTTCACCGATCGCGATACCGGGACTGACCCCAACTCCGCGGAGCTTCGTGTGGCTCATTCCCCTTCGCCGAATCGGTCCTCGAAGAGTTCGACAAGAGCGCGAACGGCAGCATTCTCGTCCTCACCATCTGCGCGCACCGTGAGAGGGGTACCTCTCGTCGCCGCGAGAGTCAGCAGTCCCAGAATCGACTTCGCGTTAACCTCCTCATCCTCTGTGCCAATGAAGATCTCAGAACGAAAGCCATTCGCAGTGTGGACAACCTTTGCAGCTGCTCGTGCGTGAAGTCCAAGTTTGTTCGAGATCTGAACCCGTTCGCTCTTCATGCTCAGGCTCTCCTATAAGCCGATTTACCAGCGGCGGAGGGATCTGCAAACCCACTCCTTGTGCCAATTCAATTTTAGCCTGCTTCGTTCGGCTTTTGTGGACGACGAGTCTAGCTTTTCAAAAACTCGCTGGCGACCCGAATGCTCTTTTGCCCCGCCGTTCGGAGTCGATCAGCTACTTCGGTGACGCTCAAATCCTGCCTTCTCAGAGAAGAAAGCTTCACCAGCATTGGAAGGTTGACACCTGTCACGACGTCAACCTTATCTGGATTTAGAAGAGGAAGCGCGAGATTGGTGGCAGTACCTCCGAACATATCGGTCAGCACAACAACGCCCTGTCCTTGATTTAAATCCTTGAGCATCTTCTGTAGCTGTTTACTTGCCTCATCAGAGTCGATGTCCCACGGCAGACACAATGAAGACGAAACGTCTGCGAGGTCGGGATCAATCTTCTGAGCCGCCTCGACCAACTCGTCAGCGAGTCCGCCATGTGTGAGAACCAGGACAGGTATCATGAGTACCTCCAACGGTCCCTGTCTCGATGATGAAGGGTGACGTCGTAGTCAGAATCTCGGAGTAGCGTAGCGATTCGCTCGGCGACATAGACAGAACGATGCCTACCACCTGTACATCCGACTGCGACTGTGACGTCAACCTTGAGTTCGCGAGTGTACAACGGCAGAAGATGAATCGCCAGGTCTGCCATACGTTTCACCGTGTCGTTCACTTCCTCGAAACCGTCGAGCCATTCACTGACCTCGGGATCGCTACCAGCAAGGTCCCTCAAGTCGGCTTCGAAATATGGATTCGGCAAGAAACGTACATCGTAGACAAGACTTGCCGTCGGTGGAACTCCACGCATGTAGGAGAAGCTTTCTACTTCCACCGTCAGTTGTAGCCGTTCTTGATCAACTCCCGCTAAGGCCACGACTTGTCGCCGTAGATCATGGGGTGAGAGATTCGTCGTATCAACGATGAGGTCGGCCAACTCCCGAATATGGCGCAGAGACTCTTCTTCCTGGGCAATGGCTCGTGCCAGGCTTTCAGCGCGAAGGGGATGAGGTCGCCGGGTGATGGAGTAGCGACGTTGTAGTGACTCGGGTGATGCCTCGACAAAGACCAGACGGAGATTCTGGAATCTCAGTCTGAGGTCCTTGATCACGCCTTCAAAGATGTCCCGCAGCCCACGAGTCCGAACATCGAGGACAACCACGAGACGCTCTATGTCATGCTCCGATCGAGTAAACAGGTCACCCACCATATCCAAGGGAATGTTGTCGATGCAGAGGTATCCACTGTCCTCCAGACCACGCGTCAGAACTGTCTTACCGGCGCCGGACAAACCGGTGATAACGAACGGACCAGAGAGGCGCTGCTCACTATTCATTCGACGAACTCCCGGAATGATCATCGTCGCCCGCTGCAAGCCGGTTAATCGAATCGAGGAACGCACGTTCGTCCTCGATCCCAAGCTCAGCCAACATGTTCTTGCGAACAGCGGTTTCGACCATTAGTGCGACGTCTCGGCCTGGTGCGACGACCATGGTGTACTTAGGCACTTCGACCCCAAGTATGATCTCGGTGGACATCCACGCGTGGGGCCGCTCCATGAGCTGCTCACGCCATCGTTTCTCTTCCTCGATCGTCTCCTTGTTCAAGCGTACGAGCTGAATCACCAATTGAATCTGGGTTGATTCGGAGGTCGCCGTCATACCGAAGTGTTTTCTGGCATCAATGATTCCGACTCCCCGCAACTCTAGATAATTGTGGAGCAATTCATGAGCTGTTCCAAGAAGTCCCTGATTGTGGGTTCTGTGAATGACCACGATGTCATCTGCAACCAGACGATGTCCCTTGTAGATGAGTTCAAGCGCGCATTCACTCTTGCCGATGCCTGCTTCACCAACGATGAGCGTTCCCAAAGAGAAGACTTCGACCAGAACTCCATGACGTTGGATCCGTGGCGCCAGAGCTGCTTCGAGAAATGCGGAGATTCCCTCGATCACATCCGCAGTTTTGGCAGCCGTACAGATCAGCGGAACTCCTCGTTCTTCACAGTAGCTGACGACCTCTTCCTCTGGGCGCATCCCCTTGCAGCAGACGATTACCGGCACTTCGAGGTCTACGAGGCCATTGAGTCTCTGAATGGCCTCAGTAGCCTCCAGTGTCGCCAGGAAGGCAAACTCGGATTCACCGAGGATTTGTAGCCGACCGGGCCTCACGTATGGCAGATAGCCGGCGAGTGCCAATCCGGGCTTCTGGATTCTAGGATTTGAAATGGTGCGTTCGTCAAGGACAGCTGACCCTGCGAACAGATCCAGGCGGAGATGAGTGAGGCTTCGTTCTTCGAGCAGCCGTCCGATAGGAATCGGGGCCGGTACGCTCACAAGCCCTCCTGTTCAGCGACACTCCGAAGTGCCAAGAGTACAGACTCTTCGTCCGGGGCGGACAAGAGTTGCTCTCTCAACTCGGATCTCTTGAGGACCCTCGCGATCTGGCTCAACACTTGAAGATGAGAAGCCGGTTGATCCGGTGGAGACAACACGATGAAGAAGAAGGACACGGGTCTTCCATCCGTTGCATTGAATTCGAAGCCATCTTCGAAACGTGCTAACGCCAACTCGATTTGAGAGAGTCCTCCCAGTTTGCAGTGAGGTATTGCAAATCCCCCTCCAACCGATGTCGAGCCAAGGCTCTCCCGGTCCTTGAGGGCTTGCATCACCTGGTCGCCACCCAATGGCAGCGACTCGACGATCCTGTCTGCTACGACCTGTAGGGCATTCTCACCGTCTGTAGCCACCAGGCCCAGATGAATCTGCTCGAGGTCGATTGAGTGCTGAAGTTTCACGTCTACTGGCCGGGCGTAATCAGCCCCAGGTTCTTGTCGCGACGTCGATAGAGCACGTTTACGAGATCGTTGTTTGCATTCCTGAAGACGATGAAATCGACTTCGGAACCTTCGAGTTGAAGCATAGCTTCCTCAATCGTCATGGGCTTGATCGGGATGTCATGCGTCTCAACGATCTGAGGCTCACCTGTTCCCACTGAAGTGGGCTCGAGGACTTCCATGCTCCAAGCCTTAGGGTCGCCACCATGACGCTTGCGGTCCTTGAGCCTCGTCTTCGCGCGACGGGCCTGTATCTCAAGTTTGTCAATTGCTTCCTGAATCGCTGTTGTGAGTTCTTTGTGCTGACTCGTCGATTTAAGGTCGAAGTCCTTGCCCTTGATGAACAGGTCAGCGACATAGAGATGGCGCTCCTGTTCTACCTCAACGCGAATATCCAGGATGTCGTTGAAGTACTTTCTGATTTTCTTCATTTTCTTTTCGGTCAGCTGCCTTACATCGTCGCTCAGGGTGACCTTTCGAGCAATATAGTCAATTCTCATTCCACGTCTCCAATTCGGCGGGTGCCCTCCACTATCGCAGTTGCGAACGGGCTAGAACACACGTTTGCGTTTATCGGATGAAGGGATCGTCATCTCCTCTCGGTACTTTGCAACAGTACGTCTCGCCAATCTGATCCCTTCTCTTTGAAGCATCTTCATAATCTTCGAATCGGAAAGAGGGCGTCCCGGATCCTCGGCATCCACCAACTTTCGAATTCTCTCTTTGACCACTAGTGACGAGATATTCTCTCCTCGCGCCGAGTCCACTCCCGAGTGGAAGAAAAACTTCATCGGGAAGAGACCTCGCGGAGTGTACATGTACTTATTGCTGACGACTCGGGAGATGGTCGACTCATGCATACCGATGTCTTCAGCAACCTGGCGAAGCACCATAGGTTTGAGCTGTTCAAGGCCTCGGTCAAGGAAACCACGCTGGAACGAGACAATACTCTCAGCGACCCGATATATTGTTCGCTGCCTCTGATCGATGCTTTTCATCAACCAGACTGCGTTTCTCATCTTCTCGCGAAGATAGCTACCAACCTGTGGGTCCTCTTCGCCTCCTTCCAACATCCTGGCATATCTTGCGTTGATGCGAAGACGAGGTAGCCCGTCGTCATTCAACGTAATCGTGTACTCCCCATCGACTTTACGAACGTATACATCCGGTTCGATATAGGGATTCCGTTCCTGATGATATATTCGCCCCGGTTTCGGCTCGAGCCGGTGTACAACCTCGAGGAGAGGTTTGAGTTCACTGAGTTCGCAATCCAGGAACTCGGCCAGCCGATCCCATTTCTGGTGAAGGAAGTCTTCCCACCGCTCGACGACTACCTGACACACTCGGCTCAACAACTCTTGCTCGTCCTCATCGGCGTTTTCAATGATTGGCTCGAGTTGAGCGAGTAAACACTCCTGTAGGGTTCTTGCGGCGATACCCGGAGGATCCAGTGCACGAACTACACGAACTGCAACCTCGACGTCCTTCACCGGCGCTTCAGTCGCACGAGCAATCTCTTCGTCGCTCACGCGGAGATATCCATCCTCGTCGAGATTACCGATGATGAATTCGCAGATCGCAACCAGATTCGGCGGACAACTGGCGAGATGAAGCTGCCAGTTCAAATGCTCATACAACCCGGGGCTTCGCGAAACTACATTCTCCAGTGGAACTTCCGTCTCGCGCGCCCGGACCAATGAAGGGCCTTCCGTCCGTCCATCGGCAAGATAGTCCGAGAAGAAAGCTTCGATGTCGATGTCGCTGTAGCTCTCTTCTTCGGTAGGCAGTGGATCCTCAGGTGGCGGCGGTTCTGCTTCCACCTTCTCGCTCGTTTCACTCCCGGCTTCTGACGCAGTCTTGCCTTCATCAATTTCGGGTTGCGGTGCGTCTTCCTGCGTCTCTTCGACGTCCAAGATGGGATTCTCGAGAATCTCTTGAGACAGAGCTTCCTCAAGCTCAAGTCTGGAGAGCTGCAGCAGCTTGATCGCTTGCTGAAGCGATGGTGTCATCACCAGACGCTGGGCCAGTTTTAGGCGAAGCTTCTGTTCTAGCGCCATAATCTACAGCTGAAAGTCCTCACCCAGATATATTCTCCGGACGTCAGCGTCCGCAGCGAGGTCGACGGGGTGCCCGGCGGCAAACAGCCTACCGTCCTTGATTATATATGCGCGATCAGTGATCTTCAACGTCTCGCGCACATTATGATCTGTGATTAAAACACCTATACCCAATGATTTAAGGTGCCTTATGATGCGCTGAAGATCCAGCACAGCTATTGGATCGATGCCAGCAAAGGGTTCATCAAGCAAAACGAATGTCGGGCCAGTAGCGAGCGAGCGGGCAATCTCAAGCCTCCGCCGCTCCCCTCCCGAAAGCGTTTCCGCCTTCTGAAGACGAAGGTCCCACAACCCGAATTCCTGCAGGAGATCTTCGATTCGTTGCTGGGCTTTATGTGTCTCGACTCCAAGAGCCTCCAGAATCAGCCAAATATTGTCTTCCACCGAGAGGCGTCGGAATGCGCTGGGCTCTTGGGCTAAGTAACTGATGCCCATCCTTGCCCTCTTGTACATGGGCTGGTTGGTGAGTTCTCGATGACCGAGTAAGACTTGGCCGCCATCGGGTTCCACCAAACCGACCATCATGTAGAAAGTCGTGGTCTTTCCAGCTCCGTTGGGTCCCAGAAGACCGACGATCTCGTTGGGCGAGATCCGGACGGACATATTGTCCACAACCTTCCGACCGCGGTAGGACTTCTGCAGATCCTTAGCTACCAGGTCGAGGGCTTTCGGGCTCAGCGCTCTTCCTCCGGATAGAGAATAGTTTCTGTACGGGACTCCGGTCCCCCAGAGATCGTGACCCTACCACTCGCCTGATCCCAGGTCAACGATGTGCCTGTGATCAGATTGCCTTTCTCATCCGACACTTGTACCGGATTTCCGGTGATGTGCACCTGCTGTGTCTTCATTTCTCGCAGGGCATGTTGCCCCTTCATTCTTCGTCCGGTCACTCCATGGATGAGTTCGACAGCCCCTTCCGCCTCGACCGTCTGGATTTCGTTATCTACGTCGAAATCGATCGCGAGTTCGGCTGTCGACATCGTGTGTTCGGCATCTGAATAACGCACATTTCCAGAGTAGACGGCCTGAGCGCCCTGTTCTGATCTCTGATAGTCGAGAGCACGAGCAACCACCAGCACCTCTTGATCCGTTGCTTCATCGGTTTCATCGGTTGACGAGGGAGGTGGCGACGAAAAGGTCGTGCGTACATGCCCGAACGCTCGGAGCGATTCGTCTTCGGAGCGATGGATAATCTCATCAGCAAGGAGTAGGTTGTTACCCTGCCATGCTCGTGCATTGTCTCGGAGATGGAAGACAGCACCGTTCTCTTCAACAACGAGTGTTTGGGCGGCAAAGTGCAATGGATTGGAGCCTTGTCCGTCTGTTTCGCCCATCAGTAACTGGGTGTCTTCGATGTGCCCTTGCACGTTGCCCTGTGCTTCTGCTCGTCCAGTTTCCTGATCAAACTGTGCATCGTTACACGTGAGTTCGCCTCGCCCTGAAGCAAGGACTACTCTTTTCCTGTTGTCGGCATCGCTCTGCAGTAGCGTCAATCCGTTCGAACCTGAATAGTCTGCGCGAGATGCGGAAGCCATCATACTCTCGTTGTTGATCTCTACCGATCCTTCCAGCGTGACATCGATTCCTCGATTATCTCCCAATCGAAAGGTACCTCTTCGTGCCTGTGCAGTTCGAGTAGCTCCTTCAGTTGGAACGTCGTAGAGACAGAGCTGCCTTCTCGCAATCACTCTGAGCAATCCCTGGGGACCCACGACACCGCGGATCTCAAACGACTGTAGGCGACGATAGACAAATCCTGGACCTTCGTAAAACTCACCCTCCACCCACGATTCTTTCGACTGGGCTGTGATCTGCCACGTCTCCCCAGCTTGCCGATCGGCGTAGAGTCGCTCAGCGGCGAATTTAACGTAACTCGCTCCGCCTATATCCCGGCCCTTCACTTTGACGTCACCGAGCAGTGACAAGCGCCTGACTGAGCCCTCGGGACCGTCAAGCCACATTTCGCATCGCTCCGCGTTCGCCTCGACGCCATTTGCGGAGATGCTGCATCCTTCAGTGAGTGCACCCTTCCCCTCTGACTTGAAGTAAACCAGGCTCGGCGCCTGAAGCCGTGCTCCACCCTCCATTCGAACGGTGAGCCCATCCTCTAGCTTCAAGCGATCTTCGTCCAGCCAATATTTGATCCTGCCCGTCTCCCCTATTCCGCCGTTGCCGGCAAAGGTGGTCCGACCATCGGTGGAGAATCTCCTACTTGCCGCATCGAATAATCCACGTTCGGTATCGATAAAACCGCCATCTGGGAACTGGATATGTACGGAACCACGAAGGCGGGCGTCACGGGTTTTCTCGTTGAAGCTGGCAGAGTCGCAACTCAGGATGACTGGCTTGCCATCCATCTGAAAAAGCTCGAGTCGAACGCCTTCGATCTCGTTCCATCCGGAGGTCGTCGCCAGAGTCTTGATCGAACTCAACGCGAACACCAGACGCCCTCTGAAGCGTTCTTCGAAATTGAAGCCCAGGTATCTGCCTACGGTCTCTCCGGGATCTCCGTACTCCGTTGCTTCGACCTCTTCGGACTGTACTCTGGTGACTTGTACGTTCATGCGACGAGCTCTGATTACGGCCAAAGAACCCACCATGACAACGACCAACAAGATTCCGCTCATGGTGAGTCGCCCGAGCCACGTTCTCGCTTGTGGGTGCATTCAGAACTGCCCTATTCGGGGATGTCGCCCATCCAGCATACTCGCGCCAAAGACGAGAATCTGCGCTTCAATCCACACCTGTCATGCGCAACATCATCGATCGAGGAACATCCCCATGGCGCGAAACTTCTTGTAGCGTCGCTGAATGAGGACATCGGGTTTGAGTTTACGGAGAGGTTTGAGATGCGATCGGATGGTATCTGCCACTGTCTCTGCCATGGCCCCAGCATCCATATGCGCACCACCAAGGGGTTCCGGCAGAATATCATCGATAACCCCCAGACCCTTGAGGTCTTCAGCAGTTAAGCGAAGAGCCTGTGCCGCATCTGACGCTCGGGCTTGATCCTTCCACAGAATTGCCGCGCAACCCTCTGGCGAAATGACTGAGTAGACAGCATGCTCCAGCATGAAAACACGGTCACCGATTCCAAGAGCCAACGCGCCACCTGAACCACCTTCTCCTGTAACAATTACAATTACAGGGACCGGCAGTGCCGCCATTTCCACCAGATTAAATGCTATGGCCTCGGCCTGGCCGCGCTCTTCCGCGTCGATTCCAGGATATGCACCGGGAGTGTCCACGAAAGTGATGATCGGACGTTTGAAACGCGCCGCCAAGCGCATAATCCTCAGTGCCTTTCGATACCCTTCAGGTCTCGGCATACCGAAATTGCGGCGCAGCTTCTCCGCAGTATCTCGTCCTTTCTGGTGACCAATGACTGCAACAGGTTCGCCGTCGAAGAGAGCAAAACCGGCGACGATCGCTGGATCGTCACCAAACCTCCGATCACCGTGAAGCTCGGTGAAATCGCTGAAAATACCGTGGAGATAGGCCAGGGTATAGGGTCGTTCTGGATGCCGCGCCAGTTGGCATCGCTGGTACGGAGTCAGCGACGCGAAGACGTCCTGAATCGTTTTCTCCAACTCCTGTCGAAGGCTTCCAGCTTCAGTAGACGGGCTTCCGACCTGCTCCTGGGACTCGACATCTGCCAGTCTGGCTCGCAGATCCTCGATTGGCTCCAAAAAGGGTAACGTGGGACTAGACATTGCGCGACTCTAGCAGAGGGCGTGGAAACCGGTCAATCACGTTAGGCTCCGTACTTCTTGAGCTTGCCCGCATTCGCCATGGCGATGGGAAGGAGGTAGCGAAGCGGTAGTCTTCCGAGTCCTCCAGCGGCACACGAGTGCTCATCAAATCTCTGAATCTCGTCTTGTCGAACCATGCCTGGCGCCCATATCAGAGAAGGTACCGGGTGCCATGAATGAGCGGCAAGCGCCGCGGGCGTCGAATGGTCGGCCGTTACGACCAAGACATCAGGCTTGAGGTCGACCACTTTCGGCAGCCAACTGTCGACGTTCTCGATCACCTCACGCTTGCGCTCGAAGTCACCGTCCTCGCCAGCCTTGTCCGTATACTTCACGTGACAGAAGAAAAAGTCGTGACTGTCCCACGTTTCTCCAAGTGTCGAGGGGAAATCCTCGAGGCTCGCCGGAGATTCGGCAACTTCCATTCCCACCAGACGAGCCAGTCCCTTGTACATGGGGTATTGCGCGATGCACAACGGCTTCAACTTGAATCGTTCGGGTAAGGTCGAGATGGAGGGATACGAGTCGAATCCCCGCAACAGCATTCCTTGCGCACTCGCATCGTTGCGCAGCAGGACCTTCACTTGCTCAACGATATCGTCCACAATCTCAGCTGTTCGACTCGACGCTTCATCGCGTGCCCTTGCTGGCAGCGGTGGCTGACCGATGATCTGGGGATCAGTGTCGTCCAGTCTTGGTCCTAGTCCTTCACCACGCAAAACCAATAAACCTCGGTGTTCGCTTACTGGCTGAAGGTGGAGTTCTACGCCGTCTTGGCCCACATTGATTTCTCGCTTCAACAACTCCGTCAAGCGCTCATTCTCTGCGGTTGGGAGGCGACCGGCGCGACGGTCCGTAATTTCACCCAGTGAATTTAGAGAGCAGTAGTTAAACCGGGCAGCCACATCTTGCTTTTGGAGAGGGAACCCAATGCCCAAGGCTGCCAGTACACCTCTGCCCACTTGGTGTTCGAGTGGGTCATAGCCGAATAGGCCAAGATGTCCGGGGCCGGAACCCGGAGTTATAGCTGGTGCAACCGGATCGAATTGTCCACCACAACCTTCGGCGGCTAACCGATCAAGGTGAGGCGTATGCGCAGCCTCGAGTGGTGTCTGCCCTGACGGGCCCTGAATGTCTCCAAGACCATCAAGTACAAGAAATACTATTCGCGATGATGTCGCCATCGCCAATTCGTCGTAGGCCACTTTCTCCAGGACCCAGGTCACTGCATCCTCCTCAGTTCTCTCATCATAGCTTGAGGCTATCAATTCCGCGAGGCATTAACGGGCACTGACATCGATCTGCAAGGAGCCGCATAGCGTTATGCCCCTCGCTGGTGTTGTCTCACACGCACATGAACTTGTGTATCAGCGAGGTTCCCAGAATTGAATGTCCTCGATCTCTGGCGAATGCAGCTACTCGAAGGGCTCCTCGCCACATTCGGTAGGCACCGGACGCAAAAGAACAACGGTGATGTTGTCGTTCCCTCCTCGCTCGTTGGCAAGGATGATCAATTTCTGGGTCAGGCCATCTAGCGGGAGATCCTCCATCATCGCAGCAGCGATCTCGCTGTCTGTCAGCATCGAATTCAATCCATCGGAGCACAGCAGAAACAGGTCGCCATCCTCAATTTCGGTGTCAAGAATGTCGACTCGCGGCTGTGAACTCCCTCCGAGAGCCTGGGTTACCACATTCTTAAGGGGATGAGATCGCGCTGCCTCTTCGGTGAGAAAACCGGCGGCAACCTGTTCATGCACCCAAGAGTGATCCTGAGTGAGCAGAGTCAGCTCCTCCCCGCGAAGGCGATAAGCTCTACTGTCACCTACGTGACAAATGGTCAGACTCCCACGCATCGGAGGGTGAACCGCTGCAACGACCGTGGTGCCCATCCCTTTGAGATTTGCGTCCTGGCTGACGGCTGAGGTGACTCGTTCGTGGCCAGAGAGAATTGCATCGACAAGGAGATTTGCTGTAGCGCTGGTTGACACATTCCAGTGCTCCGGCCACGTGTCTCCCTCAGAATTCATCCGACTTCTGAAAACCTCAATAATCTCTCCAGCTGCAAGTCGAGAGGCTACTTCTCCTGCGGCGTGACCTCCCATGCCGTCCGCAACAAGGAAGAGTCCCATCGTCTCCTCGACAATGAACACGTCTTCGTTCAATCGCCTCTTCATCCCGACGTCGGTTTCTCCCCATACGTCCATGGAGAAGCAAACCGCTGGTTTCTGAACCACCGTCCCTAACCCTTCCGCCGGAATCGACCCAGGAGCCCTTCAGGCTCTGGTCCTTCTTCCTGCTCCTTCACCTCGTTGAGAACATCTGTAGCCTTCGAACTGGTGGGATCAATCGCGAGTGCGTCCTCTGCGAGGCGCACAGCGCGAGCGCGCATACCCGCCGCAAGAAACAGTGCCGCGGCTTCCGCCTTCATAGCTGAGTTTTCGGGTTCCAGCTGAGTAGCACGTTCAAGGTGGCGAAGTGCCTCTTTCTCTCGCCCTTTGGCAGCAGCGAGAGCTACTCCCAAGAAGTAGTGTGCGCGAGAGTTCGCATCATCGTGGTCGACGGCCTGTTCGAGCGCTTCGATCGCGTCTACTATCTGACCATTGCGGTACGCTTGAGCACCTCTTGCGGCAAGTCGACGTCCGATTTCCTTCCGATCCATCGTCTTGCCCGAACCGCCGACCGAGACTTCCTTGTCATACTTCGCGCGAGCCTCTGGTCTGCTCAGAACGTTGAATGCCTCGGTAATCCTCTGGAACGTCTGCTCGGCCACTTCTCTTTGCTTGGTATCGATGAAGCGATCGGGATGGTTCTCCATCGTCAGTTGCCGAAAGGCAGCTCGAATCTCTTGTTCTGTGGCTTCTATGCCAACACCGAGAACGTCGTATAAGGTAGAAGTCTGGCGCATCGTGTGATTAGTCTGCTGGACTCATTTCCATAATCAACATAATGTCTATCATAGCCTCAAAGTCTGCGCAATGTGGCTTCTTTGGGTGGATGTCTTCTCAGAATCCTCCAGCTGTCCACTCAGTCCGAACGGAGAGAACTTTTGGCCGGGAGATCTTTAGGATTTGTGGACTGGCCTTAGCGTCGACGAACCCACATTTTCTCAGCATAACGGCGAACGACTGGGTTTGCGTTTCGGTCCTTGGAAACCCGGCCAATATCTCGAATGTTCAATCGAGAGATGAGTTGCATGGCGATTCTTACAGGTGTCTTGGGATTTTGGGTGAGTGCAAGCACAATTGGGTACTTTCTCACGAATCGATTATTAGTGGCGATCAGGCGAATAATTTCTTCAGAGACACTGCGGGAGGTCGCGAATCTCTCGACTTCGATGTCAGACAGCTTCGGACTCGAGACTACGGCCCTTTGAACCATACGATTTTGGGAGTTCACGAGTATGGAGCGGTCCTCTTTCGAGCCCTTAAGGGCCAGCATGATCTTGCCATGTATGTTGAGCAGCAAAATGCGTGTGAATGCAGAGTTCCTCTGCTCATTGCTGTCGATGTCCATGAGTCGGTCTTCTGACTCTGGAAGGCAAAGCTCTTCTTCGAGTGGAATGCTTGCATCAATGGCTTTCAACTGACCCATATGCGGTTCCAGAGTCGGGCCAGGTTCGACCATTTCCTCAAGCTCCTCTGTCGGAGTGTCGATTACCTTGCGGATGAACTCCTCTTCAAACTCTCGAACTCTCCTCAAAATGACTTTTGTGGCATTCTCATTGGATCGCAAATCCTCCAAAAGCTCAAGACAACCTAGAAGTCGAACCTGGTTCGTGACTATGACATCCTGGACCGTGCCCCCTCCGTGCAACGCCAGGATTCTCAGAGTGTCATCCGAAACATCTGGCGAGGATGCGACCTGGGTCCAGATAGATTCTTCCTCCCGCAGCCGGACGAGCAGGTCTAACTCGATTGGTTCGAACTCATAGTTTGTAAGTACATCGAGGAGTTTCGTTTCATCGATCTCACGCACAGAGGTAGCTGCAATCTCCGCGAGTTCCTCATCCCGATCTGTGGAAAGCAGAAGCTGCAATCGAAGCAGGTCCTCTCGGGAAACCGGAAGGAGCCCTTGCGCTGCGAACAGCCGCACCTGTCTCGGGACTTGACCCGCGAGGATTCCGTCGATGAGTTCAGTTCCGGATGTTGGTCCTGCCTCGCTGCTCAACCGGCCCTCCGACCATCAGATGTGTCACGCTCGACCTCATAGACCGGTGCTGCTCCTTTGAGCTGCCGCACTCCTTCCGTACTGACTTCGAGATGGAGAACCTCACCAGGTGAACCTAGTGATTCATAGGTTCCGCCAGCGGCCTCGATTGAGGCTATCGCACCGGCATTGCCGAGCGTCACGACCGCGGGCCCCGCAAGTTCGAGGGTCACTGAGTCCCCTCCGGTGAGCAACCTCTCTCCGGTTCGACCGTCACGATCACGAAAGTGGAGCCAGCACTCTCTGGACTCTCCCACGGTTACGGTCAAATCGATCATGTCGTTGACTGAAGGCGCAGAGGGATTGCCCGCTTCGTCCGGCGACGTACTTTCGGGAATCACGGTGGGAGCAGCGTTCTGCTCAGTGGGCACCACCCTTGCTCGTCTAGGATCGGGTTCGAGCTCTGGCGGTACCGGTGCGCTCCTCACGATCGCAACGACTACCACTGCGACAATCAGTCCAGCGAGACCGATGGGGATCCAGAATCGCCAACGGATTGGGGGGGTTGGCATTTCAGGTTCAATCTCGACAGCTTGAAAACTCCCAGAGGCGAGTTCAAACCTCTTCCAGGCTTCGTCAAACCACTCGAGGAGCCGTTCCTGCTCAAAACCGATCAGAACGGCATACTGACGCACAAAGTTCCGACTGAAAACTCTTTCGGGAAGATGCTGAAAACGACCGCTCTCAAGGGCCTCCAGGATGCGGCGAGAGATCTTCGTCTCCGCCATGATTTCCTCGAGGGTCAACCCCGCGCTTTCGCGAAGCCTCCGTAGTTCTTCACCGAATGCGCTGGGACGAGTTGGTGGTGTCTGGCTCGCGGCCGTCATCGGAGCATGATACCACCTACTGCCTCACGATTCGGCGGGCAGTTGCCCTGTTCGAATATCCCATCAGGATCCTGAGTATCGCATCTCCCTGTTGACTTGGTCAGTGTGGAGGATCAGTGCTCCCGATCTTCCTTTTGGCACAGTGCACGCGCAGCGTCACGGATAGAGTCCGAGACGCCGGACTGCTGTGCGATACGCCGAATGTCGCTGGGTCGAAGCTGCACCAACACGCTCAATGCAAGAGGGAGAGGCACTCGCTCGTCGCGTGCGAGCGCGCTCCTGATTTTGTACGACTGACCCCATCGCCGGTGCCTCAGTATCTCGGCATAGAACTCTTGAGGTGGATTGCTGGAGTTCACGACTACAAAAAGGTCATTTTCGACCAGCCGAGGGTTGTCAAGCAGAGCGACCAAGATTTGTAGATCCCCGGTTTTGATGAGAACAGTGAACAACGGCCGATGCGCACGCCGTGCAAGAGCGATTTTCTCACCAAGGGAGAGCTTTGGAACTCGATAACGCAAGCGTCTTTCAGCATGACGACGCACGACAGGCGCGGTCCGCGGTGCTTGAGCTAGAAGAAGAAGAGAGGTCCAGGGCAGCGTAGACATGAGATTCATTGCTCGCCCCACTGGAAGGCCTCGAAATCCGGTCAATCGCTCCCTGACAACTTGAGAACTCAACCAACTTGATGATGACGCGATTTTCTCAGCGATCTCAACTGTACAGAAGGGATTCCTCAGAACTTCGAGCAGATCCCCTTCATTGAGGTCGTCACGCCTGATGAGGGCGAATAGTTCATCGCCATTCATTTCGGAGATGCTATCTGCCATCGACCGCTACTCTCCAGCCCCTCTATGAGGGTCGTTCTGGGGCATGAGCCAGCATCTTTCTGGCACTCTCTCGAATCGTCACAACTTCCAGCGCGGCAAGCTCTCTCTCGCTCGCCGGCAGTCGTTCAATAGCGTGTTTTCTAAAGGCGAGCCTGGTCAGCGCGCGGGAGACGACGGCTTGCTCAAGCCGCGATCCCAACCAACCTGAGCGTATTCTTTTGCGGTAAAACGGAATGATCTCCACTACCCATTGCGGCAACACGCCTAATTCCACCTCTTCAGTGAGTTGTCGGTGAAGGATTCTATGCTCCGAGCGCAAGAAAAGGAAAAGCGTCAGGATGTAGCTCAGATACAGGCACAGCACCATGAACAACATACCGAAGATCGACAATTCTCCCGTTGCGTACACGTGTGCCCCATTCCACCCGCCGTGCAACAGGGTTGCAAGCCCAACTGCCGACAACAACCACAGAACGCGCTTCAATGAGATTGGTGAGAGATATGCGAATCCCATAAGTCCGCCAAGGGCAGCCGAAGAGACGGCGTGTATACCGGCGGAGAAGACCGTCCGGAGTATCGTGAGCTCCACGATTCCTCCGTTGTCCATTCCCTGGAGAAATCCTGCGAAACCATAGAGTGCGTTCTCCGCAACAGCGAAGCCAAGACCCACAGCTGTCCCGTAGACGATGCCATCGGTGGGATTGTCGAAGTGTTTCGACAAGAGGACCACAAGAAGAATGCCGATGCCTTTTGCGACTTCCTCTATCAATGGGCCGATAACGACGAGGAGTTGCATGGATGCACCAACTTCTCCGTAGGCCGACACCAAGGCAGAACGGGCAAGACTCTCGACCACAAGGGAGCCGACGAAGGAAATGGTTGCGCCCCAGGCGAATACGAGGACAACGAGTCGAATAGGCTCTCGGTCGTAGCGATCCATCCACCACACGAATGCCAGAACAACAACCAGGAATGCTGTGGAGAAGACCAGAGATACCAGCAGAGCGAAACCGTCGATCAACATGGCATTAGGGTATGTACAAGTTCATGTTGTCTATCGGGTGATTGAGAAACCAGAGTTGAGCTTGTTCGACGTCCTTTGAAATTTGTGACATGAGCTGGGTTGGGGATTGGAATTCGCGTTCAGCTCTGAGCCTCTTGAGAAAATACAGACGTACACGTTCGTCATACACATCAGCGGTGAAGTCGAGGAGGTGACTCTCGATAGTGACGTTGGAATTCTCGTAAACAGTCGGCCGCACACCGACGTTCGTCACTGATGGAAACGTTCGCCCAAACGAAGGGATATGGACTGCAGTGACGTAGACACCGCGGGTTGGCACAAGTTCATTCTCGACTTCAACGTTCAGAGTCGGGAACCCGAGCTTCCGTCCCAATCGCTTTCCCTGCAGAACGAGGCCGTCAGCATGAACCGGTCGATCGAGAAGCTGCCAGGCTTCTTCGACCTCACCTTCCGCAACGGCTTTGCGAACTCTCGTCGACGAAACAACAACATCGCCAAGTTTGACTATCGGGGCTGCCGCCGCGACAAAGCCGTGTTCCTCACCCTTCGCTACAAGAAGCTCCACATCACCCTGTCTATCGGCTCCGAAACGGAAGTTCCTGCCTATGTAAACCTCTCGAACCTGTAAGCGATTGACGAGAACCTCCGAGATGAAGTCAGCGGCCTGCATGCGCGCGAATTGGGGGGTGAATGGAACCACTAATGCGACTTCGATCCCGGTGCGTTCGATGATTTGTAGTCTCTGCGCCAGAGTACTCAGGAGAGTAGGTGCTTCTCGTGGTCTGAGTACTTTCACAGGATGAGGATCGAATGTCATAGCCGTAGCGGTTGCGCCGACTTCCCGCGCTCGCTCCACGACGTGCCGCAGCACCGCTTGGTGCCCGACATGGACGCCGTCGAAGTTGCCAATGCTCAGGATCGCACTGCGCGGCGGATCTTCGGCTCGAAGCGGATCTGAGATTATCTTCAAACCGGTTCTCCTAGCCCTGAACAGGAAGCTGTTTGAGATCCCGCTTCGAGGCTCTTACTGATCCCACGATGTGGCCAATCACGTCATAAGGGTGCGCCTCGGTGATTTCGACCTCGACCAAATCGCCTATTCTGGCTGTTCCATCATTGATGAGTACTCGACCGTCAATCTCGGGTGCGTGGCGTGCAAGGCGTGCTTTGGTGAGCAGCGGCATTTCTTCGAGTGCTCCTTCCACCAGTGCTGTGAACCTGCTGCCTATCAGACTCCGGTTGTGGTCCAGAGAAATTTGCTGTTGAAGCTCCAAGATCTTTTCACGCCGCAGTTTCTTCTCGTCCTCGGGCACAGGGTCACCGAGAGCCGCTCCCGGGTTTTCCTCCTGCCAGGAGTACGAGAAGACGCCGACGTGATCGAAGCGAATGTCCCTGACAAACTCGACGAGTTCAGAAAATGCGTGGTCATTCTCACCCGGAAATCCAACGATGAACGTGGTTCTGAGTACTACATCGGGGACCATCTCGCGTACTCGTTCGATGAGACGCCGATAGGATTGTCCATCGCCTCCTCGCTTCATTGCCTTGAGTACTGTCCGATTGACGTGCTGGAGTGGAATGTCGAGATAGCTCAATAAGCGCGGTTCACGTGCCATGAGCTCAATAACATCGTCTCCAAGTGTTGCCGGATAGGCGTAGAGAAACCGAATCCAGGGGATGTCAGTCTGTTGTATGACTGCCTCAAGTAGCTGCCCCAGTCCGGTCTCTCCGCCTCGATCTTCCCCGTAACGTGTCGTGTCTTGTGCTATGAACACAAGTTCCTGAATTCCTTGCTTCTCCAGGCGCTTTGCCTCTTCCACAATGTCATCTTCGGACCGGGATCTGAACTGTCCTCGCATCGCCGGGATATGGCAGAAGGTGCACGGGTTGTTACAGCCCTCGGCCACCTTGATATATGCATAGCCGTCAGTGGAAAGGAGTCTTGGGCTTTCTGCATCGTATAGGCGTATGGCTCCGCGCTGATCCGGCGTCGAAGGTCGGCCGAGGTCGCCTACTGCAGCTGTGACAACTTCATCAAGCTCATCGAGGCCGACAAAAGCATCGATCTCTGGCACTTCCTGCATCAACTCGTTGGCGTATGCCTGGGTCATACATCCAGCAACGAGCAAACGTTGAACCGCACCACGTCGTTTCGCCTCAGCCACCTCGAGTATCGCCTCGACTGACTCTGTTTTTGCATCAAGAATGAATCCACATGTGTTCACGATGACTACGTCAGCGCTTTCAGAATCGTTTGTTATCTCAAGACCAGATGAAGAGAGGTGGCCCAGCATCACCTCAGCATCAATCCTGTTCTTTGCGCAGCCGAGTCCAATGAGGCCGACCCGAACTGGGTTGGACTTGTTTTCGGTATCTAGAGTGGTTTCCCGCATGGATCTCCCAAGCGCGAGATTCTATCATCCCTGAGACACGTTCTCGCGAGCAGACATCTTCCGTGATGAAATCAGCAATTCAAACCGGATAGGTAAGAGGATGCAATCGTGACGGCGGGTGAAGACTTCACCGTGAATTAGACTCCAGCACTTCGAGAATAGCCTCCGCCGCATGAGTTGAAGCACCCTGGGCACCCAGTTTCGTCCGAACGGTCTTCAGTCCTGACAGTTGGATGTTGGCTACCTCGGGCTTGAGTAACTCGAGGGTCTCATCACACAGCGCATGCGGTTCCCATCTCCGTTGTAGCAATTCGGGAGCAAGCCTTTCTCTCGCGATCAGATTCACAAGTGCCACGTGTGGCACACGAACCAACAAGCGAGCGATAGCGTAGGAAAGCGCCTGCAGGCGATATCCTACGATCATCGGAACATCCAAGAGAGCGCACTCAAGCGTTGCGGTACCGGATGCGGTCCAAGCCAACTGCGATTGTGACAACTCCTGCCGTCTTTCAGGTCCACGAACTCTACTCAGTCGATCATCGTATCCATGATGCTCCAGAACCCGATCTATCTCTCCCCCCACTCCTGGCGCCTCGACTAAAATCGCGCGATTCACGGCTTCTGTAGGGAGTATTTTAAGTGTCGCCAACATTGTTGGAAGTAGCGATCGTACCTCCATCGCTCTTGATCCTGGGAGCAGTGAAATCTGTCCGACGTTTTTGATCCCTGATCCCCCGAGCAAACCACAGTCCGCGATGTCATCGACGAGTGGATGACCGACATATCGGGCCCTCACGGAGCTTTGCTCGTAGAATTCAACCTCAAACGGGAGTATGCACAGTACCTCACGCGCGAGCCTTCGTACAGTCCGCACTCGACCCCGGCGCCAAGCCCAAAGCTGCGGTGAAACATACAGAATCACTGGGATGCCGAGGGCCTGGAGGCGCTTGGCGAGTCGAAGGTTGAAATCTGGCGAGTCCACGAGGATAGCCAGTTGAGGATGTTCTTCCTCTGCCACCTTCACGACATGCTGCAGTACGGAACGAATTCTTGGAAGCTCGCGGATCACCTCTACTAGGCCCATGTGGGCCAGTTCGTCAGTATGGTGGATGAGCGAGAGCCCGGCATCCTTGAGCCTCTCTCCTCCAACGCCAAACGCTGAGATCTCGGGCCTCATACGGCGCAGTTCGAGCAGGAGGTTCGCGGCATGGATGTCACCGGAGACCTCTCCGGCAACAATCAAGAAACGTGTCGGAGGGTTCATTCTCGCGTTAGCTGCATAGGTCCGTTACTCTCAATCACCCAGGTCTCGCCACGACAATGGAAGCTAGGGCACACAGTACATGATCCATCCGAGGATCACACCGCCTACTACCATGATTGAGAGTGTCTTGAGGGTGAGGAGAATCCTACCCCGGGTAGACTTTCGCCACAGGAAAGCGAAGAACACGGCGATGAGAATGGCATCCCAACACAAGAGTAGTAGGTGATCCATCTCAGTCCTTCTCTCCGCGCCAGATATCGCTTGTATCAAGAACTGTGAGCAGATTCATCAACCCAGCCGTATAGAGGAAAGTGTTACCGAAAGCAAAACCGACAGCTTGTGGATCTCCACCTCCGAGACCGAAGATCTTGCCGAGGATATAGAGACCACCGCTGCCAAAACATGCTGCACTGGCAAGCCACGAGAATGGTTGACCTCGGTGTGGAACCGCGAGTTCACCCTCAAGTAGGATTCCCGTAACGAACGCGGCAACGATCACAGCTGCAAACACGCCTGCGCGTATTTTCTTGCCCAGGAGGAGGTGTCCGAGCCCCGGCACAAGCCACGCCACAGCGATCAGGAACCAGGGTAGTCCCTTCTCAACCTTCGCCGTTCTGGCGTCTTCCTTTTCGGACGGCACGGTCAGATTCCCTACCCAGGCACCCTACTGCTGCAGCAGTTCTTCGCGGAGGTGTTTCCCTGGTTTGAAGTAAGGAATCTTCTTTGGCGGAACGTGAACCTGCTCGCCTGTCTTGGGATTCCGTCCGGTGCGTTCTCCGCGTTGGCGAATCCTAAACGAGCCAAACCCGCGGAGCTCAACCTTCTCATTGCGATGAAGGGCCGCGATGATGCTCTCTAGGACCACCTGGACGACTTCGTCAGCCTGTTTCCGAGCCACATCGGCGTTCTCGGCTACTAGCTCAACCAGATCGGCCTTGGTCATCGTCATCTCTCAGTCTCCTTGCAGCACATACTTCCCGAAACCCGGGAGTCTCGAGCCGAGTCGCTACTGCTTCTCTGGCTCATCGTCATTGTCGGTTGAATCCTCTGCCTCAGCCGCCTCGGTCTCTTCTGAGGATACATCGTCCTCTTCTGCTGCCGTAGGCTCGTCTTTCTGCTCGACGTCGTCTGATGCCGCTTCGGCTTCCTCCGGAGTAGGCTCAGCGCCTTTAGGCTCGGTCTCTTCCGCCGGCGCACAGTCTTCGACGACCTCTGCTTTCGCTTCCGGCTCAGTTTCCTTCGGCTCGTCTTCAGGACTCGCCTCAACAGCAACTTCTG
>JAAESQ010000498.1 GCA_024229275.1 bacterium | reverse complement strand
AGACCCTCGTGGTGCTCCATCTTGGCGATCTGTGCGGCGATGGTTGGCAACTCACGCTCGGAGTCGGCTGGGTTCGGTGTGTCGGTTGGTGCAGCGTTGGCGCGAACGGCCAGCAGAGTCACGAAAACGAGAGCTAGAAATCTGCGCATCTATCCTCCTCGGAGTGACAACTCCGCAGCCAACATAGCAAACCGCAATTACTGTTCGCCGAAGCGCTATCATCTTGCATCGGACCGCAGCTCTAGTGAGTGAGGCCCGATGACCAACGATCGGAGACAGAATGCAACCCACGACCTGTTGGCAGACAGAGTCTTTTCGCAGAGATGGCAGAATGGTGTTGGACATGCTCTCTGAGTTTGTCGACCAGAGTCGTCGCGGCGAGACAGAGGTCGTCCGCGTACGCAATATCGAGGACATTGCTTCAGCGCTGGGATTGGATGCCTCCTTCTTTGAGGATCCCGCTGATCCAGAGAAGCTCGAGTCGTTGTTGAGGACTTTTCTCGCGGGCTCAACCAGGTTGCAGCATCCCGGCTACATGGCTCATCAGGTAGCATTGCCCCACTATGCTTCCGCCCTCGCGGACTTGATCATCGGCTCGCTCAACAATGGAATGTCGGTCTACGAGATGGGGCCGGCGGCATCTGCGATGGAGATCGTTGTCATCGATTGGTTGCTCTCCAAGGTTGGATGGCAGCCTTCTGGTCGGAATCGGAGCATCAAACTGGAGAGTGGGAAGATCCCTGGAGGAGGTGTACTCACTCACGGTGGATCGTTGGCGAACTTGACCGCTCTGCTCGCAGCCCGTGCCTCGATCTGCCCAACGGTGTGGGCTGAAGGAGTTCCGGAGGACCTTGTGGTCATAGCTCCGGAGAATGCTCACTATTCGCTGTCACGAGCACTGGGCATCATGGGCCATGGGACGAACGCGTTGTTGTCCGCGCCGACTGATAGCTACGGTCGAATCGACTCCGAACAGCTGGCTCCGATGCTTGACGATGTCCTGGGGTCCGGCAAGAAGGTAATGGCCGTGAGCGCCAATGCATGTGCCACGGCGACAGGCCTCTACGACCCGCTCCAAGAAGTGGGGCTGGCGTGTCGTGAGCGAGGTTTGTGGTTTCACGTCGATGGTGCGCACGGCGCCTCGGCGTTGCTCTCTGCAACCGAAGCGCATCGACTCACTGGGATTGGACTTGCTGATTCGGTGACCTGGGATGCCCATAAGCTTCTGCAGACATCGACGCTGTGTGCAGCTGCGCTGTTTCGGGACGGGAAAGCGCTACAGGGAGCCTTTCAGCAGGATGCAACCTACGTCACCGAAGGGCGAAGGGAGATGGGGCTCGACGTTATCGAGCACCAGTTCGAGTGCACAAAGGCGCCGCTAGGACTCAAGATTGTGTTGGTTCTAACGATGATTGGCGAGCGAGGAATGGGGGCGAACATTGATGCTCTCTTTGATGCGACTCGGTGTTTCTACAAACGGATTTCGCAGCGTGCAGGCTTTGAGGTTTTCAGCTTCCCGGAGTCGAATATTCTGTGTTTCAGAATCAAGGGCGGCGATGAACTCCAAACCAAGATTCGCCAAGATCTCATGAAAGACGGTGACTTCTTGCTGTCGCAGGCCGACATCGCGGGCAAGCGATGGTTAAGACTGACCATCATGAACCCACTCACAGACGTTCAAGTGATCGATCGTCTGTTGGATACGATCGAAGAGAAGTGTCAAAGATCACCGAAGAGGGCATGACTCTCAGTTGACTGAAGGCAAGGGGCATGAAATTGAGATCGAGTTCTGTATAGTGGTCGGGTGCAAGAGGAGGGGCTCATGCAGGGGGGTGATCCGCGCGAGATGGTCGAGGGGGCCATCGAACTCGTGCAACAAAAGAAGTATGACGAGGCGATCGGGGTGTTCGAGCAACACCTGCCGATTTTAGGAGGGGGCGACATCGCGGACAAGCGAGTCGCGGTCGCGGCGTTTTCATACTACGGATTGTGTGTGGCTATGGTTCGCCGCAAGCATGGTGAGGCGACGAAATACTGCCAGGTCTCGCTCAAGAGCAACTCTTACGAGCCGGAACATTGCTACAACCTGGCGATGGTCCATCTTGAGTTTGACGATCGGCGCCGCGCAGTGAAAATGCTCAAAAAGGGGTTGCAGCTGAGTCCGCGGCACAAGAAGATCAACCGTGCGTACCAAGAAATCGGTCAGCGAAAGTCACCGGTCATCCCATTCCTTCACCGCAACAATCCTGTCAATGTCTGGCTTGGTAGACGCAGGGCCGAAGTCACGGACGACTAGCGCGCACATTGTGGGGGCTTGCTGGCGGGCGGAGCGTTTCGAACCATCGTGATAGCCATCGATGGGCAACTCTAGCTGGCGGGTTTCCTCTTCATTGAACAACACGAGCAAAAGTAGGATCTGGAGAAAAGGGCACCTGCAGCTTGGTTGTTGAGAAGGTGTGAATGTTGGGGACTTTTTGAGCCACAGTGGAGGTGGTAGGCTCGAACCGTGCCAAGCGCAAAACGTCGTCGTGTCATCGTGCCAGCACTACTCACGTTCGTGGCCGCCATCGTTGCCCTTCCGGTGCTATCGCAGGAGAGGTTGGCGTTCATCGGAGTGGCGCTCGATTCTGAAACACGACAGGCTGACGCAAAGTTGCAGGACTATCTGGAAAGGCGTGCAGACGTCAGCTTCTCTCCGCAGGAACATGAGTATGAGCGAGCGATTGGCAGTCTCGCCAGTTGGAACAATGCGGAGGGCCTCTTCCTCGCTCGCACAACGCCATACGTCTATGTTGCCGCCGAAATGCTCGGAGCCGATCTTGAGGTTTTGGCGAGCTATGTCAGTGCCACGACTCGGAGCAGGACCTACAACTCCTACTTCGTGGTCAACCGGGACGACTTCGCCACGCAACCGAGTCTTGATGAGGTCATACGTTATCTCGCCGACAGACAGGATCGGGCTCGGTTCATCTATCACAACCAGTTCAGTACCTCGAGCTACTTCTTGCCATCGCTGCTGTTTAGGTCGCGCAAGATCTTCAACATGCCCGAGAGTACAGAGTCGTTGATTGCGATCGAGAGCCGAAAGATTGCAGAGAATAGCAGTACAAGTCTAGTGCGAGCGGTTGCAGCGGGTGAGGCAGACCTGGCGGCTGTTTGGGACGGAACGAAGGCCAAGTTTGAGGAGGGGCATCCCAGCGGACTCTTCGCCACGGTCGGTCGGCACGTCTTCTTCGTCAAGTTGCCGACGACGCTTCCCAACGATCTTCTTGTGTGCTCGGCTTCGCTGCCCGGTGCTGTCAAAGAGCTGCTGCGTGCGGCTCTCGGTGCTATGACCGAGGACGAAATCGCGACCGGTGACTTTCTCACGTGGCAGGACGTGAAAGAGGCAACCGATGTGCGGCTTGCCCTCGCGGGTTTGCGATGGTCGGCTCGAGAGCGTGTCGCGGCGGTGACGATCGACAGTCGTCTTGCTCCCGGGACTGAGAACGATCCGTCGGCGAGTGCCCTCGGCGATGCTGTTCGGCAGGCGATTCGGTTCTCGGGAACTGAGTTTGTCCTCTTCGACGAAGACTTCCATGAACACATCGACTTCGTGTGGACCATCGAGACCACCCATGACGGCGCTGTCGTTCTGCACAGTTCGATCCCCGGTACCGGGATTGAAGAACAGCGGTTCCAGATCAGCTTCAGGGACCTCGAGGACTTCACTCAGCGGGTTGTGTCAATCATCCAGTCTCGGATTCACCGTGTGCGATATGTATGGCCGTACAGTTCTTCTCCTCCAATCGTGATTCGCGATCTCGCGCTCTCCATTCCGGTCGATACTCGGGTCAAGGTCCAGCGCATCAGTTGGCTCGATCCCGAAAAGAACAGCTTTCGTGGTGGCGCACTCTTCGATGCGCGTATCCACAGCTCGGGTTTCTACACCTATCGGCTCGAGGCGGACGACTTCCCACCGATCGACGAACTTGCGTCGGACTTCGATGCCATGAGTAATGTCTCCTACCGCGTGTTTCTGACACGGGTGTCGGAGGAGCGTGAAATCTTCCGTATCCTGACCTGGGTGCTGATCGGACTCCTTGTGATCGCTGCCGTGGCGGCTGTGGTGAGCTTGCGCGGCGCGTCTTCCGTCGTCGGCAATGCGAGCCCTGCCCGGGATCCGTCGTCCGTGGGAAGCTCGAGTGGATGGTCCAGCCATGGCTGAGCGCTGTTGCGGATGCGGCGCGCCGGTGGCGGGAGAGAACGAATACTGCGAAGCGTGCGAGAGCAAAATCACAAAGGTCTTTCATGGGAGTCCCTCGCCGGACGAAGCTGAGTTCGACGCTGCCGGCGCTGACCCGATGAACGGCAAGACGACGCCTTACAACCTGGCTGGAGTAAAGCCGGATCAACACGAAGACAAGGGAAGCACTCCACTCTCTCCGTATTCGCCGACGCCGGGGAGCAGTTTGGCGCCGCACCTGATCAGTCCGTCTGCCATCGCTGCCATGGGCCCGATCGCGGGTCGCTATCGAATCGTCCGGTTCATTGGTAGGGGAGGAATGGGCGAGGTATTCGAAGCAGACGATCTCGAGTTGGGCGAGAAGGTCGCGCTCAAGTTTCTATTGCCGCAGTACGGGGCGGACGAAAGGGCGATCGAGCGCTTCAAACGTGAGATTCTGCTGGCTCGGAAAGTTGCTCATCCCAACGTGTGCCGTGTTTTCGACGTTGGCAACCACATCGTTGAAGTCTCGCCTGGGATCGAACACAAGCTCGTGTTCCTGAGCATGGAGTTGCTCGAGGGTGAAACACTGTCTGCCTATCTCAGACGGGTTGGCCGCCTCTCGACTGAAGATGCTCTGGCTATCGTGAGACAAGTGGCTGCAGGCCTCGACGCCGCGCATCGTCTGGGTATCGTCCACCGCGACCTCAAGAGTTCGAATGTGATCCTGGTCCCCACCGAAACCGGGTCACGGGTCGTGGTCACGGATTTCGGTCTTGCGCGCACGCAGGAGGGCGGAGGGATCGATGAGCTGTCGGCTACGGGGGAGGTTCTCGGAACACCCGCCTACATGGCGCCTGAGCAGGTAAGGGGGGAACAGGTCACTTCGGCGGTCGACATCTACGGTTTGGGCGTGATGTTGTTCGAGATGGTATCGGGCGCCAGACCGTTCTCAGGCCCAACCCCGCTGGCTGTTGCCATGCAACGTCTGACAACGCCCCCTCCGTCGCCGAGAACCCTGGTTCCGGAGCTCGATCTGCGTTGGGAGGCAGCAATTCTCCGTTGCTTGGAGCGGGATCCGAACCGACGCTTCCAGCAGGCGACCGAGTTCGTACACGCCGTGACCGACGAACCGTCATGGTCGGCGGTACGACCCGGCCCGTTCCGTATTTCATTTCCCGGGCTTCTCGACAACCGTGTTGGCCTGAGTGTGTTGCTCGGGTTGGTGTTTCTGGTCAACTTGGTTGAAACGAGCCTTGAGACGGCGATGAACAGGCACTTCAACGTCGGTGCGGATCTCGCGATACAACTCGCGCGGGCAGTGCATCGTCTCGAGGGCTTCCTAAGTTTCGAAAACCACGATGTGACCAACTGGTTTGCGGTCTATGGCTACTGTGTCTCCTACTTCATCGTTTTCCCCTTGCTCGGGCTGTTGTGCGCGGTTGCTCTTGCGCGAAGGTATGACATAGCGCCGTATCGGGTCTTCGTCCTGGCGATAACTTTCGCCTACTTTGTGAGCCTTCCCTTCTTCGTCTTCTTTCCGGTTCCAGAGCGTTGGTCCTTCCCGGACTCTGGAGCAGTGCTCCTTTCCGATCTGTGGTCATCCAGCTTTATCGAGGGAGTGCGGCCGATCAGCGGGCTCGATAACTGTTTTCCGAGTTTTCACGTTTCCCTATCAACGATCATGATCATTACCTGCTTTCTGTATCGAGTTCGGGGACGCGTCGCGGTTGCTGCACTCGGGTTGACGGTGATCCTATCGACGTTCGTTCTCGGTATCCACTGGCTCGCCGACATCGCCGCTGGTCTCGCCGTCGGCGTCCTTGGCGTTGCTCTCGCCGTCAGGATTGACCGAAGGCTAGAGGCCCGGCCGTAAACCCCATAACGGCTGCAGATCGCGAATGAGGTACAATATTCGCGGCCGTAAGTCCTTGAGATAGAATGACTACGACTGCGGCCTTTCAGCAACGAATCTCGCACTCCCCCCTCTGTTGCCTCAGCGTCCTCCTGTTCAGGAATGATGCGCTTGTCGGCTTGGGAACGCGCCGGCTTCCTCAAATGTGGATTTCTTGTTACCCGTCCGTGCCGCATAGCCGTCTACCCTCCAGCTAAAAGGTATGAGTTTTGAAACGCGAAGTCGCGAAGTACGCGAATACACCACAAAGAAGAACAAGAAACAAGAGGAGTTGAACAGGAGCACGCAGAGGCAGCAGAGAGGGGAAGGGAGGATCAACGCGAAGAGTGAAAAGAAGAGCAGAACGGATTGAACAGGAGGAAACGGAGGTAACAGAGGGAGGAAATTGAGGTGGTTCTTCGAACCGCTGGAACGCCTATCTCGGCGATCGGTTGAGGAAGCTCCGCCCGTGAAAGAGACGAAAACCACAGAGGCACAGAGACACGGAGTACCACAGAGGTGACGCGA
This sequence comes from bacterium, assembly GCA_024229275.1. Taxonomy (GTDB): domain Bacteria; phylum Acidobacteriota; class Thermoanaerobaculia; order Thermoanaerobaculales; family Sulfomarinibacteraceae; genus JAAESQ01. The sequence goes on along the minus strand of JAAESQ010000498.1, from coordinate 2,716 downwards.
AGTTTTTCTATCTAAATGGGTTTACAAATCAAGCCTCTGTGCTTCTCTGTGCCACTGTGTCTCTGTGGTGGGTCTTCTTCCTTTGCCGTTGATGATCTGTCTCTCTCCCAAGGTCAGGAGCGCGTCTTCACGTCCTTGCAGATCTTTCTTTCCCAGAGTTTTTCAGTCAACCTGAGCGAAGGGGATAGGTATGACAGAGGAAAAACAAGGAAACGGTGACAGAGTCAGCGTCAGGAACAGTGACGGCGACAGAATCAGGACCTGATCCGGCTCGTGGTCCGACGCCATGCTTCGAAGCCAAATCGATCCGATTCTCAGCACGACGCTATGACCGCTGGCGCCGCAGTCTCTGTCTCTGCCTCCCCAAAAGCCGCTACCACGCCACCATAGATACCAAAACGAAAAACCACATCGTCAATAGCAGGTCCTGCCGCGTTGGTCTGGAGAACTCATTCGATTCGCGAGGGGTTTTCGGCCGGGTCTTTAATTGGGTGATTTGACAAAGAGCAGCATGCCGGCGATTGCCGCTGATACTCCCAGCCAAAGCGGTGCAGAAGCCACCGAGGGAACAAACGAAACCAGGGTGATCGAAGCGACAATTCCCAGAATGAGAGAGAGCGCCAGTAGCCATCGCTTGCGACGTCCCCAGGCCCTTGCGGCCATGACAGCGCCGACCATCGCGTAGTCCTGATCGTCTTTCTGCTTTGCCATCTCGAGGCCTGCTTCGAGAGCCTGGGCCGCATCAGGTGGCACAGGAACAGCGTGTTTGAGGTAGGCATAGAGTGCGCCACCGAGAAGAAGGGCTAGGAACAGCGTGTCGAAATCGAAGATCGTGGACTCGATTGTCATTTCAGCCTCCTGTTGGACTCGTTGCTCGGCCGTTTCGGCCGTCGAATACCAATGTATGCCTCAAGTGATCTTGACCGTGAAAATATACAGGATCGTGATGACGGTCCGAGGAGGCAATCCAGACCTGGTGCCCGCATAGTTTGGGGATGATGGGGCCTAGAGGCGCGGCCGAAAACCCCATCACGGCTGCAAATTGCGAATGAGGCACAATCTGAGCCGCCGCAAATCCTTGAAGTAGAAAGACTACGCCTGCGGCCTTTCGACGGCACATCTCGTACCCCCTCCCAATTTTCGCTGCGCGAGGGGTTTCCGGCCGCACCTCTAGGAATGAGAACCTTGTCTGTTCTTCTCCGTTGAAAAGAGTAGGGATCAGGAGGAATCAAGTGGCACTTCATCTGTCGAACAGCAATCGTATGATCGCCGGCGTGTGCGGAGGATTGGCCGAGTGGCTGGATTGGACTCCGACCAACGTTCGAATTCTCTACGTCATCGTCAGCATTCTCTCCGCAGCCTTTCCCGGAATCCTCGTGTACATCATCCTGTGGGCAGTCATGCCTCGCGAGGACTGAATCCTGACTGAGCTCAAAAGCCATCGCCGAGATTAACGCAGCGTAGCTCGATGCCCGGATTCCGGACGATAGGTCCGCGCTATGGCCTCGTGGGTTGTGGAATCGTTGACGAGACGATCCTGACACGTAGGCGCGCCGCATACCGCCACCGGAGTGAATCCATTGCCGTCGAGTGCGAGATCGAGAAGATCCTCCGCAGAGAGTGTGGGCCGGCCCGACCGTTCGTGGAGTTCGAAGGTGATCGGCCCCAACCCGTCGAATGCACGGTAGACAACTTCGGTGCAAACCAGTCGATCAGATCGGAAAAAGTCGAAGTCGAAGTTGTAGAGCTTGCCTTCATGGAGAGCGACGCGTGTAAGTCCTTCTGCAATAGATTGATCGTCGAGCAGAGGCCGGATGATGGCCACAGCGTCAACGGCAAGTGTTTGTTCGAGAGGACGAAACAACACACCGTCTTTGAGAGCTTCAAGGACCTTTCGATCGCCCTGCCATCGTGAAGCCCTTTCGGCATCCAGTTTGACGCCAAGACGTATGCGATCTTCTTCGGAACCGACATAGAGAGCAGCGTGCGGCCAGTAGCCGGGCAGGAAGAGATTGGTCACGGCTCGATCGTGACGAGTCACGATGACATCGCCGGGCCGCAGGAGTGCTGCGAGCTGATTGCGTAGCGAGTCGTCTACGCGGCTGGGAGTCCAAGAGTCGTGCAGTTCAGAGACTATGCGTCCCGAAGTCTCTAGAGTTGCGAACATCGCCTGCTGTCGGGCGGAGGCGCCTCGGCGCCGGATTGTGTGGCCGAGAAAGGTGACTAGGCGCGAGAGGTATAGACGGAGGCTCGGATTCAGAACTGTTTCGCGATCTTCAAGGTTCTGAGCGAGATCACCGACGATCTCATCATCTGTCAAAGCATGCAACTTGCGCCTATGACGACGTGCGAAGCGCATTGCCTGGTCCATCGAATGCGCCTTTCGTGGGCTGGTGAAGGATTCAAAGATCCGTGTGTACTGTTTGCGTGGAATGCGATGTTCAGGCGAACCCTCATTGAGTTTGCGCTGGATATTTGAGTGATTCGCAACGTGCTCGATGAGCAGCTGATCGAGTCGCACGATAAGGCAGGCAGATGTGTAGCCGAGCATGAAGCATCGCCATCCCCTGATGTCTAAGATGCGGTGCACACTTCCCCTGACCGGCGCAGAAACCTCGCCGAGAACTTCCCACAGTCCGTTTCGCACAGTGAGGAAGCGCGCGAACCAAGCGAGGAGAGACGCCTCCTCGTCCGGTCTGAAGTGGCCGCGTTCCGT
>JAAESQ010000497.1 GCA_024229275.1 bacterium | reverse complement strand
TCGTCGCACACTCCCATGAGACAACACGATATGGGTCAGCAAGAATGACGCGCTGAGCACAATCAGAATGACGAGCATCGAATGGGACCTCCAAGGTCAGTTCACTTACGGATACTCATTCATAATAGCGTCATCTCCACGTCTGCAACTGTCGCCACGTGGCCGACTATTTTTCGACATATTAGCGCGACACATTCTCAATTAAAAACACTATCACCATTTGCTCATTTCTAAATGTGCTCAAATGCCTTGACATTTGATTGAGAGTAATTCCTAATACTAAAAGTGTCATGCTCGTGTCACGAGGGGGAAGCGGAAGGAATGATCGTTCTATTCAAGAGTCCTGGAGTTATAAGCTCGCGAAAATTGACTCATCTGGCGGACTTCAGCCGTCAAGGCTTGACTTCCCCATCTATAGGAAGCGACATTGAAGAGTACGTTCAACGATGCAGGAGCGAAGATGGCTAGATTTTGGTCCATCACGGCAGTCGCGTTGTCTCTTTCCGCACTGGTTTTGCCAGTTTCTGCACAGAACTGGAGCGGAGGCATTGGTCTCGGCTGGGCCTGGCAGGATGTCAGCGGCAGTGAATCGAGTTTCCGAAGCCAATCGAATCTTCAGCCAGGCTTTGTGCTGGAAGAGCTGACACTGGACTACGGCAATGACGGCGCCTGGCTCAATGAGTTCTCTCTCCAGGCCTGGGGCTTTGGAGACGCTGAACCGACCGAGACAGCACACATGAAACTCGGATTCGCTCACGCGATCGACTTCAGCCTTCGCTACGACCGGCGTGAATCTCTGCTCGGCCTCGCCGAAAGCGACATCGGCGCGCGTAGTGACGAGTGGGATATCACTCGTTGGAAGGGCGTACTCAGCATATCTGCGTGGGAACCTCTGCTCGCAGAACTGATCGTTCGTCACGTTTCCCGCGAGGGTACTGTCTTCAAAGGATTCTACGGACTCAACGAGCTCTACCCAGCCCGTATCGAGCTTGATGAGTCGATGGACGAAATGGCGATTCGACTCGTTACAAAGACCCTGCCCGTTCGACTTGAGTTCGAACAGCGATGGACGAACTATGAACGGATGAACCGGCGCTACCCTGCGGGTGAAGAAGCGGTCAGCGGCCCCGATCCTGACTTGCTTATCGACACCGGCACCGAGTTCACCGACAAGCACGACACACCCTCGTCGTCGCTGATCGCAAGCTACAGCAGTGAGAATTTCGAGGGCGCAGCCTCCGTCTTGTGGAGCGAGGCCGAATTGGAATCCAGTGGTACCGGCTGGCAGTCCTTCGCAATCGGGGGAGGAAACATTGGCACGATGGAATGGGTTGATCAACTTGTCGGTTCGGCCCAGCTCGACACGCTGGCGGCCAACGCCTACCTGGCTCAGCACCTTGGCGCCGGCTGGATTCTTCGCTTGGAAGGTTCATACCGCGACGGTGCAACTGACTCCAACCTACTCGGCCAACGACTGTTCCGCTCAGGTAATCCTACGGGTTCCCAGCTCGAATTCAGCACACCTATTGACGATGGAAGTACCTATGACTACACCGACACCCACGCGCGGCTCACACTGGAGGTCGGCGGTGACACTTGGGCGATTTGGGGAGGCGGTTTCCTCACGAGCCGCGAGGTCGCATGGCAGATCGGTAATGACCACGATCCGTTTGCCGAAGAGCGCGACTCAGACGGTTTGGTAGTGGGAGGAAGATGGTCGCCGTCCTCAGGCTTCAGCGGCACACTCGAATTTGAGCAGGGAACATTCGAAAACTACATCATGCGCACCGATCCCAAGGAAGTCGACCGGGCTGTACTCAAGTTGCGTGCTGATCTCGGTAAAGGATGGCAGTTCACCGCGCACGGGCGCCATGAAACCAGTTCGAATCCGGAGGCAATAGCGAGTCTCGACCATCGCAGCACACCCTATGGATTGACTCTGGGCTGGACATCAGCCGGCGGCACAGCCGCAGCAGGTCTTGACCTTTCTCGCATGGCGCTCACGACCGAGACAGGGATCATCCTGCCAGACGGCAGTGGCTCGTTGTCCCGCTATGATCTCGACCTCATGACTGCCACGCTCTTCGGTCACGTGGAGAGCGATCACGTTCGCTTTGTAGCCTCGGCGACGAGGCTTGAAGACAGTGGAGGCAGCTGGCCAATGGACGCATGGAACGGCAGCGCCCGTCTCGTTTTCTCCGGCTCGGGAAACATCGACTATTCGGCCTTCGTCAACTACTGGTCATATGACGAACACTATGCCTCACGGGATGATTTCGACGTTGCAAGATACGGACTCGCGATTCACTGGAGCTTCCAATGAGAAAGCTCACACTCACACTGTTGACAATCACCATCTGTGCCTTCGGTGTTTCCGCTCAGGAAACCATACCGATGTCCGATTGCGCGATGTGCCACGAAGATGTGGCGGAAGTGTTCGGCGCCAGTAGCCATGGGCAGGCAATCGCATCGCACTCTTCCGCGATGCTCGAGGTCTCCTGCGCCACATGCCACGAAGCAACAGCGGATCACATCGATGACCCGACACCGGACAATGTCCGCCGTGTCCCGTCTTCAAATGCGTGCCGCTCGTGCCATACCGGAGCACTCGCCAAACTCGGCATGACATCCTCGGCACACGCACGCACATCAGTCGAGTGCTCTGACTGTCACGCGGCTGATCACGGCGAGCATGATGCCGACCATCTGCTGATCCAGCCCTCACACAAGTTGTGCGCTAGCTGCCACCTCACCGAGGCGGCTGCATTCAAAATGCCGTTCGCACACCGCGACGGTACGCGCGCGTTCGCGTGCATCAATTGCCACTCGATCCACGGCGACACCGATGAGGGTCGGCTGCACCGCCTTGGCAATGGCGGCGCCTGTATTTCTTGCCATAGTGAGAAGGCGGGACCATTCGTATTTCCCCACCCACCACGAGAACACGACGGCTGCGTGACCTGCCATGTCCCGCACGGGTCGCCCAATCCTCGTCAGCTGAAGCGACGCGACATTCGCTCGCTCTGCCTCGAATGCCATGCCGATGTGCCTGCGTTCCACGACGTGAGCCGTCCGCGATATCAAAAGTGTCAAACGTGTCACACCGCAGTCCACGGCTCGAACCGCGATCCGCGGCTGATTGAAGAGTAATGACCTCTGGGAAGGGAGGACGAAAGATGAAACGGGTTCTGATGTTTTCAGCAATCGCGGTTCTGATCGGGGCAATTCCGGTCGCCGCACAACAACCGCTGCTCCTTGCGAGCCACGGTCAGGAGGTGGGCAGACTCAAACAGCCCGCTCCAACCGTCAATCTGATGGCGAACCTTACGGCGATGTACACCCAGGCTGAGTTAGAGGCCGGTGTGTACCTTGGAGACGAACACTGCATTGCGTGCCACAGTTGGTCAGGGATTACGCGCGACGTCAAGCATCGTCAGGCGCTGCGCAAGCCGATGGCTTCGCTGTCTCTGATCGCCGGGAGAGGTGTCGTCGCTGATTTCGACAACAACGGTGTTGACGACTTCATGCAGGGGCTCAACTTCAACGACATCTCATCGGTATTCGACCCATTCAAGCCCAATGCGCCGATCCTCGGCTATGACGGGATGAACTACACAATTCAAATCGGTGAACTCACTATGCCGGTGGCAATCACTCAGGGCGGCACCGGCGACTGGAAGCAGCGCTACCTGCTTCAGGTCCCGGTCAGCGGAACCCAAAGCGGCCTCACTAACGGCAACTACGTTTCACCGGTGCAGTACAACGAGAAGACCCATGGCTACGTGCTCTACCACCCCGAAGCGTGGTATGACGACGTCAACATGCCTCGCTACGGCTCAACCACGAC
>JAAESQ010000496.1 GCA_024229275.1 bacterium | reverse complement strand
CCAAGTGAGAGTGGAGAAGGGCAGAAGATCAGTCGATGTCCATCCTGCAAAGTTGCCGTGTGGAGCAACTACTCAGGGGCAGATGATTTGGTCCATTTCGTGCGTGTTGGAACGCTTCTCGAACCGGACAGGCTGCCGCCAAATATCCACATATTCACTTCGTCAAAGCAGCCTTGGGTTGTTCTACCGAAAGATACACCTGCTGTTCTCGAGTACTACGATCTCAAAGACCACTGGCCTCAGGAAAGCCGTGATCGTCGGAAAGTGCTTTTGTCGAAGCACCCGCGCCGCTAGAGAAGCTGCGGATGTCACGAGGGGTTCATCACGCTGACAATGATTGGCCAATGGATACTTGCAGCTCTTCGGTGAGCGGAATGATGTTTCGACTGGTGTTACCGCTTGGCTTTCATGGGGACCCGAATGGAGAATGAGCATGAAGGTCAGTAGGTTCCTCAGTTACGTACTTCGCCATGAGCCGGAGTCCATTGGACTAAGCCTAGATTGTGAAGGTTGGGCGGATCTCGATGAACTTATTGAATGCTCGGTCCGTCATGGTAAGAAACTAGATCGCAGGACGATTCTTAATGTCATTGCCAACAGTGACAAACAGCGATTCTCGATTGACGAAAGCGGAACGAGGATGCGAGCAAACCAAGGACACTCGATACCAGTTGACCTAAGGCTCAAACCTCGACAACCGCACGGAAGTCTCTTTCATGGCACTGCGGCCCGATTTGTCGAGTCAGTCTTTCAAGATGGACTTCAGGCTCAGAGTCGACAGCATGTTCATCTGTCTTCTGACAAGACGACCGCGAACGACGTGGGAAGGCGTCACGGGAAGCCAGTTGTACTCGTGGTGGACGCGCCGGCTATGGCAGAGGCGGGTCATGAATTCTACGTTTCCGACAATGGGGTGTGGTTGGTAGCTGAGGTCCCACCGCAGTATTTGTCAGTATTAGACGAAGGTGAATTCGGGCGCTAACATAAATCAGCGCTATGCGGGAAACACTGTTGGAATACACACAACTCCATTTCGGGGATCGCGCCTCCTGGCGTGCATGGCTTGAAGAGAACTCCGAGTCCATGCGTGAGCTGTGGCTGGTCTTCTACAAGAAACACACAGGGGTACCGACTATTTCGTACGATGCTGCCGTGGAAGAGGCCCTCTGTTTTGGTTGGATTGACAGCCTGATCAAGCGATTGGACGAAGACCGTTTCGTTCGCAAGTTCACACCCCGCAGTAACAAGTCCAAGTGGTCGGAACTGAATCTTAGACGTGTTGCGAAACTGAAGGCTGCGGGGCTCATGAAGCCGGCAGGTTTGGCCAAATTCGATCCGGATGTCTCACACGCGTCCATCTCGCACAGAGGCCCCCTTGAAGTTCCGCCGTATTTCCTTGATGCTCTCGGCCAAGATGTCGAAGCGGCGAATTTCTTTCACCTTCTTGCTCCCTCATATCAGCGTCATTTCGTATTGTGGGTTGATTCCGCCAAGCGTGAAGAGACTCGTCTGAGGCGCCTTGCTGAAGCGCTTTCACTCCTTCGGAACAAACAGAAGCTCGGCATGAGGTAGGATCGGTTTGATTCTTCGTATCTTTCTGCTTGTGGCTCTCTTGATGCCCTGTTGCGCGACAGCTGAGGAAGGAGATTTATCTCCAGCACCATTCCTCTTTCCCATCCCCGATGGGTGGCGCGCTGAGACCATTCCTTTTCCGCTCGATTTTGCCCCAGAGCTGGAGTTTGAAGGCGTGGAAGAACTCCGGTTTGCACCTGGGATGTTCGAGGATGGGGACGAGGAGTTCTGGAGCTATGCTTTCGTGTGGTGGGTTCAGGGCGAGTCCGTTCTGAGTCTGGGCAGGCTCTCAGACGATCTGGAGATCTACTTCTCCGGCCTCGCCCGCTTGGTGGCACGAGAACGAGGAATTGATGCCTCCGGTGCCGCCGCCGACGTGCAGTTGTCTGTGCCTGACGCGAGCCGCAACTTGGAGGTTGATGTCATTGGAAAGGCGGAGGTCTTCGATTCTTTTGTGACCGCGGGAAAGATTACACTACACGTACGTGTAAAGCAGGTCGTTTGCGCCGAAGAGGATCGTCTGGCGGTGATTCTTGAGTTGTCTCCACAGCCGTACTCCCACAAAGTCTGGACAGACCTGGGAGTGATCCGTGGCGGTTTTCAGTGCGAGGAGTAGCTAGCAGACTGAGGCCAAACGTCTCAGAGTCGACCTCGGAGGGAACGCCATACCATGATTGATCACATCATCATCACCGTTTCTGATTTCGATACAAGTAAGGCCTTCTACCTGAATGCACTTCAACCACTCGGTTACGAGGTGGTTCTTGAGATGGCAAAGGCGGTCGGTCTCGGTATCAGTGGCAAATCAGAGTTCTTTATCAGGGAAGCGGAGGCAGTGAAACCCTCAATTCATGTTGCTTTCGCCTGTGCCGATCGTAACGCCGTCGACAGTTTTTATCAGGCAGCGCTCGGTGCAGGAGGCAAAGACAACGGACCCCCGGGATTGCGAACTGGGTACCATCCGAACTACTACGGCGCCTTCGTATTCGATCCTGATGGCAACAACATTGAAGCTGTCTGCCACAAGGAAGAGTAGATCTAGCAAGGGAAGGATGCTCTGAACATGTACCAAAGAGTTTGTCTTTCATGATCTCGTCACATCTCTACCGTATCTTCTGCCATGGTGTCGTGGTCTGCATAGGTGTGGTGGTGAGTTGTGGATGCAGAACCGTTGCGGTTGACGCGACCAACAACGAGGCTGTGGCCAGACCGGCGAAAGACCGAAGTGAGTATGTCGCGGTGATCCGAGCGGAGCTTCCCGACCGGCCCTACAAGGCGATAGGCAATGTGCGCGCGAAGGTGAAGCTGTCGCCGTACAGAAAGAGTGTATGGCCGGACGAGCGTGTGTTGGAGAAGATGAAACCCAAAGCGCGTGAGCTGGGTGCTGATGCTTTGGTGAACCTACGAGTCGAACAGACGAAGGGTGGTGGGACCTACGTCAGTCCGGACGGAGGAGTTGCCCTGGGCAACAGCCAGGTCTGGATCGCCACTGCGATTGTATGGATTGAAGAACGAGAGCCGATGGCCTCGCAGGAGAGTGCTGTAAAGTGACCTCGCGTATAATCACCGTCCTGGTGAAAACGTGAAGAGATTTGCGACGCGATTGCTGCTGAAGGTCGGCCTGTTCCAAACCGTGTTCGACTACTACAACACCACCCGCGGACTCGATTTTGGGATCGTCCGTAGCAACCGCCGAATCCGCAAGCAGGCAAACACCCGGGATTTCCCGTTGCCTCCGATTGCTCTGGTGACTTCGGCGGCGGGCACCCCGAGCCTTCGGTGGTTTCTCGACAGTGGTTCAACAGCGGCGGAGTGTATTCGTGATGTCCTCCGACGCAATGGAACGGAAATTGGTGATCTCGGATCGATCCTCGACTTCGGATGTGGATGCGGCAGAGTGATCCGTCATTTGCCGGGATTGACCAACGCAGGTGTTTTCGGAGTTGACGTCAATGCTCGTGCGATTCGATGGTGTAGGGAGCATCTTGCATTTGGTACGTTTGCCATAGGGGATCTGCGTCCCAAACTCTCGTTTGCTGATGGTTCTTTTGATTTGGTGTATGCGTTCTCTGTCTTTACTCATCTTCCCGAGCCCTTGCAGCAACCCTGGGCGCACGAGTTACGTCGAGTCCTCAGGCCTGGCGGACTTCTCCTGACCTCGCTTCATGGCCAGTCCTACCTGCCGGATCTGACTGAGTCTGAACAATCGGTGTTTCGTGACAATAAGCTCGTTGTTCGCCATGCCGATACGCTTGGTAGCAATCACTCGGCGTCGTACCATCCGCCCACCTATGCTATCGAGCATCTGTTCGACGAGTTCGAACTCATGGAGCATCGACCCGAAGGAGCGGTTGGCAATCCACACCAGGATTTGTATCTCCTGCGCAAACCGAGTAAGGAGGTCGTGCCAACTGGACTTGGCGTCGACGATGCTGTGGAATCGATACCCGTGTAGCTGGTAGGATTTGACCGTGTTGCACATCTATGTCGATGCTGACGCTTGCCCGGTGAAGAATGAGGTATATCGCGTTGCTGATCGCTACCAACTGAGTGTTACATTGGTGGCGAATTCAACGATGCGAATTCCTGATGGAAGCCGGATCAAGCTGGAAGTTGTGGGTCATGGGTTCGATGCAGCCGATGATTGGATCGTCGACCATATGGAGCCTCATGACATCGTGGTAACAGCGGATGTCTTACTCGCGAGCCGATGCGTCAAGAATGGCGCACGTGTGATTGGTAACTCTGGGAAGCCATTCACGGAGAGCAACATCGGCCATGCTGTTGCTACGCGAGATCTGCTGGCTGAACTCCGCGGCGCGGGGGAGATCACCGGTGGGCCTGCACCGCTGACGAAGCGCGACAGGTCACGCTTCCTGCAAAAGCTCGATGAAGTGATTCAGTCAATCCGCCGCACGAGTGCGGTAAGGTCTCAGCAAGGGAATTGACTTGAAAAACACGACTCCGGGAGGAGTATCGGGAATGACAGCGTGGCTCGATGAGGGCAATGAGGGACCGCAGGAGACGTGAGCCCCATTACCCATTTCCTCGTCGGATGGGCCGTCGGGTGCTCGGTTCCGATTTCTCGCCGAGAGAGGGCAATGGTCGCGATAGCTGGAGTGGCTGCGGATTTGGATGGACTCGGTGCCATAGCCGAAGTGGCTACACAGAACTCTGAGACTCCTCTTTTATGGTTCAGTGAGTATCACCACGTCCTGGGTCACAATCTTGGTGCCGCCCTAGTAGTTATGGGCCTTGCTTTGCTGATCTCGCGGCGTAAGCTCCTTGCTGTTCTGCTCACCGGAGTGTCTTTCCACCTGCATCTCTTGGGTGACATCTTAGGAGGGCGTGGACCGGACGGGTACGATTGGCCCATTCCATATCTTCTGCCGTTTTCGGACAGCTGGCAGCTGGCCTGGAGCGGGCAATGGGCACTTAACGCCTGGCCGAACTTTGCAATAACTGGCGTGCTTCTTACATTTGCGTTCTATTTTGCGTGGAAACATGCCATCTCACCACTTGAGATCATTTCGGACAGCGCAAACACTGTCTTTGTCAATACACTCCGCAATCGCTTCGGCAACCCCGAAAGAGACCTTTTTGCGTCGTGAAGATATCGTGCCCATTTGGTACGCTGGACCTTGTACTGGTCCGAGTAACTCGATGCGGAGGTAGTGATGAATGCTGAGGTGATCAGGGGATCTTGTTTGTGCGGCACAGTGACATACGAGACTCGTGCCCCAACTCTGTTCTGCGCCCACTGTCACTGTCAGTTCTGCCGACGTGCGCACGGTGCAGCGGTTGTGACCTGGTTTGGCGTTGCAGAGGATACATTCCGCCTGATTTCAGGTGAGACACATCTCACTTGGTATGACTCGTCGGAGCAAAGTCGGAGAGCGTTCTGTGCAAAGTGTGGAACCACGCTTCTTTTCGCCTCGAAACTCTGTCCGGGGGAGATGCATATCGCGTTGGCAACCGCGACCACACCGATCGATCAAGAGCCTCAGGTTCATGTGTTTGTAGACCAGAAGGTCTCATGGATTCACTGCAGTGACACCCTTCCTCGGTTGACGCAAGAGAGCGAAGCGCTGAGCAAGTACAGAGACGTCAGCGTAACAAGCTCTTTCACCGAGGTAACGAAAGAGGAATGATGAATCTATCGAAGAAACGGTCAATGAATATTGGAGGGTCCTGACTATGGGTTTGATCCAGTGGGCCGAGGAGAGAACGAAGGCACTCAGTGTGTGGGACATTGGTGTTCTGAAGATCTACTGTGTCTTGTTCGGAATGATCGTCGGCGCTTACGCGTCTACTCTTGTTAGGAACCATGTGTGGTGGTTCGTCGCTGCAGTTCTGATACTTGGGGTGGGCCTTGGATTCAGGTGGTTTAAGGCTGAACCCCGGCAGGCCAGCACCAGGAGACCAGTGGAGTAGAGGTCTGTATGTGCGGTGAGCGTCGGTTCCTGGAGTGAAAGGTGGTGAGCGTGAGAATTAAGCTCAGTAGTGTGCTCATTGATGATCAGGACAAGGCGCTTCGTTTCTACACCGAGGTTTTAGGATTCTCAAAGAAAGTGGACCTTCCGGTTGGTGAGTACAGATGGTTGACGGTTGTGTCTCCAGACGATCCTGAGGGGACGGAGCTTCTCCTCGAACCAAATGCAAATCCGGCAGCTGCGACGTATCAGCAGGCCTTGTTTGAATCCGGGATACCGCTGGCATCGTTCGAGGTGGATGATGCTCAGCTGGAATACGAACGTTTACATGCCGAAGGTGTTGTTTTCAAGCAAGAACCAACAGATGTCGGCACTGCAGTGTGCGCGATTTTCGAAGACACCTGCGGGAACTTGATTCAGTTCTATCAAGTGACCTAGGGAGATCCATCCGGAGAGTGCTGATATTTCGTGAATTCGAGCCTCGGGAGTATTGGCCCTTGAAGCGCCGATCACATCGTCCAAGGTAAGTGTGTAGGTGACGGCTATGATCGCAGAGACCCCCCGGTTACGAATTCGCGAGCTTCTGGTCAAGGACGCCGAGTTTGTACTTGCATTGGTAAGTGACCCGTCATTTATTGAGAATATCGGCGACAAGGGTGTTACTGACTTGGAGAGTGCCAGACGGTTCATTCTGGAAGGGCCGTGGACTCGTCAGGAGAAGCCTGGTCATGGCCAGTTTGTGCTCGAACTCAAACGCGAAGGTGTTCCAATCGGTGTTTGTGGGCTCCTCTATCGGAAACTTCTCGATGAAACGGATATCGGCTTTGCTCTTCTTCCTCGCTATTGGAGATGTGGCTATGCGTTCGAAGCTGCTTCTGCCCT
>JAAESQ010000495.1 GCA_024229275.1 bacterium | reverse complement strand
TTTGCTACTGCCAAGAAGGCGAAGGACAGACTCGAAGTCGATCCGTCTTGGTGGGTTCACGTCTGCCGAACCCTAACAAGGGAAGAGGCAAGACCGTGAGGAATGATGAAAGATGAAAGCGGAAAGATGAAAAGTGGGACCTTTGCTTGTTTGAGAGGTTAAGGCCTGAGCAAGTTGATGTCCAACTGTGAGGCGTGAAAATGAAGTGAGGAGTGGCGAGGAATTGAATGAAGGAAAGCAAAGATCTGTTGCTTGAGGAACTCTGAGTTTGTTGTTGCGAGGTTTTTGTGGCGTTGATACCCAGCGGTGACCTTGAAATTACTGTCGGCCCATTTCATCTTTCATCATTTGGTTTCTTCCTCTTGACACTTCGTCCCTGGGCGCAAACACTAGAGAGCGCAGGGAACAGCCTGCTTCGTCTTCGTCCACCTCATTGGTGGGCAGGATCGTACAACGAGGAGAGTTGATGGAAATCACTGAAGTGAGAATCAGCCCAGCCAAGGGTGGCAAGGTGAAAGCTTTTGCGAGCATCGTTATCGACGATTGCTTCATTGTCAACGATCTGCGAGTCACCGAAGCCAGAGAGGGCCAGCTCTTCGTCACAATGCCGGCACGAAAGATCCGCAGTGGGCAGTTGCGTGACATCGCCCATCCCCTCAATACAGAAACCCGGCGGGTAATCGAGGAGAGAATTCTCGAGGAATACCGCACGGCGGTTGAGAATTTGGCGATACCAGCCGGTGGTGGTGGTAGGTCGAAAAAACGGGAGAGTCAGCGGCCGATGGAGCGCATTGCCGCGCGCCTCTTCTCCGAGGACTTCTGGACGATGGAGGTCCGAGATCACAACGATCGGACGTAGGCCTGACGAAATATCCCGCTTGCGCTATACTCTGCGGCGCTTGGGGCGTCGGCAAGCGGTAAGCCACCGGTCTTTGGAATCGGCATTCGCAGGTTCGAATCCTGCCGCCCCAGCCAAGACTGGATTTAGTTTATGTTGAAGGAACACCCTCTTCTGGTTTTTTCCGGGCGAGCAAACCTGCCTCTGGCAGGCGCGATCTGCGAATATTTGCAGATCGAACAGGGGAGACTCAAGCTCGGAAACTTCTCAGACGGAGAGATTTACTGCCAGATCCGCGACAATGTACGCGGGGCAGACGTGTTCATCGTTCAGTCGACAGGACAGCCCGCAAACGAGTCTCTGATGGAACTGCTCATCATGCTCGATGCGTTTCGCAGGGCATCGCCGACCCGTGTCACGGTCGTCATGCCATACATGGGCTACGCTCGGCAGGACCGCAAAGATAAGCCGCGCGTTCCGATTACGGCCAAACTGGTTGCCAACCTCATCATCTCAGCGGGCGCCGAGCGTTTGCTTACAATCGATCTCCATGCGGCCCAAATTCAGGGTTACTTCGACATTCCTGTTGATCACCTCTATGCAGCTCCGGTGCTGATCGAGGCTATTCGAACTAAAGGGCTGGATCGATTGACTCTGGTTTCACCGGACGCGGGGGGCGTTGAGAGAGCCCGAGCGTTCGCCAAAAGGCTTACGGCTGAGCTGGCGATCATGGACAAACGACGTCCTGAGGCCAACAAGGCTGAGATTATGAATGTCATCGGCGATGTGGAAGGCCGAGACTGCGTGATCGTTGACGACATCATTGACACAGCGGGAACGCTGGCGAAGACTTCTGAGGCTCTGACAGAGCGTGGCGCTCGGTCGGTATATGCGGCCGGAGTGCATCCTGTGCTTTCGGGTCCAGCGATCGACCGGATCCAGTCCAGCACTCTTCGGAATGTATTGGTCACTGACACACTATTGCTCAGTGAGGATGCGAAGAAGTGCGACAAGATCGAGCAGCTATCCCTTGCGGTGTTGCTCGGCGAGGCGATACGCAGGATCCACGAGGGCGCGTCCGTATCGAGCCTCTTCGTTTAGGTAATTCGGAGGATAGAGTAATGGCTGAAAGAAAAGAAATTGTGATCACTGTCGAATCCCGGGATGAAACCGGCAAGGAAGCTGCTACCCGTTTGCGGCATACCGGCCGCATCCCTGCCGTAGTGTACGGAGGCGACAAAGCGCCGTTGTCGATCTCCGTCGACAACGAAACGATCCGGAATCTCCTCAAATCAAAGGCCGGTGAAAACACACTATTCCTGCTCAAGCTCAAAGGAACCAAGCAGGAAAGAGAAGCGATGATCAAGGAGATTCAGACGGATCCGCTGACGCGTGAGTTCCTGCACATCGACTTCATTCGCGTCACACGGGGCCAAACGCTCAACGTCATGATGCCCATCGTGTTGACGGGCGACTGCGTTGGGATTCGCAATGGCGGCATCGTCGATTTCTCTACTCGTGAGTTGTCGCTTGAGATCCTGCCGAAGGATATGATCGACAACATCACCGTGGATATCTCCGAACTCGACATTGGCCATTTGGTGACAGTAGCCGACCTCGAATCGATGCTTCCAGAAAGCGGCAAGTTTCTCGACGATCCGAAGCGAGTTGTCGCCAAGGTCGAGATTCCACGCGCCGCCCTGGCTGAGGAAGAGGCCGAAGAAGAGGAGGGCATCGAGGGAGAGGAAGACTTGGAAACCTCCGAGCAGGCCGAACCCGAAGTCATTCATGGCAAGGGCAAGGACGAGGCTGCAGGCGACGATTAGTTCGCCTAGGCCTTGGGATCCGAGGGTGCCTCGATGGACCCCGCACAGCACGAATCTGTGATCGTAGCTGTCATCGGTCTGGGGAATCCAGGTGCAGCGTATGCTGCGACTCGTCACAACGTCGGCTTTTCGATCGTCGACGAACTCGGGCGAAAGCTCGAGGCGACGCCGTGGTCTGATCATGGAGCGTACTCTAAGGCGGTCGTTCGAGTGGCTGGACGAAATGTCTGGCTGGTCAAGCCGACGACATACATGAATCGATCTGGGACCGCTGTGGAGAGCCTCGTCAGGGATCTTGAGATCGAAAGTGATCAAGTTTTGGTAGTCGTCGATGACGTTGATCTCGACCTCGGACGGCTGCGACTACGCCGTTCTGGCGGGTCCGGGACGCATAACGGGCTGCGAGACATCGTGGCTCTTATCGGGGCAGAGTTTCCTCGGTTGCGCGTCGGTGTTGGAGGAGCTGATCCGGCGGACGATCTGGCAGATTTTGTGCTGTCACCTTTCGGCAGCGAAGATCTCGAAGTGGCAGAAGCATCGATCACACGATCAGTTCAGGCTGTCCTCGTCTCACTGACAGATGGTCTCAAACCGGCCATGGATATCTTCAACCGAAATGCAGACGCCAAAGCAGCGGGAAAAGCACCTGAGAAAGCCGACAAGAATACAGATAGCGAAAACTGAGACATTCTCGCGATATAATACCTCTCGGAATGAGTAAGAGCATCGAAGGTCGTTTGGTGAAGCCGCGCGAGTCGGGATTGCATTGGCTAGTGGTTCAGACCAAGCCTCGCTTGGAACGCGCTGCTATTCAGCATTTGGAGCAGCGTTCGGTCGAGCCGTATTGTCCGCTTTTTCTTGAGCCGCCTTGGCATCCGAGGGCACCCCGGGGGCCAATGCCACTCTTCGCCGGATACATCTTCGTTCGCTGCAACCCCGCTGTTGATCTCAACGCCGTGCGCTATTGCCCGGCTGTGTTGCGTCCAATCATGTTTGGTAAGCGTCTGGCCACTGTGGATCAAGAGCTGATTGACGCGATCCATGAGCGCGAGGCGGATCGCGGCTATCTTCTGCCTGTCGAGGTGGAGGAGGGCATTCCGATAGGGAAGACAGTGCGAGTAATGGACGGCCCGATGCGTGGACTCGAAGGTGTGCTCGAAGGCTATCTTCGAGGTCGTGAGCGAGCCAAAGTTCTTATGAATTTCCTGCGCTCCCGTCACTCCGTCGAGGTCGATGCCGAGTACCTTGCAGTAGTGTAGGGGCGCTGGGAGTCGCCGTGAAAGGCGCAGATAACACATTACGGATCAGTAGATTGCGATGTCGATCTACCTGCGGTAGCTTTGCGTGTCTTATAACTTTGAGATCGATCGGATGGAAAAATGAGCAGCTGGCCTGAACCCGTCGAGCAGCCCCAAACCCTCGTCACCAGCGGTGGTGGTGGTGGAGCAGGAGGCTGGAGTCCTGCGGAGCCAGAGTTCCACATCATGGAATACGTCAACCTGTTGTGGACGCGGAGGTGGCTCGTGCTCGCCAGTGTATGCGTTGCCGTGCTGGTCGCGGGCGCATGGGCGTTCACTCGACCCAAGCTGTATCGAGCTCAGTCGGAGATGTCGGTAGGGGAGCAAACACCGCAATTACTTCGAAATCAAATCAACCTCGGCGGCAACTACTGGGAGGGTGAACGGTTCACCACTGAGCAGTTGAGGGTACTTAAAACCAGACGCTTGGCAGCGCGGGTTGCCCAACGGCTTGGGCTTGAAGTGCAGCCGGAGTTCGCTGGTCGAGATCCCGCTGGCGTCCTCATGTCGATGATCGATGTGAAACGTGTTCCGGAAACTCACATCGTCACAGTGACGATGACCGGCCCCGACTCGCAGCGCATCGCAGAGTGGCTCAACATATACATTGAGGAGTACATCGCCGCCAATATCGAAGACACTCTTGAGCGCACCCACAAGGTCTTTGAAGTTATTCAGTCTCGCCTCGATCCATTGCGCGATCAACTGGCGCTGTCCGAGGCAACGCTTGTCCAGTTTCGCGAGCGTGACGACGCGCTGCTCTTTGCCGATCAGGGCAAGAACGTTATCTCAGAGCAGGTCAGCACGCTGACAACGAGCTACGCGCAAGCAAAAGCTGAACGAATCACCTTGGAATCAAAAATCAACGCACTGCGCCAGTTGCGCATCTCAAGGATCGACGAGATCTCTTTTCCCGAAATTCATCAGGACGGGACGATTTTAAGTCTGCGGCAGCAACGCAACAACCTCGAAGTCGAGCTGAGTCAGCGGCTGGGGGAATATCGGGAGGGACACCCTCAGATCAAGGAGCTGCGCACGCGAATGGCGGGCATCGACATCCAGATTCGAGAGCAAATCGACACGGTTCGCGCATCAATGCAGACCGACTTTGATGTTGTGAGGCAGCGTGAGAACTCGCTGTACGAGAACATTCAATTGCTCAAGGGAGAGTCGATTGAGCTTTCTCGGCAGACTCTCGAGTACGAGCGCCTGAAGCGGGACTATGACCAGAACAAGGCCTTCCTCGAAGAAATGCTCGCACGCTCAAAAGAGGTTGACATCACCTCAACCGCAGCCATTAACAACATTCGGCTCATTGAGCCGGCTGTTCCTCCTGGCGGGCCTTTTAGCCCCAACGTCAAGCAGGCGCTGCTGTTTGGGCTGATGATTGGACTTATTGGTGGTCTCGCGCTCGTGTTTGGTCTCGACTATTTGGACCAGTCCTTGCGAACACCGGAGCAAGTCGAGAGACACCTTGGCACCGAAGTGCTTTCCACTCTGCCCCGTCTGACCAGCGAGTCCAGTCGAACAGCAGTGGAGGCTTTTCAGGCACTACGAACGGCACTCATCCTTGCCTCGCGGGGAGAGGGCTGCCAGATTCTCATGGTGACCTCCGCAGTGCCCGGCGAGGGAAAGACTACATGCGCGTTCGAGTTGGCCAAAGTCTTTGCCTCAGGTGGTGGGAAAGTGCTTCTAATTGACGCCGATCTGAGGCGCCCGCGATTGCACAAGATCGTCGGGCTCGACAACGACATCGGTCTGACCACAGCGGTGCTCGGTGAGTGTAGCGCGAGGGAAGCGGTTCGTGACGTAAGTGAAGTGCCCGGTCTGTACGTTGTGACTTCTGGTCCACTGCCTCCGAATCCTCCCGAACTCTTCGGCAAGGGCAGCTACAAACGCTTGCTCGACGAGGCACGGTGCCAGGTCGACTGGGTCATTCTCGATACGCCGCCCATTGCTTCAGTGACCGATCCCGTCATCTGCGCCAGCGAGGCCGACCTGGCACTCCTCGTGGTTCAGTATGGAGGTGCGAGGCGTCAGGTCATCAAAGCTGCGCTTCGTCAGTTGTCGCGCTCGAATGTTCGCCTTGCTGGGGTGTTGCTCAATAAAGTCGATTTGGAGCGTGACTACTATTACGCGAATTATGGCTACTACCGATACAGCTACGAGTCGTCAGAGCCTGAAGCCAGGCGGCCGGCAAGAGAAGAGACCTGATCGGTGTGATTGCTACAGCTGAAACTCTAGATCGTCAGCCTGATCTGGCGCAAGCTGTCGTCTTGGAGTAGAATCCACGCGCCTTTTGAATGCTCACACCGGAGACAAATATGTACGCTAATGAGAATGCGAGGGCTCTCGCACAGAAGATTGAGAATGGCACCGCCAAAGTCGGCATTATTGGCCTTGGTTACGTTGGACTCCCTCTTGCCTTGGCCTTTGCGGAAGACGGGCTTTCGGTGCTCGGCTTCGATGTCGATCAGCGCAAGATCGACGCCATCGAGGCCGGTGAGTGCTATATCGACCACCTGGATGGCGGAAGAATAAAGATCGCGACCGAGAGTGGACGATTCGGCGCGACGACCGATTTCGGACGCCTTGGTGAGCCGGACGCCATCCTGATCTGTGTGCCGACGCCACTGACGCGACAGCGTGAACCCGATATGCGCTACGTTGAGAACGCGGCACGAGAGATCCAGCCATGCTTGCGCACCGGTCAAGTGGTCATTCTCGAGTCAACGACGTACCCAGGGACGACCGATGGATTGTTGCGCGATGTGCTGGAGGAAAGCGGTCTGCGCTGTGGTGAGGACTTCTTTCTGGCATTCTCTCCTGAGCGCGAAGATCCGGGCAATCCTGACTACGGGACGACCACGATTCCCAAGGTGCTGGGTGGCGTTGACGAGACCTCAGGAGATCTGGCTGAGGCGCTCTATTCACGTGCCATTGAGTCGACAGTGAAAGTCTCCTCCGCCCGCGCGGCCGAAGCGTCCAAGCTTACTGAGAACATCTTCCGCGCGGTCAACATCGCTCTCGTCAATGAACTCAAGATCGTTTATGACGCCATGGACATCGACGTCTGGGAGGTCCTCGACGCCGCCGAGACCAAGCCCTTCGGATTCATGCGCTTCAATCCAGGTCCGGGTTGGGGTGGCCATTGCATCCCCTTGGATCCCTTTTACCTGGCGTGGAAGGCGCGTGAGTTTGGGCAGCCGACGCGCTTCATTGAACTCGCCGGGGAGGTCAACGTCGACATGCCGGAGTTTGTGTTGCACAAGCTCAACTTGGCCCTCAACGATCACAATAAGCCGGTGCGCGGCTCGCGTGTTCTCGTCCTCGGACTGGCCTATAAGAAAGACATCAGCGATCCCAGGGAAAGCCCGGCTTTCGAGATCATTGACGGGCTCCTGAAACTGGGCGCCGAGGTTGAATACCACGATCCCCATGTTCCGCAAGCACCCAAGATGCGGACATGGCCGGACCTGCCGGCAATGCGTTCGGTAGAACTCACATCTGATCAGCTCAAGTCAGCTGATGCTGTTCTTATTGTCACCGATCACTCAGATGTTGACTACGATGCAGTGCTTGAGAATGCCCATCTCATCATCGACACTCGAGGCATTTATCGCGGTGAGAACGAAAAGGTCGTCAAAGCGTAGGGAGCGGAAACTGAATGTCATCCAGCCTCATTTCACCATACTGCGGTCGACTACTTGATCTTGTTGCGAGCCCGGATCGTACGTTAGAACTCAAAGAACTATCGCGCAACTGGCCTTCCTGCGCACTGAGAGGGCCTCAGGTTGCGACGGTTGAGCTTTTGCTTACAGGAGGGCTGTCTCCGTTGCGAGGTTTCATGGGCTCAGCGGATGCTGAATCTGTGTCGAAGAACCTGCGCCTGAAGGACGGTACGCCTTGGGGCGAGCCCATCGTACTCGAGGTGAATGAAGAGACCTCTGCCGGGCTGGCAATTGGTGATTACATGGCTTTACGTGATGGAGAGGGCGCGATGCTGGCAGCCCTCGAAGTCACAGAGGTTTGGCAGGACAATGGCGACAAGCACTACGTCGCGGGCCCGGTTGAGGGAGTCGAGCTTCCGCACCACTTCGACTTCAGCTTGCTGCGGCGAACGCCTCGTGAGCTTCGGGAAAGATTCGCGCGCTTGGGGTGGCGAAGGGTTGCCGCCTTTCAGACGACCGGAGTCATTCACCGTCCGCAGTACGAGCAGGCGATGCGTGCAGCCAAGGACGCAGGAGCAAACCTTCTTATACACGCAGAAAGCGGGGCATTCGAACCTGACAGGCGTGATGACTTCACCGCCGTGCGTTGCCTGCAAGCACTCATGCCGCACTTCCCAAGGAAGACCGCGCAGCTAGCGTTGCTTCCGTTTGCGTTCTCGCACAGCAGTGAACGAGACCTCATAATGCGCGCGATCATCGCTCGTAATTACGGATGCAGTCACGTCATCGTCAATGGCGCTCGAAGAAACGTTGATGCGAAGCGGGACGAGATAATCGAACAGCTTGCGCCCTTTGCCAAAGAACTCGGAGTCGAGTTCGTCAAAACGACACTGCCGCTTTATTATTCCGAAGTTGATGCCTATCTGATTGCTGATGAGGCGCCGAAAAACGCAGAGGGGCGATGCTTAGAGATGGAAGATGTGCGAACCTCGGTTCGCAATGGGCACAGATTGCCCGACTGGTACACCTTCCCGGAAATATCAGTTGAGCTTCAGAAAGCATATCCACCAAGGAATCGACAAGGTTTCACCGTTTTCTTCACCGGTCTCTCAGGCGCTGGCAAGTCAACACTGGCGAAAGCCCTCCTGGCTCGCCTGATGGAATTGGGTGATCGTCCGGTGACCCTGCTCGACGGTGACATCGTGCGCCGCAATCTCTCTGCGCAGCTCGGATTCTCGCGCGAAGATCGTGACATGAATATTCGCCGCATCGGTTTCGTCGCCTCCGAGATCACCAAGAATCGAGGCGTTGCCCTCTGTGCGCCGATCGCTCCCTACGATTCCGTCAGGCGTCAGGTCCGAGAGACCATTGAAGCCGTCGGAGGCTTCATCCTCGTCCACGTCAACCCGCCGCTCGACGTCTGCGAGCAACGCGACCGCAAGGGCCTGTATGCAAAAGCGAGAGCGGGCATCATTAAAAACTTCACCGGTATCTCTGATCCCTACGAAGAACCCGCCGATGCCGAAATTAACACCGACAC
>JAAESQ010000494.1 GCA_024229275.1 bacterium | reverse complement strand
GGTATCTTCTTCCAGAACCCTCAACTCTCTGGAAAGGAGAACCTCATGGACCGAACGACGTCTGCCATCATCGAGGAACTGGAATCCCTTGGACGTAGCAAGAACACAGTTGAAGCCTACTCCAGGGCGGTCGAGAAATTCTCGTGCCACCATCGTAAACCGCCGTCAGATCTTACCTGCGAGGATGCATATGCCTACTTATGTAACCTCTACCGAGTGGAGAAAGTGTCCGGGTCCGTTTATCACACCCACGTCTGTGCACTACGTTTTCTCTACAAGCAGGTTCTTGAGGTGCCCCCGGATTTCGGTAAGATACCGCGACATAAGAAGGGCAAGACACTCCCGGTGGTGTTCAGCCTCAATGAGGTCGGAAGCGTCATCGGCGTCGTTGATAATCTGAAGCATCGGACTCTTCTTGCCACCGCATATTCCGGCGGTCTGCGAGTAGGCGAAGTTTGCCGGCTCCGGGTCTTCGACATCGACAGCGAACTCATGCAGATTCGAGTTCGCAATGGTAAAGGTTGCAAGGATCGGTATGTGATGCTTTCGGAAAACCTCCTGCCAGGTCTGCGCGACTATTACCGGGCCTATAGGCCCAAAGTCTGGCTCTTTTCTTCTTCGGCGGGCGACAAGCCACTAGATGTCCGGACAGCGCAACGAGTATTCGCCGCCGCCAAGAAAAAGGCTGGCATTCGCAAGCCTGCCTCGTTTCACACGCTGCGACACTCATTTGCGACCCACCTCCTAGAGGCGGGAGCGGAGCTACGCCACATCCAGGTGTTGCTCGGCCATTCTTCGATTCGAACGACGGAGAAGTATACCAGGGTGACTTCCACGGGTGCCACGAGCATTCGGAGTCCTCTCGACTACGTGCCTCTGTCGTAGACATGAGCACCCCACTCGAAGTCGCGGATATCTTTCGCGATTACGGGGAGCAGTACCGGCAGCGACATCGGCTGAGTGATCAACAGCGTCGCGTCATGCACGCTATCGAGGTCTGCCGTACCGCGGCCCTGGGCGGTCATCTCTGGGTCTGTGACCGGTGTCACGCCGAGCTGCCGGTCTACAACTCCTGCGGGAACCGGCACTGTCCCAAGTGCCAGACCTTGGACAAGGAGAAGTGGATCGAGGCTCGATCCAGGGATCTCTTGCCGGTCGAGTACTTCCACCCTGTGTTTACAGTTCCTGACACGCTACACGAACTCTTCCTCGGCAACCAGAAGACACTGTACGACATGCTGTTTCGGGCCTCCAAGGAGACCCTGCTCCAGATCGGCGCCGACCCCAAGCACTTGGGAGCGAAGATCGGTTGCATTGGCGTGTTGCACACGTGGGGATCCGACATGTCGTTTCATCCCCATACTCACTTCATCGTTCCCGGAGGCGGGCTTTCCT
>JAAESQ010000493.1 GCA_024229275.1 bacterium | reverse complement strand
TACACCAAGTGCTTCGAGATCGCGAACGATTTTGTTGTACTCAACAGCTTCCTCCTGTCTCCAGTTGAACTGCAAATACAAACGCTTGACCCGAACCCTTTGCTCCAGCCGAATTACCAGCCTTCATCGCTCTTACGAGTCGGTCCGCCCCAGTGCTCGGCATCGGTACTCTCGCCTCGTGGTTTCTGCCACTTGTGCTTCTCCCTTCGCATCCGAGAACTGGTTCCCGCAGTTCCGCACGAGAGCCCAGATCAGGTTCACGCCCCCTGCACGCCGGTCGCCGCCTATCCAGTACCCAGGTGTCCGATAGGCTCATCCCAGGAGTTGAGAACGCCCCTGGTTTTGACGACAATTCTCAGGTTTACGACGAGTCAGCAGGGGTTCACTTTCGTTCGTCTCCCTGACCCATACCTGCTTGGGGTATCGCCCCAACGCTTTGACTCCAACGCTCACCACCACGGCTTTTGACCGCAGCAGCTTGGAGTGGTTTGAAGCCCGCTCCTGGAAGCCGACTCCGAAGGGCCTGCCTTCATCTCTCGTACAGCTTATGCACAGAGTCTTCTAAGACGATTCTCCTCCTTTCTTTCGGTCCTCCGTGCGCCTGCGGCGCACTTCAGAATGTCCTGAAACGCAGCAGTGGTACTTGCCGAGGCGTTTGGCGGCGGCTGTTCTAAGCGAAGCGGGAGACGGAGACCAGCCAGGGGTGAACTTTCGGTCTCCATTCGCCGGCGCGCGCTCACTCGGGCGGGCGGCTGGCGCGCGGCCCGCGGGCCGCTTGATCCGGCACATGGAAGGCCCCTTG
>JAAESQ010000492.1 GCA_024229275.1 bacterium | reverse complement strand
TGGTCGCGGATCGTTTTGATGACCGCGTCGACAACCCAAGGTGCGCTGATCGCTCCAGGGATAAGTTTGTCCCAGCCAAGGTTCGGCTTCAGGGAAACGGCTGCGCCGCGAGAAATGTACTGTTGCCAATTGGCGAGTTCCATCGCTTCGCGAACGGAGTCGAGAACTTGTTGGTGACTGGGACCGGTCGCAACCAATGCGACATCGGCTTGGGCTCTTTCCAGTGCAGTAGGGGGTGAGGCAAGGTCAGACATGTGAGTTGTGGCGTAACCATTCCTGAGCCATGGGCGCGACAGTTCTTCCAAGACGGATTGCCGCGCTGATGGTTCGGTCCTCGGGATAGTACTGGGCTGAATCGGTGATGAAAAGCCCGTCTATCGGCGTGTTGTGATCCGGCATCCTCTCGCTGAAACCAACCGTGCAGATCGCCTGCGCGTGAGTTGCTCGAGAAATGTGGCACTCCTCGATCCAGGAGCGTTCAAATGCAGGATTGATACGGGTCAGGCCTGCACAGAAATCCTCGAGCAGATCGTCGTCCGAAGCGCTGAATCGAGGATGCGAAGTGCGCAAGTAGTGGGGAACGTAGAGGAGCGTTCTACCGTCAAAGCGAGGACTGTCGTTGAGCTGCGTGTATTCGATGATGCCGTTGAATGGAATCTGGGCATCGTTCACGTTGACCCAGAAACTTTCTGTGATCGAGTGTTTCAGGCTGAGCAGTCCACACACGGTCCCAAGGTATTCGATTTCCTCCAGCTGCTTTCGATAGTCCCCGTCCAGCGAAGGGGTGAGTTTAAGGAACTGCGCCAGCGCCATAGTTGAAATGACGGAGGCACAGGGGAGAACCTCGCCGTCGACAAGTTCGAGACCTGCGACGCGAGCGTCCTCGGTGTTGATAGTTCGCGCGGGTACGCCAGTGCGAATCGAAACGTTGGGCATCGACTGGATCTGCTCAGTGAGGGCGTCGATGACTGTTGCTGACCCGTTCTCGAGATATCCGAGGTGTTCTCGCTCCCAAATGTGGCGTCTTGATGTGGCGACTCGGTGGATTCGGTGCCAGATCCAGGCCGCGGATACGGTTCGGTGAGCGTCACCAAACTTGATCCTCAAAAGTGGATCCCAAATCGCCTCGTAAGCTTCGCGGCCGATTTGGCTGGTCAACCAGTCAGTTGCTGGGAGTTTGTCCAGCATCCGCCAGTCTCGACGGTAGCGACTGCGGATTACATTAAGGCCGAAGCGAACTCGCTGTGAAAGCGGAATCGGAGTGAACCGAAGGAGGTCGAAGGG
>JAAESQ010000491.1 GCA_024229275.1 bacterium | reverse complement strand
GCGTTACGTGACCGTTGAGGGGTTCACGGATTTCCTGGAGAACCCACCGGCAGACGATTCACTGGTCTCTCCCCAACAGGTCGTTGACGGCGTAGGCGCACGGATCCTCGCGATGCGCCCAGGTGGAGAGGTCGCACTCCGCATGTCAGACCGAAACGTCATAACCATCGTCGGCAAGACGGCCTTCGTTCACGGTGGCATCCTGCCTCATGTTGTCGAGTACGGCATCGAGCGTCTCAACCAGGAAACTCGAAGTTGGATGCGCGGTGAAGTCGGTTGTCCCCCTCCTGTGCTGTTTGGCTCCGAGGGACCTGTGTGGAGTCGTCACTACTCGGCCAATCCAGATGAACCTGATTGCCTCATGCTTGAGGGAGTGCTGAAGAGCCTCAAGGTCAAGCGCTTAGTGGTGGGCCATACGGTCCAGAAGGAGGGAATTGCGTCAGCCTGTGAGGAACACGTATGGCGTATCGACGTCGGCATGGCGGAGCACTACGGCGGGAGTCCGGAAGTGTTGGAAATCAAACGCAACAAGATTCGACGGATAACTGCCGAAACCGAGGAGTGAGTGCTGGTTGTCGTAAGCGTCATCGCCATAGCTATCGCCATCGCCATCGCCATCGCCATCGCCATCGAACATAACCCTGGCCAAGGGCAGCTGATCAGTAGGTGCTCCAAAGGCGTTTCCCGAGAAGTGCCAGGCACGGTTTTT
>JAAESQ010000490.1 GCA_024229275.1 bacterium | reverse complement strand
CCCGTTGATCTCAAGATGTCCTTTGTAGTCTCCGCCCGACAGCGAACCGCCAATCGTTCTTCGCTCGCCCAGAAGTGTCCAAAGGAGTGTCAACCCACGAGACTCGAGGAATTCGCGCAAGCTGTCCTGCCGGAAGAGTAACACGCGAGGTCCTCGGCATCTGGCTGAGGGATCGAATGCGACGAGTTCAGGTTCATCCCACTAAAGCGTACCTGGTTTCGTGGAGGGCGAAGATCTTTAGCCGGAAGAATTCGTCATCGCGATATCCGTAGGCTTGTCGTTTCATGGTCTTGATTTTGTTATTGATACCTTCCAGGGGGCCGGTAGAGATTGGGTAGTTGTACCACGCAAGGAGCCTCAGGGCGTGCTGGCGGAGCGTTCGGGCAAATGAGATGAATACGGCGATTCCGCTGGCCTCTGCCAAAGCGATCCAATCGAGGAGAAATGCCTCGGCCTCATCCCAGTCGTCCAACTCCCAGAACTCGCCGAGTTGTTCCTTGAGGTAGTAGGCCAGGGCCAGCGGTTCGTTGACTTTCAGAGCTTCTTGAAGTCGTTGGGATTCGTTGCGTTGTTGATCGAGGTTTTCCGGGCGTTTCAACAACAACCAACGAATGCCCTTGAGTACCTGCTTTTCCAGGACATCCGTGGTCGTGCGGTAGAGATCTCGTCGCAGATCGGTCAACTTGTCGTTGAGAAGCTTGATCACATGGAAACGGTCGCACACGATCTCAGCTCCGGGCAAGTTCTCCGAGACCGCGAAGATGTACGCCCAACTCATGTCTGTGGCTACGGCTTCAATTGTGGCACGACTTCGACGAACCCTTATCCAAAAGGGTTTCAGGGCTTCGGAGCCCTTGCCATTGCCAACAAACACTACGCGCCCGTTTTCCAGGTCCAGCACGACCGTCAGATAGCGATGGCCCTTACGTACGGCGATTTCGTCGATCGCAATTCGCCGCAAGCCCTTGAGGCTCGGCTTGCCGAAGCGTCGTCGCAGAGACTCCTTCTGAATCTCCTTGATCGTGCCCCAACTCACGTTCAACAGCAACGAGACATCCGAGATGGTCATGCACTGGGCCAGGGACACGACGTAATCGCGAAAGGCCTTGGTGTATCGTCGCCGCGAGTCGGCAAAGCCGATCTTCACTTGTCGAATCTTCCCACATTCGAGGCATTCCACGCGTGGGACGTCAAATCGAATCGTCACCGGCCGCGTTCCGATCGGCATGCATCGAAACTCCCGAGGCTTACGCCCCTTCGGTCGCACACTCCTGGAGCCGCAGGCCGAGCAGCACCAGTAGCGGGGGTCCTGATCGACAACGAACTGCACACCGCCGTGAACGTAATTCGTTCGTACATACCGGTAGCCACGGATGCCAAATCCGTGATACAACAGACTCGTGGACATGCTCTAACCTCCCATCTAAAGGGCTATTCGACTAACCCTCTAATGGGAGAGGCATGTCCACACTTTTTCAACCCCAGGTACGCGAATCTGCGATGAACCTACCTTTTGGGGCGATCCGGCCGAGCCAACGATCCGCGTAACTCGCTGCCGCACAACGCCTTTGGATCGTCCGGCCGGCGTCTGGGACGTTGTGGTGTG
>JAAESQ010000489.1 GCA_024229275.1 bacterium | reverse complement strand
GGCAATCACATCGCGAATGGACTCTCGCCCGGCCATAAGCATTACCATTCTGTCGAGCCCCAGTGCGATGCCGCCGTGGGGCGGAACACCATAGCGGAACGCTTCAAGTAGAAATCCAAACCGCGACTCAGCTTCAGAATCCTCGATTCCGAGTGCCCGGAACATCTGTCGCTGGGTCTTTGGATCGTGAATCCGAATCGATCCACCGCCGAGTTCAACCCCGTCCACCACGACATCGTAAGCACGCGCTCGCACCTCACCCGGTTTGTCTCCGAGGCTTTCGAGGTCTTCCGCGCACGGCGACGTAAACGGATGATGCATCGCATGGAAACGCTGTTCATCGTTGTCCCACTCGAGGAGCGGGAAGTCGGTCACCCAAAGGAAATCGTGGCGATCGGCCGGAATCAGATCGTGCTCTCGTGCCAAATGAAGTCGTAGCGCTCCGAGTGCGCCGAAGACAACCGATTCGGCACCACCGACCACGAGCAAGAGATCGTCGGCAGCCGCACCAGCCGCCTTGAGGAATCGCTCGATGCCGTCTTCGCCGACAAACTTCTTCGCTGGCGAGGCGAATCCGTCGGCAGTTCGTTTGAACCACAGTACTCCCGGCACTCCATACGGCTTCACAAACTCCGACAGTGCATCAAGCCGTTTGCGAGAAACCTGAGCTCCGTTCGGTAGCACGATGCCTTTGACCCGACCGGTTGCTGCCGCTCGCTCCAAAACCTGGAATCCGCAACCTTCGCACGTTTCGGCAAGCTCTATCAGCTCCATAGCGAAACGCGTGTCAGGACGATCGCTGCCAAAACGTTCCATCGCTTCTGCGTAGGTCAATCGCGGGAAAGTCTCGGGTGGTTCGATGCCCGCGAGCGGAAAGACCTTTGCAAAGAGATCCTCGATCAGTGCATAGATATCTTCCTCTTCGATGAATGAGGCTTCAACGTCGATCTGAGTGAACTCCGGCTGCCGGTCAGCTCGCAGGTCTTCGTCTCTGAAGCACCGCGTCACCTGCATGTAGCGTCCGACACCGGCCACTTGAAGAATTTGCTTGAACAGCTGCGGTGATTGCGGCAGCGCGTAGAAGGAGTGTTTGTTCAACCTCGAGGGAACCAGAAAATCTCGCGCCCCTTCGGGTGTCGAGCGAGTCATTATGGGAGTTTCGACTTCGAGGAAATCATTGTCGTCGAAGTAGCGCCTGATCTCAGCAACGACTCGATGCCTCATCACCAATCCGGACATCATTTCCGGACGGCGCAGGTCCAAATAGCGGTGGGTCAGCCGAGTTTCTTCAGAGGCGTTGGAGCGGTCTTCTACTACGAATGGCGGAGTTTCCGAGTGATTCAGAACCTCGAGCGATTCGACGGCGACTTCGACCTCACCACTCGGCAGATCGGGATTCGCCTGGCCCTCCGCTCGCTGCCGGACGACACCACGTGCCAGCACGACATCCTCACCGCTGAGCTTCTCGCCTTCGGCAATCATGGAGTCTTCGAAAACCAGTTGCAGAAGTCCGCTACGATCCCTGAGATCGACAAAAACCAGGCCCCCGAGATCACGGCGGCGTCTCACCCAGCCGACCACCTCTACTCGCTCTCCGAGCTGGTCTCGTCCCAGAGAAGCACACCACGGTCGGTCCCACGCTCGATTCGTCATCTTCTCTCTCCCTAACCCAATGTCGGCTGCCACGCCCCATGTCGCTGTCGTACAGACTTGGGACGCGCAGGAGTTCTTCTCGTCAGCTCGTACCAAGCCTGCGGGTGATGTCATCGACAACATCCGCCATCGCGACTTTTTCTTGTTCGCCGCGAGCCAGGTCACGAATCACGGCCTGCCCATCCTTGATCTCCTGCTCGCCCACGATAATAACCAGCTCCGCACCGATCTTGCCGGCCCATTTCAGTCCAGCCTTGATCGAGCGACCCGTGACCTCGTTCTGGGCTCGGACGCCTTGATCGACAAGCTTGCGAGCGAGTTCAAAACAGTGCTGCGAGGCTTGTGTGCCGACTGGCAACATGACCACCGATCGGACACCGAGGACCCGCTCCCTGAACGATTCCGGAAGCACGTCGATGAGCCTGTCCTCGCCGATCGCGAATCCTATACCAGGTACAGGTCGACCCCCAAGATCCGAAATCAGGCGATCGTAGCGTCCACCGCCACAGATCACGGTGTCTTCGCCCAACTCAGGCGACACGACCTCAAAGACGGTTCTGAGGTAGTAGTCGAGACCACGAACCAAACGTGGTGCCCGCTGCACAGGGATGCCCAGGCCTTCAAGTGAAATCTCCACCTGGTCCACGTGCTGCTTTGTCTCGTCTCCTGCTACGTCTGCGATTGGAGTTGTTTGCGACACGATCTCCTTGCAGGTCGGAATCTTGCAGTCGAGAATCCGAAGTGGATTTTCGTCCCACCGCCTGTGGCAGTCGCGGCACAGCTCCTCTTTCCGAGGGCTGAGTTCTTCTTTCAGGCCGTCGATGAAGCGCTCACGATCCTCGGGATCACCGAGATTGTTGAGCTTGATCACCAGGTCGCTAAAACCCAACGAGGCCAAGAACTGGTGCAAGGCCAAAATGACCTCGACATCACCCTGCGAACTGTTGGAACCAAGCAGCTCAATCCCTATCTGTGCAAACTGTCGATAGCGCCCCCGCTGCATTTTCTCGTAGCGGAACATTGGGCCAAAATAGCTCAAGCGAACCGGCTGGGGACGTTGCCCGAAGCCGTTCTCGATGAATGCACGGGCTACGCTCGCGGTGCCCTCCGGGCGCAAGGTCAGTGAACGCCCTTT
>JAAESQ010000488.1 GCA_024229275.1 bacterium | reverse complement strand
TTTTGACGGTGCCACATCGGGTCCACGTTCTCTATACCACATCGAGTGATGCGTTTGAAAGTGGCTATGACAGTCTCCGGCGCTGGTATCCTGGTGTTGATTGGGTGGATCAAGGGACCACTTTTCGAGACTGCCTCCTCGAGTTGGTCGAAAAGAGCGCATCCAGCGGTGGACGCTTCCTGATGCCACTGGTGGACGACATGCTCTTCGTGCGTCCCTTCACCGCCGCGTCTTTAATGAGCGAGCTGGACGAAGACGATAGACTGCTCGCTGTCTCCCTGCGTCTCGGGGAGAATATCAGTTATTGCTACGTCCGCAATATTGCCACGACACCACCTGACTTCAAAAATGGATATCGCTGGGCATGGAAGCAGGCGAGCCCCGGCTATTGGGATTATCCAATGTCCACCGACGGGAATATTTATCGGACACGGGACATGCTCTCCTATCTGCCGAAGTTCCGATTCATAAATCCAAATACCCTGGAAGCCGCGATGGCCAGCCGCCCCCTCGATCGACTGATGATGTCTTGCGAGGCGACGCCTTGTGTCATTAATCTCGCGATGAACGTCGTTCAATCGACGTATCAAAATCGGCACGGAGATGTCTCGGCCGATTCTCTGAATCGGGCCTTCCTGTCCGGTTTTGCTCTGGATATTCGACCTTTCGCGGGAAAGACATTCAGCTCCTGTCATATCGAAGCGGATCTTAATTTGATCTCGGACCACAGGATCCGGGATGCGGGCCCAGTCGTGGCTGCTGGAAGCGACTTGAAGGGGAGTGAGCCACGCAGAATCGACTTACGAGAGATTCCGTGCTTCGTGATCAATTTGAAGGAAGACGTCGAGAAGAGGGAGCGCGTCTCTCGACAACTCAAGAAGTTCGGAATTGCGCATGAGTTCATTCTCGGATTGCGCGCGGATCCGAAATGGGTCGGGATTGCATTGTCACATCTGAAGGTACTCAGGCTCTCACGTGCGGATGCGCCCTTTCTTGTTCTCGAAGACGATACCGAGTTCGACGAACACTTTTCTCCCATAGTTGAGGTCCCCTATGCGGCGGACGCGCTCAGCCTTGGTGTTTCGGCCCACGGCCTGGAGGAGCCAGGGCAGCGGAGTTGGGGGGTAGGTGGTGGAGTGAAATGGGAGGCCTACGATGATCACTATCTTCGCGTCTACAATATGTTGGCGCGTCATGCATATCTCTATCTGTCTTCGGATTTTCAACAGAAAGTGATTGATTCACAGATCGAGGCATTGACCAATCGCAGCTTCCCTCACCCCGGAGACATCGGGCTTGCGATCGAGCAATCATCGAGTCTGGTGTTGGCACCGGTACAGCCTCTGTGCCGACAACGAGGGTTGGTGGGAACAGATCGTCCGCTTCAGGAAATGACTTCGACCGGGCACTCAAACACGCGAAAAACGGGAGGCGGGAAGAAAGAGTCGCAGTCGACAGATCTCGATGTCGTTGCCCGGCAGGAAGCGAGCCTAGAGGTTTCGGTCCTGCTCAGAGGTGGTGTTTCGCATATCATCTCCGTTGAGAGGAACTCGCACTCCCATCGTGAGTTGTGGGACCTTGCACATGGAGAGTTTGAGGAGGCTGGGAAGGCACGGATAGTTCAGCTTCCGCTTGATGATGGACGCCCGGCTTTGTCCTTCTCGACGCGAGACTTTATCTCAGTCAAAGGACTGGATTCCTTCGGAAATCCCCAAACTTCGCAGCTGGATAGGAATGGTGGCGAGCGAGGCGAAAGGATTGATGAGATCGCAGATCTCCTCAATATGAGGACGGCCCTCGATCTTCGGGATAATCAGCACGATTACGGAACACGTCCCTTTATTCCCCGTTGCGTCTTCGATCTTATCTACTGTGAGGCCCCAGACAAGCGAGTGGACGAGACGAATTACCATCACCTACTCGCAACATTGGCCTCGGCGCGAATGATGATTGTGTTGGAACTGCATTCCCCGGAACTGAGAGATTGGCAGGACCGCCTTTCGCGACTCGGGTTTGACTATAGCCCGGCGAGAAGCCACAAGGTCCAGGAGGCTTCCACCCGGGATGCGGCGCCACGAAAGAGTCATGTATTCATTCGGCGAGAAGACGTGGCAAGACCGGAAAACCAGGCCACGACACCCGCCGGTGGCGTTCAGATACAGAGTGAGGTTCATCACCGAGGCGCGTTGCCGATTCATAATATGCTGATTGCGAAGGAGGGAGAAGACGACTTCTTTCTCTTTCTAGATATCTTTGTTGGTCCCGATCGCACGAAGATCACCGCAGTAGCGCCCTTTTATGGTCCGGACTGGAGCCCCCGGGGATACGGTGTCGATTTCGAAGAGATTGATATGGTCGTGAATGGGAGACGTATTCGAGCCAGGGCCCTCTCTCATAGACTCGACTCCTATGAGCCATGCGTGCTCTTTGACTTTGAAGACGATTTCCTTCCATCCATTCTTCAGGAGAGACCAGAGATCTCCTTTGAAATCGCAGTGGGGCAGCACAAAAAGGAGTTCACTCTATCGACGCTTCCCGAGCCTTCATTCAATGTTGCAATGAGCCTGGTTGTTCGGGACGAGAATCGTTGGATCGACACATTTTTAACGTATTACCTGCGCTGCCTGAAGGTAGATCATATTTTTGTCTACGATAATGGAACGGCAGATCGGGAGCGCTTAAACCTCATCCTGGGTCCCTATCTGGAATCAGGAGAAGTGACGTATATTCCCTGGGCATATCGTTGGCGCAACCGCAAGGGGCCTCGCCGCGCAATGATTGGTCAACCTCCCCAGGAGGCCCATTCACTGAATCGTTTCGCCAATTGCCGTTGGATTGGCTTCTTCGATACCGACGAATTATTGCGTATCCCGGGTCAGAGTCTGCCAGAATTCCTCGGCCAATACGATTCTGCCCAAATTGACGGTCTGTCCTTTGGATTGCGCTGGTTTCGTTATATCGGACCGCGATCGCTCGAGCAAATCGATGATCCACCATTGCGATTCCGGCACTCCTATCGCGATGAATACGGTCGCAAGAAGCAGAAGCTATTCGTTTCGCCCCGGGACGTTCGTTTCCTTCGATTGCATTGGCTGGAGGAGGGCAAGCGCGAACTCGCGATCAGTGACAGCGATATCTTCTTTCATCACTATGTGGTGCGTCCAGATCGCTTTCTCAAAGAAGGTCCCAGAATCACGGTTTACGATGATCATATGTTGAACTTTGCAGACGATTTGAGGGGCAAATCTCCGGCCAGTAAGTCTCCTTCAGGAGGGCCTGTCCAGATCGTGCAGATTCCAAACCCGCCGCATCCCGACAACGTTGATACATGGATCACACATATTCACGCGTCCATTGATGCAGCAGAGGCAGGGCAGTCGCGCCTGGTATCGGAGGTTCTTTCGGTAGAGGGGCCTTGCGGAAATAACAATCGTCACTTCTTGAATCGGATCTGCGGTTTTCAGGGCTGTCGCTACCTTGAGATTGGCAGTTTTAGAGGAAGCAGCACCTGTTCGGCGCTCTATCAAAATGATGTGCAGGCCGTCTGTATCGACAACTGGTCAAGGGTTGGAGGGAGCCGGGAGGTATTCGATCGAAATCTGGAGAAATTCGCAGGCACAAGCCGCGTCGAGCTGATCGAAGGCGATGCCTTTG
>JAAESQ010000487.1 GCA_024229275.1 bacterium | reverse complement strand
TTTTGACGTAAGTCTATTAAAGAGGGGGGTTTACGGCGGTCCCTTTCGCACAAAAAGCCCGATTTTATCTGTGTACCAAAAGAAAAACCCCATTTAAACCCCCTGAAATAGTGCAATAAACCCCATTAAACAGGCTAGCCGAGGATCCCCGCCCCTACCCTAACACGTACCATACAAAGCGAAATAGGGTTTTCTGCCCTTGTCAAGCGAATAAAACCCTATATTAGGCTCCAATGGTAAATGGGGTTTTCCTTGCATAGCCCAATGCAAGCGGAAAATGGTATTTATTTCGGCATACCCTGGACCCACAATTAAATAGGGTTTTCCCTTGCATAGCCCAATGCAAGCGATAAATAACATTTAATTGAGCCCATGCAAGCCGCATGCCAAACGACCGGCTACGTGGAACTTTTTCGAAATACCACCATGCCCCTGCTCATAACACGTAGCCCAAATTTCCATAAACCCCATTTTTTCTCCAAGCCCAGAATTTCGCCCACCTGTATACCCGCAACTGTATACCTTGATCTGTGTACCTGCACCTGTATACCTTGAACTGTATACCCAAGCCCTCCGTACCGGCGCAGGCAGTCCGAAGCCCCGCGGGGCGCTCGATCTGTATACTTGACAACCCCACGAAAGAAGCCCCCGACGCCGAAGCGCCAGGGGCTTGTGGTAGCAGGAGCATGTTCTGTTTAACGTAAGGCCAAGTCGCCTTCCCTTTGAGTGCGGACACCGCAGAGTGTGTGCAAAAACGCGGTCGCTTCTTCAAGTCCAGCGGCAAGCCCAGCGTCGAGTTGAGTTCCTGGGTCTACTCCTGCGAAAAAGATCTCCGTATTAAGAGGAGAGGATAACGGCGAGTGGGTACTCGGTTGCGTGGTTCCTTGGCGAACCTCCAAGCAAAGGCCGGACAAGCCGCTCCAAGGTGGCCCCACCGTCGCCTCCGCAAAGGGCTCCGAGCCCACCCGCCATCCGGTTCCTGCGCGAGAGTCTAGCGCATGGTTGTCTCCTCTGGGTTGTCAATGAGCGCGTGTGCCGGACAAGCCGCCACCGCATCCCGTTGATGCTCCTTCAGGGCTACCACAGGAGGGGGGAGTTGTCAAGCACCTATGAAGATGGCCCGGCGGCTGGATCGGGCCACCGGGCCGGGTGGGAAGCTCTGCGAACTCTGGAAGGAGAGCATAGCCTACCGAGAGGTTGTAAACTAGCACAGGTAAGAGCTTGTGCAAAGCCCTTTTTGGCTGTATATGTGGGACAGCAATGACCAACGATGAACTAAAGAAGGCAGCGAGAGACGCCGTCAGGACCACCATCAAGGTCAACGGGGTAGTAGCTACCAAGAAGCGCAAAGCGGCCAGGGCTTCCGTACCCTTCCGCCAGAGCCCCGATCAGCGTCTACAGCACATGATCACCTTGACCGACAGGGCAAGGCGACAGGTCAATGGTAACCTCTTCAAGCTGGAGCCCGACGTACCTGTGGAGCCGGAAGACCTCGCCGGGGAGTTCACTCCAGACCGCAAGGCCCCCGAGCCGAAGGCCGTGCCGACTCTATGGGATCAGGTCTTCGCCGAGGAACGCCTAACCCTAGAGGATCTCCTGCCTTACCGCATTCGGTCATGCTGGCGGATCGTGCGCGAGATGGCCCGGCTCAAGGGGCTGATCGCAGACGACGAGGGGCTTGATGTGGTCTTGGCTATGAAGCCGGACCCGTGGATCGAGCCGAGTGGTTATGCCGTGGAGGACAAGGCGCTGTACTCCCGGCTCAACGCGGAAGTCTCAGAGCAGTTGAGAGACATCTCGTTGCTCCCGCCCAAGGCTCCCAGCATACGCCCTGACGGCGCAGTAGACCCGACATACGACCCGAACAGTGATGTGCTACTCGCGAAGTACATGCGGACGACACACTTCCTGAGCTTGTATCTGCAAATCGAGAGGGGAAGCGTAACCGATCCCTCTCAGGGGCGATACGGCCTGTACGGCATTGGCGACCCCACACTTATCAGACTCGCATTCCCCTCTCGCTTGCAGATACTAGCCTGGGAAGAGATCGTCGTAGAAGAGACGTTCAAGTGCATGACGGAAGTCGGGCAGTCCGGCGCAGAAGAGTTCTTGCAGGACACCTACGGTCTACGCCCCTTCGAAGTCAACTCCATCATCAAGCTCGCAAAGAGTCGGGCAAGGTCGAAACTCGAAAACGACCTCGAAGAGGACCGAGCGGTCATGGTGTTCCGGCTGGAGGAGTTGGCCCGGCGTGCAAAGGATGGCCTCGACTTGAGGGTAGAGTTGGGCGCACTGAAGCAGATGGCCTTGGTGATGGGTCTTGGTCGCACTGACCCCGAGGACTCCCTCAGGGACTTCATCGACGTGGTGGCGAGAGTCTCAGACGGAGAGAAGCGAAAAGTAGAAATACCCACAAAACCAGCTAGACTTATCGAAGGGTAGGGGCTATGGTGGTTAGTACAACAAGGGATGAGGAAAGGATAGCACGCGGGCAGGTCCAAAACAGGAGAAACCCCAAGGTGCCAACCACCAAAAAGGGAGAGTCTACGCCAAGCGTGGAGTCCAGTCGCATATGGATGCTCTTGACGAGGTTCTCTGTTCCGGTCACCTTCGCGGCAATCAGCTTCGCCTTCATGATCAACGGTCGTGTCACCACCCTCGAAGCAGGACAGGTGGATGCAGTAGCTCTTGAAGCCAAAATTGACCAAGCAATGTTCGAGTCGAACGACAAGTTCACCACCATCTTGGTTGAACTCCAAGCTCTAAGAGGGACTGCACCTGTTTGGCTTGTTGATCGGATCGACAAGATCGAGGACAGGGTATTGAAACTCGAAGGAGAGAAGTGACATGCCGATGCAACCTCATCCGTCAGACGGTAGCTACAAGGGACGGTACACGCACCCGACACCGGGGCCGGTGCCTTTCCGTGTGGTCGGAGACCGCCTCTTCTGGGGCGATCCCGAAGTCGAATTCAAGTGGCATAACGGACGCTGGGAAGCGGTCGATAACGAAGACCACTACCTCTACTTCTTCGACTCGCCGACGACGGACGACAAGTTCTTCATCGAGCACGACCTCGTTCCGAACCCGCCCTTCGTCGCGGGCGGCACCTACAAGTAGGGAGCCCTCTCGGCACCCTCAAGGAAGGAGAGAGTTTTGAAGCGCCTCAGCACCATTGTTGTCGTGATCGCCATCGTGGCTATCGCCCTCGTGGGATGCACTTCCCCGCCGACGCGCACGACGGACTCTCCCGGCACCGCCGGGGGCAGTTCCACGGCGTTCCAGGCGCAGGGAGCCCAGACCATCGGGGGCGACCAGGGGCAGGCCGAGACCCCGCAGACGAACACCACCGGCACCGCCACCAACCAACTGAAGTTCGCGTCCGAAGGAGTGGACACCGGCATCGCGGAGATGCTGGTCAATCTGGCAGCGGCCCAGAAGTGGTCCGCTGACCAGCTTGCCGCGATCTTCAAGAGCATGAACGGAGCGCCCGAGAACGTGACCATCACGATTGACGGGGGCATTCAGGCTACCTCAGGAGACGGCGAGAACGTCGGATCCTCGGGCGGGACCGGCGGAAGTCAGACTGCGAAGAACCCCAAGAACGACTGAGGCCCACGATGCCGCAACATCCTAACCGCGAAGCCTTCTGGAACACCATGCCAAAGAGTTTGGCGGTACAGGGTGTGAACGTATTTGTGGGCCGAGGCTTGAGGGGTCTCCTCAAGACACACGTCAAGCAGTTGGAAGTAGACCTTCACCGAGACCTTGACCCGACAACCGCGGACAAGGTCTTCGAGTTGGTCAGAGACAACATCTACGGCTGGCCGAGCTAGAAAGGACGGTGATCGAGTGACTGGCATCAAGCCAGGAGCAAAGACCTCTGAAGCACTCGGAGGTCTCGGTCTCGTGGGGGGCATCTACGTCTTCATCAAGGACGCCCCCGAGCCCGTGCAGATCGCGGGGATCATTGCCGTTGGCGTACTCGGCGCAGCATACATGATCTCCCGTGCCCTCGTGAAGCGGAAGTAGCTCTCCCTCATGGGGAAGTTCGCCCGCCAATTCGAGCCCCTCTACCGTAAGTGGAGGGGCTCGATCTTTGAGTTCATCCGAGCCTTCAACTTCGAGCCCACCGACCAGCAAGCCGGGCTCCTGAAGCTGGTTCAGAACGCCGCGGATGGCACTGGCTCCAAGTGGATCGCCTGCAAGAGCGGCCAGGGGCCGGGCAAGACCACCATCTCCGTCTTCATCGGCCTGTGGCGAGCTATCCGCGCAATTGACGCCATGACCGTTGTATCGGCCCCCACCATGCGTCAGGTCAAGGACGTGTGGCTCGCGGAAGCCCGTCGTCGTATGGAGACGGCACATCCCCTCCTCAAACGGTTCATTGACGTGACGAAGTCCAAGGTCGTCATCGGCAACCGACCTGATTGGGGCGTCAAGACTGTAACAGCAACTCGCCCAGAGAACGCACAAGGTCTCCACCAAGACAACATGAGTGTGATCCTCGAAGAGGCTTCGGGCATCCCACGAGAGCTTGTGGAGCAGTTCAAGGGCACGTTGACAAACGAAGACCAGTTGTTCCTCCTGATTGGTAACCCCAACACGAGAGACTGCTCGTTCTTCGATTGCTTCAACTCGCAACGACACCTATGGGACTGCCTCACGTTCAACGCGGAAGACTCTCCCATCGTTGCCGCTGCCAACATCGCGAGGCTGGAAGACGAGTTCGGACGCGACAGTGACGTGTTCCGCATTCGTGTACTCGGCGAGTTCCCCTTCAGTGACCCGAACTGTGTCATGTCGAGCGAAGAACTGGAAAAGGTCATGGTCAAGGCCCTGCTCTACAAGATGGCGCTCATCAAGCGCCGACTTGGGAGCAAGTACGCTGCCGCCAAGCAGTTCGGCCTCGACTTCGCAAGGTTCGGTGGAGACGAGAACGTCATCTACCGGCGACAGGGGGAGGCACTGGTCGAGTTCGGGTTCTGGCCGCACACCGACCCGAACGACGTGGTTGACAAAGCATTTGCCATGCAAGCTGAAGCTGGCTGGAGCAACAACGACACATGGTACGTGCCGGACGCGGGCGGCATGGGGCAGGGCGTGATGAAGAACTTCTCTCGCGCCAGCAAGAAGCACATCGAGTTCCACAACGAAGGTCGTCCTGGCGACAAGCAGTACGCCAATCGCATCACCGAAGCGTGGTTCCAGCTTGCCCGCAAGGCCCGACGAGTGGCATGCTACCTACCGCGAGACCCGAGGCTGATCCAGCAACTCTCTACGCGGCAATATTACACTACGCGCAAGGGACAGCTTATCCTTGAGACCAAGGACGAATACATGAAGCGGGGGCACACCTCCCCTGACCGGGCGGATGGTGCTGTCCTGGCGATGTACGATGAACTCATGGCGACGAGCCGGATCTCGGGGGCGGATAGCTCGCGTCGAGTAGGATCGAGTGCGGCATGATCTGTGAGAAAGGCAGGTGCGGCGGGGAGATCAAAATCACCCACACGTACCGTGCTGGGAAGTCAAGCAAAACCTCTACTGGAGTGTGTAGCTCTTGCGGTCAGAGATACACCCTTGCTACGATTGTCGTGTGTGAAGCCACGGGGTACGGAAGGGGAGCCGCTGCTCTGGCGAAGAGGCTTCAGAAGAACGGCAACGGGGCTCTTTCGGTGGAGG
Organism: bacterium; assembly: GCA_024229275.1. Taxonomy (GTDB): domain Bacteria; phylum Acidobacteriota; class Thermoanaerobaculia; order Thermoanaerobaculales; family Sulfomarinibacteraceae; genus JAAESQ01. The sequence goes on along the minus strand of JAAESQ010000487.1, from coordinate 51,124 downwards.
ACTGATATGGCAGATCAGGGGGTGTTCAGGCACCTTGACACGGTAGGTGATGGGTCTGGTACTCGGGCGATGGCGATTGATTACTCGTCGTTAGATGGCTTGTACTACGTCAAGCCCCCGGAGAGTCAAGTCTACGTCATCGAGCAGATGATCATCACGGTAGAGTTCGATGGTAGCATTAGAGCCGACTACTACGGTGACATCAACGGTGGTCTGGCTACCGGCATCGAGATCAAGGTGCTTCGTGGCCTTGATGTAATTCTCGACTTGACAAACGGGACGCCAATCAAAACGAATGCTGATTGGAGACGCCTGTGTTTCGAGGTCGAGGAAGCCCCAGGACAGCCCGGACCCTCCATACTTACCGCCAACTGGCATTTCAGTTCGTCGGGCAAGCCATTGTTCCTGAATGGCAAGTTGCACGACGCTTTGTTCATCGCCATCCACGATGACCTATCGTCCCTCAATGAACAGTCGATGTTCTTGAACGGCCACAGCAAGCCGAGCTAGGAAAGGGAAAAACAATGGCAACGACCAATCGATTGTTCAGGGCGCTGGACGATGTAGGAGACGGCAGCGGAGAGAAGAACCACGTCGCAGACTACTCCGTAACTCCATCGAAGGCACTTCTGGTCCCGACAGAAGACCTGATCTATGCAATCGGCTCCCTGCAAATCTTCATCGCAGACAACGCCACCATCGGTGCCGACAAGTACGGTGGGACCAAGGCGCTTGCCGAGGGTAAGGGCATGCTTCTCAGAGTCGAGGACGACGAGGACAACGTCGTCATGGACTTGTTCGATGGTGGTGAGGTACTCACGAATGCAGGGTGGGCTCTCCTTTCCGGGCAGATCACCGATGCCGGGATCGGGAGTGGAGCCAACTACCTTTTCACCGAGATCAACTTCCTGTCAAAGCTCGGGGACTACCTCAGACTCGACGGGCGCTCGAAGGAACGGCTCGTGCTGCACCTTCGAGATGACTTGACGGACCTCCTCAAGCACTACTTCATGTGCTTCGGGGACATCCGGCCCCAGCCGCCGCGCTCCGTGCTTCCCGACCAGCCTCCGGTCTCTGGCAAGACGTACACGATCTAGTAACATGGACCCGAAAGACATCTTCGCCTTCGCTGCGGAAGCTACGGAGGTCGCCTGTTGCGACCTCCGTAAGCAGGACGTACCCGAAGTCGAGGCTGTCATCCGCCTCGTAACTCCCAGGCTCGATGCTCACTGGCAGCGGACAGTGGACATCGCTATCGCGGAACTCCTCGAAATCCTGAGGGAGATCCCCGATAGCCTGGGAGCGCCGGACGTGGACCCGTTGGTTCGCGCCGAGGATCGGGACGCCGCGCTCGAAGACCTGCTCCTGGCTCTGCTTCTGAGCCTTGAGGAGCGACTCGGAGCGGCTCCCATCCCCCCGCGGCTCAGAATACTCCGAGAGGGCTCGAAGCGGCTCCTGGCGCAAGGGAGCCTGCTTGCCGGGCAAGATATCGACTTCGGGGTGCCCAAGGTCACGAGCTACCCGGAGACAGCGACCGCAGACGCCCTCCTGGGGGTCCGCGGGCGTGCCATACGTCGTCGAGAGCAGGTCAGGGCACTCCTGACAGCCTACCTGACCTCTCGGGCTGTACGGAGCCCCTCAGTGCTTCTGGACGACGCAGACCCCTTCGAGGAGACCCTGGGGACCATCCTGGGGCGCGGGAAGGCTACCAGCGTGCCGGACACGGTGGACTCCTGGGCCTATCGATGGTTCAACGTCGGGGCCTTCGCAGGAGCCGTCCAGGGCGGTCAGACGGCCTTGGTCGCGTTGAACAACCCACCGAGCGGGCCGGACGCCAAGACCTCACCCTTCTGCCGCTGGGTCCACGGGAAGCCGGTCTTGGTCTCGAAGATCGAGCGCCAGCTAGATGAGTACACCGCGGCAGTCCGAGAGGGTGACCCGGAGGCTCAAATGCGGTCATGGCCGTTTTTAAGCAGCGCCGGGGCGAATGATCCCAAGGTGTTCCGGCCGTACTTCGCGGGCGCTGCGCTCCCCCCGTACCACCACAAGTGCCGGACCCTTGTGTTCCCCCAGGTGATCGCTCCATAAAAGTGCCCCGCCCAGCGCGATCAGGGAGAGCGCATGGACGGGGCGGGCAGATGCCTTACGGCACCCTTCTCCTCCTACATCATTCCGGCAGTTCTCATCGCCGCGAGGATGCCGTTGATCTTGGCCTGGATACCCTCGATGGAGTCTCGCATCTCGTCGATGGACGTGCCCTCGATGGTGTCGAGCGCCGTCTTGTGATCGGTGAGGTGCGTGCGGATCTCCGCGATGGCGTTCGTCACGAGGTCATCGCGGAGAGCATCCGCGGTCGCCGGGGAGTCCGCGGGATCGGTGACGGAGATGGCCCCGAGCGCGGTTGGCTTCGTGACGGTCACGACCACTGTGCCGGTGCCGCCCGACGTGCCTCCGAGGTCGGACGGATCGACGGCTGACTTGCCCAGGATGATCCAGTTCGTGCCGTCGCTCATCACCAAGACCCAGCCCGCCGTCGTGTCGTTCACGAGGCAGACGCATCGGTCATAGTTGCCGGGCGGGAAGTTCGTGGTCAGGTCCGCGAGCGTGTCGTCGTGTTCGTACAGCGGCACCGGAGCCGTGAAGACGAGGTCAAAGTCCTTCTGGACCTCGGCGTCCCAAGCTTCCAGTGCGGAGCTAATACCTACAGGTAGCGGCCTAGTCATTCCTAAACCCTCACAATGGTTTCTTCAACGATGCCGGACTCGATGCCGGACTTGACGTTCGTAAGCCTTACGATGAAGGACGTGGGCTCCGCGCCGTAGTCCGATACGAGATTAGCATTGGTGTACGTGTACTCACGGTCAATTAGACCGGCGACTTCACGTTTCAGTGACGTGCCCGTGCTGTCGTAGAAGCGAAGCACGAATTCACCTTGGACCGGCGAGGGAGAGGTAGGTTCGCCCGCTCCCTGGAGCCCCGCGCCCGTCTTCGGCACGGCGGTCGAGCGGTAGGCCCACCAGAAGTCGATGTCCTGGCCGGTTGCGAAGTCGTTGCGCATGTTCGTCGTGCGAAGGTTGGCCGGGATGACCGGGCCGATGCCCTTGCCGACCAGTGTCTTGGTCACGGGGTCGATTTCGTCGAGCGACAGAGTCTCGGTCGCTTCGGGCTGAGACTTCACGTAGAGCGGCTTCTCTGCGATGAGAAGGATGTCGGAGAAGACGTTCACGTCGGCGATGGCGAAGATGTAGACGTGCGCCCCGGCGGGGTGCGCGACTCTCAACGTGTCGTATCGTGCTCGGATCAGGCCGTCGAGCCGATAGAGGTCGCTCCCCATCGCGGTAATCTTCTGGAGGAAGAAGATCTCTTCCTCGATCACGCACAGTTGCCGCCCGAGTCGCCAGTTCGTGTCGTCTCCGGTGAGATCTTCCACGAGATCGATGTCAGGGCCTACCGCGAGGATCTGTGGACCTTGTGCCCACACGGCATCATCATCCGCGGAGACGGCCTCGGCTAGCTGCCCGCCCGCCACGGCCGTCGTCTCGATCCCAGCATTGACGTAGGTCAGGTTGTCGCGGCTAAGGTGGATGGTGGCTTGTTCGATCTGATCGGTGGCGCGGATCCGCGGCACGACGATCTCGATCTCTTCTTCGCGGTTCAGGTAGGCCGGGATCTCGATGAACGTGAACTGGTCGCCGCCTACCTCGTCGGTGATCGGTGTAGGCCCGCCGGAAGGCCCATCCTGAATGCCAGTCTGGGAGACGCCGTACACGTCCACCATCACGTCGAGGCGACACTTCGAGTTGTCCGGATCGATCTGCTTCTCCAGAACCCGCAGTACGGATGCCACGTCGTCAATGGTGAGCACGTCGCCTGGGAGTAGCGCCCGGCCTTCGCGGTTGACGTTTAGGCTGACGGCACCCATGTTGCCGTGTTCTTCTTGTGCTCGCCTTTCGGCAATCGTCACGGCCGAGGAGTAATTGATGATGGTGGTCAGGCTGATCTCCACCGTTTTGACGTGCCCCCGGTAGAAGGCCGCGCTGTCGTCGTCTCGGTTTACGACGTTGTCTCTGAAGTTGATTTCCCTGTCGGAGAACTTGAAGACCAGCTTGTCTCGCGGCCGGTCGCCGATCAGCGTGGCGATCTCGGGGCGCGGCGGGAGCAGCATGCCGTCTTGCGCGTGGGGGATGGCACTCAGGGTCGGCTTCCGGATCGCGGTGAACTCGAAGAAGCCCGACTTGATGTTGAACCGGAAGAGTACGCCCATGTCTTGTAGCAGCGTTGCCAGGGAGCCAAGCGCCTCTTCCCCTCTGCCTGCTTCGAATGAGCAGTAGAACTGCTCATTGGCCTTGCCCATGAGTGTACCGAGACCTTCGAGGCTGTCGGTGTTGAACGGCGCATCCACTTGGTTCCTGAAGCCTAGTCCGTGCGGATAGTCTTCGAACATCAACTGGTCGAGGACGTGCGCCGGATTGGCACCGTCGTCTTCGTCCGTCTGGTACGGCGTCACTGTGCCCTCAGGCTTGCTGTAGGTCGGGAACCACGTTTGAACGTCTGTGGTTAGGGCAGTTGTTATTTCGATGATCGTGGACTTGATTGCTGTGTTGTAGGCGACTGACGCCACCACTCGGTCACCATCAGAATTAACGGCGTTTCCAGCCAGGGCGATGGTCTGCCCAGAGAAGAACGCCGCGAGGTGTTTGCCCTTGACGGAAATGATGTCGTCGCCGTAGACGCCACCTGTCCCTTCGATGAATGAGACTTCCTGTTCCTTGTCCGTGTTCAGGCCGATGGTGGGCTCGGTCCAGGCCGGTGTGTCCGTCAGAGAGGAGAACTCGGGGCGTACCTCGATTTCGTAGTCGAGGATCGACCAGTTCCACGCGGAGCCGAGCTTCTTGGGTTGCCACTCGACGTAGCAGATGTAGGGCCAGCGCGAGGAGATGTCCACTCGCTTGGAGCCGCCCAGGTAGGTGTTGACTGGCTGGTCCGGCTCGCCCCAATAGATCTTGAACTCGCCCTGCCCTCCCGCGTCGATGGTGGAGCCGCTGGGCGTGGTGGTCCGATAGATCGGTCCTGTCCAGATGGTACGGCCGTTCTGGATGATGCGGTGCAGCGCGTAGGCTGGACCGATGCAGATCTGGTGCCAGCCGCGTTCGTAGTGGATGTTGACCTTGGCCGACTTTCCGCCGCTTCCCTTCCCGCCCCCTCCACTCTTCTTCTTCGTGAAGTGACCGCCTACCCAGCCTACAGTCGCGCCCACACGCTTTCTCCCAAGTATCACAGGGAGGAAAGCCCCGCGGGAGGCGATGGTGGCTGGCTTCTCGTCGCGTACCGGGTTCCTGTCACTCTTTTGCGACAGGAGATACCACGACAATGCACTCAAGGCCGCTGAGATCAGGATTGGTACGATTACTTGAGCCATAGGTGCTTTTCCAAGTAGCGGTAGACTCTGAAGATCCTCTGTCGCATCAGGTGTAGATTGCCAAGCCCTGTGAACTGTACGCCCTGACCTGTCGAGTGCCAGATTGCGTTCGGCGTAGCTCCGACGACCATGCCGTGCCCTGGCCCTCCACCGACAGGCCCTACAACGATCACGTCGCCCGGCTCGATCTCTCCCCCGCGCTTCACCACTTCGAAGGGCCGGAAGCCGTCAGCAATGGAGTGCATCACTTCCAGCGCCCCTCTGGGATCGTGCATGGCGATGTCTTGAGGCAAGCGCGGCGGGCATACTCGTTCCTCGCCGGATAGCTCGTTCATCACACCAGCCACGAACCGGACGCAATCGACGCCCTGGCCCTTGCAATACTGCCCTTCCATGTACGGCGTACCGAGCCAGCTTTCGAGGACCGATTGGAGTCGTCCCTCTACGGCCGTTCGAAGACCGGATGATAGGGTGGCATGGCATAGCCCGCGCCACAGAAATGCTCCTCGTTGCTCCATCGGCTCCTGCATGTCTCAATGGTTTTGTCACAGCCGGGGTACACGGTAACGACCTTCCCGAGCCATCCGGCCGGGGGCGGCAGGGACAGACCGAAGTCGTCGCCCGAGGCCCAATCGCGGATGAGGATGGGAAGACCGTCGAATAGTACATAACCCCGATGCCAGTAGCGAGTGGCGACCGAAGGTAGCCCGGTGATGGTGATGGTGTTGCCGTCGATAGTGGTGACTGTGCCCGTCCGCTTCAGGGACTCGATGTTGATCGCGGTTCCGGAAGGGTCACAACCCTTGCGCCCGAGCATCCACGGACAGTGGTTCCCGGTCACTAGTCCGAGCGGTACATCGAAGCGCGACTTGACGTTCTCGCACTCTACGTAGACATTGTTGGCCTTGCCCCCCTTGCCGCGGATGCACCGCCGCACCTTGCCGATGAACATGGTCAAGAGCTTTTGCTCAGTCTCGTCGGGATCTTGGACAAGCTCCTCGACTGTCACGAAGATGTCGGCGTGCGGTTCGGCTTCGGAAATGGACTCCGTGAAAGTGTTCCTGAGCATGGAGACGGAAGAGGCAGGTTCATCGAACATGCCCGTCATCTTGCCCAGCTTGACTTTCATCTCCACCATAGAGGTGAAGACTTCCAAGGAGATGGGGTGTGTAGCGTCAGAAGACCAGTTGGTGTAGCGCACGTAGGTTGGAGTGTCACCGTACATAAAGGTGACCAGAGTGATTGCTTCTTTCTCGTTGTCTCCTAGTATGTAACCCATACCATTCCTATGTCAGACAGATAAGCGGAACTTCACCTTCTGCGAGGACTTCCACGAAGTCCAAGATGATATCGCAAGTCTGATCCGTATGCCACTTCTCGCGCATGAAGCCCTTGGAGAACCTTACACTGTGGGCCGGGATGAAGCGTGCCACGTCTGCGGGGACCAGCCCAGCGATCTCGGCATCGAAGTCGATCCTCCAAGTGGAGGAGTTGTCAACAACATTATCGATTGTCCGGATGTGGATGGAGCCGTCCTTCATCACCACCGCCACGTACTCGAAGAACTCCTCGATGTCTTCGAAGTTGCCCGTTGCTGTAATGTTGGCGTAGGTGGTTGCGATGGAGTGAAGCTCCCAGATGTTCTCCGGAGGTACGAGCCAGAACTTGCGGAAGCGTGCGCGTCGAGAGTCAAAGAATTGGATTACTTTCCAGGCTTCGGCTCTGGTGAACTTTCGGTACTTCAACTGGTGAGTGAATTTTGGTCTAGACCCATAAATATCCGATATCTGCCCTCGACCGGACTTCGAGACCTTTCCGGCGCGAGCGAAGCCCATCCGATAGCCCGCATTGGGCAGGTAGGGGTCCGGAGCGAACACAGGATCGCCGTTGTGCTCTTGATAGCCTGTCGGGGTGCCCGTCGCCGTGGGCAGCGTAGAGGACGCCCCAGGCACCTCTAGCGCCTTGAAGATGAAGTCGCCGATGGTGTCCGTGATGAAGCTGCCGGTCTCCTGTAGGGACACCTCTGCGTCTATCAGGGGGAAGACGTAAGCGCCCTTCGAGTAGGTGTTGACCAGATCGGCTAGGAGGACGAGGTGGGTCACCTGAACGTTGTCGATTTGCGCGTACTCGACGTTGGCTGGCTCGCCTTGCACGAGATCGAAGATCACCACCCGCTGTCCGGCGAAGAACCGGCGGTAGCGGGGGTCACAATAGACGGACTTCAGGGAGGCTCCGAGGCTGTTGACCTGGGTGTAGTCCGAGTAGAGAGGCACGGGCATGCGCGAGGTTCCGTGGCGCATGAGGGACATGAGAGCCCTGTTCGCTCGCACTCTGGACAGTCCGGTCCACCTCACCTGTACCGAGCGGGTCGGCCGGTCAGACAGGAGACGCCGTTCTTCGGCGTCCGTGAGGGCGGAAGTGATGTCCACGTTGAAGTTCGACTCGACGGTGCATCCTTGGATCCAGTTGTGGAGGAGCAGTTCTGCCATGACGGTCGGCAGGGGCAAGGGGACCATGACCTGTGGAGTCTGGTAAGGGCCTCCTGTGGCGGGCGCGAACAGCCCGGCGTCTGCGGATCGGATGATGCTCGGGACGGAGATGTAGTGAGCAGGCACCAAGTCATCATCTTCTAAGTCGATCAAGAGACGCCCAAGATAAGCGGTCATGGACATCCCTCAGCAGGCTCATAGGAGTCAACGAAATCCTCGGCGTCGGTTTCTACAATCACATCATCTGCGATTACATAGTGGGCAGGCACCAAGTCATCATCTTCTAAGTCAATCAGAAGTCGTCCGAGATATGCAGTCATGTCAGAAACCTCCGATTTGGAAGGCTATTCCCATTCCGGTGTTGTTAGGAGCATGTAGGTAAGGACGTTGGGCCGTCACGTAAGTCTTGCCCCCGTAGTCGATGATAGAGTTGCCTGGTAGGACGACGCCAGAAGCCCACCCTGCCGTGCCTACTTGAATGGCGTTGTAGATAGATCCAAGGACACCCTCAATAGCCTGAGCGCCGCTTGTCCACAGCATCACAGGTTGAATGAACATACCCCCGCCCATAGTAACTTGATCCTTGACAACTGAGCGAACGTTTGAGCTAGAAACGGTACTCATCATGGACATGCCTTGCCCGGCGTATTTGGCAGTACCGTCTTGATATAAAATGCGACTTGAAATGCCCGGTTGACCGGCGACAGGTATCCACACACCTGACTCGCTGCCCCATCCGATGATTAGAACTACAGGGTTGTGGGCGCATGTGGCGTGAGGGTAGGCTCTGAAGAGACCCGCTCCCATGAACTCCTTTACTGCGCTGGTTTCGTTTAGTCCGAAGCAGTACACCCATTTGTCGAAGATGTAGAAGTGCCACAGCCTGTTCCAAGTAGATACTTGGCAGTCTGACGCTATAGGCTTGAACAAGGCTGTGCCTGCTGCGTTTAGACGAGAAGATGTTGAGAGTTTCGGGTAGTTTACCCCGTTGTCTGACACTTCCACGTAGGCGTAGAAGCCATTGTCATCAGCGACCGGGGACTTGTAAATCTCTGTCGCGCCCACTTGTGTCCAGCCCGCCGCTACCATCTTAGAGGCTAGGAGGTCTCTAAGTTGTGTGTAGCTGGTGGCGAATTCGGATGAGAACCCCAAGGCCATTAGTTCATCCTCCACAGCAAGGCAGCGTTGAGGTATGTTGAGTAGTTGTTCAGATCACCTTGCAACTCATATATTGCGCCGTCTTCTAGCTCTACTGTGTCGCCTGTAAGGAGATGTGATGGGGCCGTCAAGACTTCGAGAACGTCCGGCAGAATGCCAACAATGCCCCATTGCTCTGAGTAGTCGCCAGTAGCACCAGTCGCACATAGTAGTGGCTTATGACAAGCCAGCTTTCCATCGAGGAAACTATCGACTGGTGCCCATCTCCATGCGGAGGTAGATGTGTTCATCTGGTTAAGTAGAGATACAGCGCATGATGCCCACATTTCGTCCTGTAATGTGCAGACCCAGAAGAATGACTGGTATCCCCTAATGAATAGGGGAGTGTAAGCTGTGGCAGAGTCTTCCAAGCGGCACCCTGACAAGAAGCCTACATAAGGTGCCATAAGCGCACTTACATCCGGAAGCATGTCCTGACGCCCGGCAAACACCTTCATGGAGTTGGAGAGGTTGCCAGAGGCGAGGTAGAAGGATTTGCTAGTGCTGTAGAGTTCCCAGGTCTGACTCGCGACGAAGTTACAGCCAGCGGCTAGAGAGTAGGTTGCGACCGAGGGGAAGTCCGTGCCTGCGTCATTGAGCTTCGGAGACACCTCAACCATGAATTGACCCAAGGTGTCTTCGAAAATCTTAATGTAGCAGGATCGACCTTCAGCATCTACGAAACTCTCGTAGATACCTGTGGTCCCTACCTGTACCCATCCATCCGTTACTAGTTGCGCAATAACGGCTGTAATGAGATCCCCTACCGTGGCGACGGCTACGTGTGTGGTCTTAGCCACTGATCAACTCCCCCTTCAACATCACATGGAACGCGATGCCGCTGGATCCCATAGAAACTAGCATTCCGTTGTTGTTGTCGTAGCTACCCCGATAGTACATATGTGAGCCGATTTGCACAACTTCACCTCGGGCGTAGTCATTGGCATTGCCGCCGAGCCCGTAGACCATCTTGGTGTCCTTGATGTAGCCGTAGAGGTATTCGTCATACGGCAAGATCCACCAGTTGTGCGCCATGTGGGAAGGACCACTCGTCCCTTGGGCTCGAACGAACTGTCGTTGTTGGTAAGGAGTCTGGACGACGGATGTAGATGACATAAACCTCAAGACAGTCGAATTGGCGGCATGGAACGTAGTAGGAGTTGCGGCAGGATGAGGAACCCAAAGACCCGAGGTTGTTCCGTAGGTGCCGAGTTGGCAGTTGGTGAAGGTCGCCGACCCTGGAGTGTAGTTGCGGTATAGGAATAGTGGGGAAGTGTGCGTAGCGAGGTTGTATGGGCTCTCGACCATGCCTTGCATTAAGGCGTTCTCGCCAGCGTATAACTCCTCGATGAACAACCATCTGTCAGACGCGACGATCTGGTAGTATTCTTCGTTGAAGTAGATCCGTGAGCCATTTACAGCTACCGACCCACCGTTTATCTCTACGGTGTCTCCTGAGCGGCTGTCTCCTATGTCGATCTCTAGAGCGCCATCTCCTACGTGGGTATAGAAGCGCATGTACGGTTTGCGCCCCTCCGTGTCAGCGGCTCCGACGAGGATGGTTTCTGTGGGCGCTCCGTCGTTTGCCCACCCGGCCGATATCATGAAGGCCACTACCATGTCCTTCAGTTCGTCCAAGGTACTTGGGGCGAGGATTGCACGCATGACTTATCCTCTCAGGATGGCGCGGAAGGTTTCGTTGTTCTCGCGGAAGAATTCGAACACAGCGTTCTTGCCGCCGGTCAGGATCCTCTCGGCCGCTTGGTCGTCGGCCACCACCATCGCCACTGTGGCCCCGCTGCCTTCTCCTTCGGAGTCTGCAAGGCTCTGGACCGAGGACGATACCAGACCCCCATCGGCGAAGCCAGGGCCGCGAGAGGACCGCACACGGCGTGACTGGTTCACCCCCGTCAAGGCCCTCAGGCTGGTCGGATCGATCAGTCCTCGGTTGATGGCTTGCATCACATCGGAGCCGTACTTACCGACTGCCTTGGCCTTGACCATGTACTCGCCCGGCGCTGCCCAGATCGGAACGGTGTCGCTCGGGTGAAGGCCCTTCGGACGGGCACCCTTCCCGTGGACGTTGGGGATCTCACCACCGGAAGCGAAGCCGAACCCGCCCGCGCTACTCGCGCTTGCCTGAATGATCGCGGCCGTCAAGAGAGTGTCTGCGGCGGCTTGGAGTGCAATCGTTACGGGCGTCCATGCGATAGCTGCTGCGAGCATGGTGGCCCCGGCCTGATCCTGATTGCTGCCTCCGATAAGGCTCTGCACGAGCTTCGCAATTGCGAGTTGCGTGAGGTAGTTGATGATCATCTCGGACAGGCTCTTGAGGAACTGTCCGAACCGCTCGCGGATGTCGGTGTTGGTGGTCGGATCGAAGGCGTCCGCGATAGTCTGTGAGATCAGCGAGGAGAAGTTCTCCAAGGCTGTCTGCATGAAGTTCCGCGCTGCCTCGAAGGAGTCCAGGGCAGTTCTGGCGAACTCCGCGAAGCCTACCTCGATCCCGAACTGGAGCCCCTCCTCCTGCGCTCGGACGGCCTCTTGGAGAAGCTGCACAGAGACGCTCAGGTCATCGTTGAGGATGCCCGCGACCGCTGCCTGCTCCCGCATCTTGGTAGTACGGAGTTCCGTCAGGGCGAGGAGATCCTTCTGTCCGTCGATGCCCCTTTGCCGCGCTTCGTCGATGGAGTCGCTGAGGACGGCTAGATCCCGTGTGGCCTGTAGCTCTGCCTCTCTGAGACGGAGACGAGACTCGGCTACCTCGTTCTCTGCTTGTGCTCGGCGCTCCCCAGCCGCATCGGTTGCCAGGGCACCTACGAAGGGCCGTAGGCGTTGTAGAGCGGCCTGTTCGGTCTGTATCCGGGGGATCTCTTGCTCCAACCGGGCGAGTTGCTGAGAAGCAAGGAGACGTATCCTGTTCTTGACAGCCTTGTTGATCTGGTCGTGCAGGAGAACTTGGTCTTCGAGGACCGCCTTGATCTGTTCGTCGGTGACGAGCAGGTTGCCTTCGAGGAGTATCTGGGCCTTGATTGCCTCTAGAACTCCAGCCCTTCCTTCTTCTCCGAGCCCCTCTCCGATTTGCTCTGCGATCTTCTTTTCGAGCGCGAGTTGGGCGTTGAGTGTGCGCAATATGATTTGCTGCGCTCTGATGTCGTCCTGAGCCTTCTTGATCGACCCTTCGTCTCCGATCTCTCTGGCCCTTGCGAGTTCTCCTCGGGCGAGAACTATCTCCTTTTCGGCCGCTGCTCGTTCTTTCTGAGTGCCGAGCAGACTGTTGGAGATGGCGAGGCCCTTCTCGTATTCAAATCTCTGCTCTGCCGTAAGATCGGCCACTTCCTTTTCCAGTCGCAATTGCTGGCTGAGTAGGCCGTTCTGCTTTTGCTGAAGCTTCGTGAGTTCCGTGCGGAGATTTTCTGCTTTCTCGCCTTCCGCAAAGATGGCGTCGAGCAACGTGACTCTGATCTGCTCAATGTTGGAGTCAGCGCCGCCGCTCACGATGAACCGTGCCACGTCCTTCATGGCGTCTTGCGCTTCATCGCCAATTTCATCCATCAGTTCGGCTTGGCGGGCAAGTTCGATCCTCGACTGAGCCAGTACGCCGGGCATTCGCTCAAGCACTTCCAGAAGGGAGAGGGCCTCGTCCTCAGCACCACCGAACCCCGCGGTTATATCGAAGATGCCTCCCAGAAGCTCCGAGATCTCGTCGAAAGTCTCCGTGAAGAACCCCGCGAGCCCGCCTTCGCCCGCTTCGTCTTGCAGAACCGCTTGGCCGTTCTTGAGGTCTCGCTGTAGCTTGACCATCTCTTCGAGGTTGTCCAACCTCTTGAGGTCCGTCTGTAGCATGGCGTCGTTGGCGGCTCGCTGATCTTCGATTGCTTCCAGAGCTTGCACTCTCTCCAGGGCGAGTTGTTCGTTGAGTTCCTTCGCCCCTTCGATGCCCAGCCCTTGACCCAGCGCGGCAAAGAAACCGCTGCCCGTTTTGGAGGCTTCGATCCATGCGGCTTGTAGATCGAGGATGCGGTCCTTGAAGAAATTGAGAACCTTGGCTCCAGCGATCTTGATGTTGATCCACGCAATTCGGAAAGCGGCTACTAGAGAGTTCTTGACGATCTTGAGTATGGTTCCGAGTCCGAATTCGATGTCGCCAAAGACTTCGAGTAGCTTTTGCGCGGCAGCTAGGATGGCTACGATTGCTGCCAGGACTATCAGCAAGGGTGCGCTCGCCAGCTTGGTAATTGCTGCCCAGGTCTTTGTTACGGTGACTAGGGTGACGAACACCGCCTTGAGGCCGAGTACGGCAGCGCGGAGACCGATGAATAGGGATTTTACGGTCGTGACCAGAAGTACCCAGCCCTTGAACCCGAGGATCAAGAGTGCCTGCACACCGACCAGCGCGTAGTAGGTCGTGAGGATCTGTACCAGAAGGACCGCGATGGAGCGCAGAGCAATACCCCACTCTTTCGTGTCCGTGAACAGAGCCTTGAAGGGCGCGAGGATCGCCTGGAGGATCTGGGCCGCTGTGCTGAGACCTCTGACGAAGCCCTCGATGGCGGCGCTCAGGATGAGCGCCACGCCCTGTAGGATGGCTCCCAGCGCCTCTGTGATGGGGATGAGGACCGAGAAGTCCAGTCGCTCCCCGAGGAGACGCGCTTGCTCCAGAGCGGTTGTCAGGGCCTTGGAGATGCCCTCGACGGTTCGCACGGCTCCGGGGTCCGGCGCGAGGAAGCCCTCCGGTGTTTCTTCGGTCAAGCCCGCGAAGATGTCAGCGAGTAGACCCTTCAACTGCTCGAAGGCTTGGAAGGTGCCCGCGCCGAACAACTGCTTCATCGCGTCGGAGACTCGCCCGGTGAGACCGGCGAAGGTCGAGAGAGCTTCCTCACCGGCTACACCGAACGCTTCGAACTGATCCGTCAGGAACTCGAAGAGACGCCCGGCTTCTTTCGCTCGGCGGATGTCCTCGTTGGTGATGCCCAGCGCCGCTGCGATACGTGTGGTACGAAGCTGGATCGTGCCCGCGAGGATCGAGCGGATCTCCTCCGCGAGTTGGTTCTGGGCCACACCGAGCGCCGTCGCCGCCTGTGAGATCCGCACGGTGAACTGCCGGATCTGGTCTGTGGCGAGCCCCGCTCTGGTGCCGGGTGCGATGGCGATCTGGAAGGTGTCGAGCAACTGCTCGAAGGTCGCCGCTGTTTTGAGTGCGTCGAGACGGAGAAGTTGTGTCTGTCGAGCCGCTTCCGTCTGCGCCAGAGCGAGTTGTTGGGCCGAGGTGACGGTCTCTCCAGTTGCATCTCTGACATCGCTTGTGGCTACGAACAGTGCGGCGATGGAGAGGCGGGCAATCTCCAATTGCGCGTTGAAGGCCACGGCTTGCTTGATGAGGTTCTGGAACCCTCGGATGAGCAATCGGGCAGCGGCGAAGGCGGCGAGGATGCCGAACAGCCTGCGGAACGTGAAGGAGATGCGGTTTGCTGTACGCCCTGCACTCGACAGACTCTTCTCGGTCTTTTCTACCTGTGGAGCTAGCTTCTGCCACGCCGCGCTGTTCCGCTTGAGGGCGTCGGTCTGTTCCTTGATCTGCGCGTTGCGCAAGTCTCGGTCGAACTGTTCTTTTGCTGCTTGTGAAGTCGTCGGTGCCGCTTGCTGACCCAGGGGAGCGAGGCCCCGTTGGACGCGGATGTCGTTGACGAGTTGCTTTTCCTTCTCCCTGGAGATTTGCTTCTCGACGAGGAGTTCGGCCTTGGCCTGGGCGATGATTGGATCCTTCGCCCGTGCCCGAGCTTCGTCGATCTGGAGAAGGGTCTTGGCCCTTTCCGAGAGGGCTCGCGCTGTGGCAACCTGCCGCCGGACGTTGGTTTCCGAGAGGCGCTGGTACTTGAGCCTGTCGATGTAGGCTTTGTTGATTTCCTTCTGTGCAGCGAGACTTGCGCGGAGGGCCTGTAGCTGTCGGGAGCCACCGACCGTCGCTTCCCGCCGCAGTTTCTTCTCCAGTGCGAGACGTTCTCTCTTGGAAGTGAGTACGCGCTTTTCTGCCTCAGACAGCTTCTTGGTCTCGGCAGCGGCCTTGGCTGATGCCTCCGCTGATTGCTTCTGTGCGGTCGCGGAGCTTTCGACCGACTTGGAGAGCTTCGCTTGGGCGGTGGCGGCGGCTCTGGTGGACTCTGCGAGAGCCTTGGTTCCCTGAGCGAGGGCTTTCGACTCGGCGCTGAGGCTACGTATGTCCTGCTTGAACGCCCGCCATGCCTGTCGGGCCTTGACCAACTCGGCTCGGAATTCCCGAACGCGCTCTGGCCCCGAGCCCTCTACTTCGAGTGTGTAGCGAAGCTCTCCTCTATCGACAGCCACTCGTGCCTCCTAAATGCCCTCGCTGAACTTTTGAAGGAAGGCTTCGGCATCGTTGTCGCTTTGCTTTTGACCCTTGTGGGACAAGAACGGAAACCATCGCTTCTTCAACCACTTTTGTAGGTCTTTCCCTGATGCTTGGGAGGAGAGTTGCGAGGTCTGTGCGGCTTCGATGCGGTCTCGGGCAAGGACGCGGAAGTGAGCAGCGACCAGAGCATTGAAGGAGTAGATGTCCTGATCTATCACGAACTCGAAACTCAAGCCGGATTGAACGAGCATCAGGACACATTCTTCCACGTACTCCCACTCTGTTACTCCGTCTTCTCCTCTTCCGTCTCCTCGCTTTCCCTTTCCCTTTCGCTCGCCAGCTTCTTGTCCACTTCGGCTTTGATCTTTGCGGCGAGCGGTGCTGCCAAAGGGCCGAAGGCCCCCTTGTTGACGTTGATGACGCCACCCACGATTTCGACCAGAGTGGGGAGCGTCATGTTCTCGTTGTCCATGCACGCCTGGACGGTACTCTGAGGCACCGGCCTGTCGGGGAACTCTTCGCGTAGGCTGTCGCAAATGAGTTCGCCAACGATGTAGCGGTTCTCATCCTTCGTGATGGCTTCGATCAGTTCCTCGATGGCAGTCGCTTTCTGCCCGTCGCGGAGCTTCACCATGTTGACGCTCACGGGTTCGAGCACGGTCTCCTGGCCGAGGTCGCCTGTCGTGGTGTCTTGAAAGTCTCTCGATGTGCGCTTGATGTCCTGGCTCTTGCCGGACATGATCGTGACGAGAGACTTGGCAATGGGGCTTGCCAAGACCTTGAGCTTGAAGAGTGTGCGGGTGCTGACGGCGTAGAACTTGAGCTTCTTGCCGTTTACTTCCTGTTCCTCGAAGTGAGGAGCCAGGAAGGAGAATTGCTGGTCTTCCTGTGCCATTGGTCATCTGCCTTTCGTGTGAGAAAAGAGCCGCCCCAGGTCTCCCTGCCCGAGGCGGCTCAGATTGTACCTCTCCGAACTCGCCGTTGCTACATCACGTTGCGCGTGCGTTCTCGTGGGTACGGATGGTCAGCGTCGGGCTGTCCGGGTCCGCGTCGGTGTTCGTCTCCGCGGTGCCGGTCATCTGCATCTGGGTGAACTCGTCCGAGATCAGTCCGAAGTCGCCCTCGGCCTGAAGCTGGACCTGATGGAACTGGTACTCCGTCTGGTGGTCGGCGTCCGCGGGGTTCTCGGAGACGAACTTGAGGGCTCCGGAGAACTCGGACTTGGTCAGCGCCCGAACCTCGTCGGTGGCTGCGGCGGTGACGTTCGCGGTCAGTTCCAGATCGCAATCGTCCGCGTCCACGATGTTCGAAGCGGTCGTGAGGAAGAACACCCGACCCATGTGTTCGTCCACCGTGTAGTCCGTGTTCTCGACCAGCACGGTCGGACCCACGGGCTCCGTGAGGATGAGGTCCGCGCCCTTGATGTCGTAGGCGCGTACCCCGTTGGGGTCCACCACGTCGTACCACGCGCCGAGGGTGACGCCCCCGTGCTTCGCCGTGGTGATCCACGAGTAGGACGTGATACCGGCGACGGCGGGGTTGGTCGGTCCCGTCGAGTAGTCACCGGACACGAACATGGCGAGGTTCTGGAAGTTGATCTCGTCGAGGGTGATCGAGAGGCCGACCTTCTGGCTGATCACGACCTCGTTGTCCGTCACCCGGAGGCCCTGCATCGAGGACTGGTGTTCCAGGGTTTCGGACTCGACGGTGATGTTGAACTCGGGGGAGTTCCCCAAGTCCCGGTAGGCCCCAGGCGACCCGTCGCTCAGGATGTCGGCAAAGTACACCTTGCCTCTCCCGAGGTTGTAGTCGTTCGTGTTGGGCTTACCCGTTGGATTGATGCCGGGCATGCGTCTATCTCCTTGCTAAAGTTATGCCGGGCTCAGGCTTGCCTCGAAGTTGTAGACTACCTGAGTGCCTGTTGAGGGCTCCTGTTGTACCGGATGGGTTGGATCTGAGCCCTCAAGCTCCAACGTCATCTGACGAAGTCCATCCGCGGGTACTGACGGCAGCTTGATCGGGTTCTCGGACATGGCATCTTCGAAGACTTCGAGAAGGACTTCTTGGTTGAACTTCAACCGAAGCTGGTACGCCCAAGTTACCCTCTCTCGCCTGCCGGTCTGTCGATTTAGCTGTGGCGTGTCGAACGTCGTCCCCACCTCGTTCACCAACACCGAAGTCGGAAAGACCGGGTTGATGTCATCGACGATGGGGTCTTGCGTGTCAGAGTCATAGGAGACGGGATAGAACGTTCCCGCTTTCGCGGCGTCCGTTAGCACCTTCTGGACCCTGGTTCTGTTGAATTCCGCCACTAGTCGGCGCTCCTGCGTGGGCTACTGCCCCACACGGAGTCTCCCGGCTGTGGCGGGGGAGTTGCTGGTTCGAACGTCTGGATCTTGAGCTTGGGATCGCTCCCCAACTCTTCTTCGTCTGCGAGGTATGTCATGTTCTCGTCGATCTGATCTTGCAGAGCCTTCTTTTCGGTTGAAAGATCGAACGGCGACTTGGTGCGGAAAAGCCCCTCTTCGTTCCACGCCTGCTCGTCTTGATCGGCGCTGTCCATGAACAGCACCGGCATCGTTGACATCAGGTGTAGCCTCGCGAGCATCGACTCGGTGAGGTTCGCGATCATGCGAAGGTTTTCTTCGTCGGTTGCGGGAGCTTCTACGGAAGGGTAAGCGACGATTGCGTTAATTCGGGCTTGCCCGAGCCTTCGCACGAAAGCTGCACGAGCCTGTAGCGTGGCATCATCAACTAGAGTTTCCGCATCTGCTCCTGTGGGGATGCCCGAAAGCCTCAGAGAGCTTTTCAGGGCATCCATGTCCGCGATGAAGAGGGGCGCGACCGCCATGACCTACTCCTCCTTGGGTTCCCGCCAGTCCTGGCTCAGGAACGCCGCTGCTTCCTCGACGGTCTCGAAGGGGTCGATGGTCTCGTCCCTGCCGATGACCATGAGGTTCAGCGCATCGAGGGACTTGCTCGCCAGCGCCGCGGGGTTGATGTTCCACTTCCCCTCATGCACGAGAGGCTCGCCCGCGGGCTGTTCCTCGGTCTTCTCGACCGTGCCCTGGCTGACGGTCCCTTCGCCGCCACCCGCACCGGCCACGACCGTCTTGTCGGACTTCTCGGCTCCCTCGATGTCGGCCGTCGTGGTCATGCTCGGGTTGGAGCCGTCTCCGACGTTGTCCTTCTTCACGACGGGGTTGTCGTCCGGCGTCGGGTTTTCCGGCGGCGGTGCGCCTTCCCTGACCTCGGCCAGGAAACCGCTCCGGATGTGTTCCTTTACCTGCGGGTCGGTGAAGACCCCGCGGGCGATCTTGGTCCCCGGAGTGAGGACTCGGCCCCCCGCTGCCAGGATGCTTCCTTTCTGCGTGACGATCAGCATGTCTTGGTTCTCCCTGATCCTTCCAAAGATGTCCAGCGTGAGGTTGGTGGGGGTGACCGAAGTCACCCCCCACCAATAGCGGCTCGCTGGGTGCTAACCGCTGACGACCTTCATCGAGACCACGAAGCCGGGACGCCGCGGTGTGGGCAGCGGACGGCTCGTGATGAGAAGCTGACGGACGGAGGGGTCTTCCTCCTCCCACGACTTCGAGAACCGCTGGCCCTGGAAGAGACGGCCCTGGAGGGCCTTCCAGTCCGCGAGGGCACCGAAGTATTCCACGGTCTCCGCGGCGGGGGTCACGGCCACGAACTCGACGTACTTCGGACGGATGAGCGAGGTGGCGACTCCGTCGATGTCCACGGTGCGGGCGTACTCCCAGCACCGGACACCGGAGTAGGTGCCCAGGTACAGGACACCGTCGTCGCGGAACTGCTCGTTGAACGTCACCGCGCCGATGGCGATGTTGCGGTTGTCGAGGAGCCCGCCCTGGTTCTTGGCGAGCGTGAGGAACGCGGCGCTCGACTCCACGCCCATGATGGCGTCGGTGACGCCCAGCCCGTGCGCGTCCGAGACGAGACGCTTGGCCGTCAGGAAGTCGATTTCGGGGGTCGGCTTCGTCGGGTCCGCGTCGTCCCAGAACGTCGTCAGGGTGACGGTGTTGGCGGCGGGCTTGGGGAACGTGATCTGGAACGTCTCCTGATCCGCCACCTCATAGGTGATCGTCCCCTGGAGCGTCATGGCCGCGAGGTACTCCTCGGCGTTGGTGATCATGTCGGCCATGTGCTGTGCGTCTCTGGCGATGTGCTGCTGGATCGCGCTGATCTGCTCGTCGCCGGACGGGAAGATGACCGTGCCGGGACGCCGCTTGAACAGCACTTCGCTCGGCGTCATCGGCCGCTTGATGCGGATGTTGGGCGGCTCGACGGTGGCGAACGTCTCACCGATGCCCCCGACCATCACGGCTTCGCCGTTCTTGCGAACGAACGGGGCCATGTCCCTGCCGCCCGTGAGGGTGGAGAGTTCGATGGACTCGGTGGACTTCGGATCCTTGTTGCCGTAGAGCAACCGCAGGATGAAGGAGTTCGGGCTCTGGATCTCGTTGACCGCGCCGGTCAGGGAGGCCCAGGTGAGTTCGTTGATGGTCGCCATCAGCGCACCTCGTCCAGGCCGTAGATGAAGAGTCCGAGGTCACGCGGGCCGCTCCTGAGAGCGGCGTTGAGGTTGGCCTGCAACTCCCCACCGGGGAGCGGGATGTCGTCGGCGTGGATCCGACCTTCCATGACCACCTGACCCATGACATCCTCGTTGCCGACGCCGCTGTCGTCCAACTCCACCGCGTCCGGCCACACGAAGCCGCGGATCACGTTGGCATCGTTGACCCCGGCGTTTGCCCAGACCACCCACTTGTCGAGAACGGTCTCGTAGGCGATGGGCGTGAGGGGGGCGAGCGTTGCTCCACCAGCGACGGGGGCGAACGTCTTCACCTGCACCTTGGAAGGTTCGCAGCGAAGGTCCGGCCCTCTGGTTACGCTGGAGAATAGCTCGCGATCTTTGTACGCCATGTTTCGCTATCTCCTGTGTTTGTACTTCGAAAGAGTCAGTAGCGCCCTGTGCGCTACCTACTCGGTGGCGTATCCGCGCTTCTTGTTGGAGTGCGCCCCCATCTTACGACCGATGGCGAACTGGTCGGCCTCTTCCTTCGAGATCCCCGCGGGGATGTCGTTGGACTCTTCGTCCTTGCCGTCGCCTTCCTGCTGGCCGGACTTGCCCAGGGCCTTTTCCAACTTCTTGCGCAGGGACTTGACCTCGTCGGACTCGTCGTCCTTGCTGCCGTCCTTGTCCTCGTCGGACTTCGCGAGCAGCTTCTTGAGGGCCGCGGGATCGGAGAAGTCCACGCTGTCGAGCAGCTTGGCCTTCTCGACCTTCGCGAGGTGCTTCTTGAGATCCTCGGGGTTGGTGGGATCGCCCTTGAACTCGATCCCTTCGTCGGCGGTCTCGTCTCCCGCCTTGCCTTCCGGCTCCTTCTTGAGAACGCTCTCCAGGCCCTTGACGATGCCGTCCGTCAGCGCCTTGTTGTTCTCTCCGAGGGCCTTGAGCAGTTCTTCCTGCGTCATGTCGATCTCCTCGTCGGATGACTTGCCCTCTAGCCGGTCGGCCAGGGCTTTGACAATGCGGTTGATCCGAAGATCCTCCGCGGTTTTGTCGTCTTCGACCTCGACTTGGGCTTTGCCGAAGATGGAAACTCCACCCCATCCATTTTCGCTATACGCCTTGCGAAGCTCGGGGTCGTCCACCTTCACAACCATCGCCCAGCCGCCGGTCACATCGACAACCTTTCCGTCGTCCGTCTGCATGCTCTGGAAGCGAGAGTCTCCCTTCTGGATCAGGAAGGTCTCCGCGACGAAGGCCGCTGACTTCTCCAGGGCCTTGCCATCGTGCCGGACATCGAGCGCCCCGCCGTCGCGCATGTAGTCGTATGCCATCTGCTTGATGACTTCTGCGCTGGCGATGTCGCCATCGGTGTCGCGAACCTCGGGGGCATAGACTACCGCCGTGATCTCGCCCTTCTCGTTGAAGTCGTTGTCCTTGAGAAGTGTCGAGAACTCGACCGTGCCGTCCTCCTTGTAGATCGTCGGCATGCGGTTCTTCCCCCTCGGACAGAGGGAGACGAAGGTGATGTTGGCCTTCTTGATCCTGCGCTTTGCCATGATGGATGATCCTCTTTCGTCTTCCAGAAGAGACCGCAGTACGATATAGTTCCACAAGCTCGGATGGAAGCTTGATTTGCTGAAATCTGACCACACTTGATAGCTCTAGCGAAAGGGCCGGGAAAACATGGGATCGGATCAGGGCGAGAAGGCAGTACGGTTGTTCGAAATGGCGATGCAGACTCGCCCCCTTTACGAAGAACGAGGCGGCGACGACGGGATCATGGACTTCCTGATGAAGGCCGTGGGTCCAGAGGCAAAGTCAAAGCAGGGAGCCTCAGAGGGAAGACAACAGCACCCGTTCAACTTCCCCAACGTCATCAACTTCAAGAACGGCAACATCCACCACTCCACCTGTGTCGAAACCAAGACGGCATCCACGGTTGGCCTGGGCTTCAAGACGGACAAGAAAAAGGAGAACGCCATGACGGGCATGGATGAACCCGATCATGACGCGCCGAGCAAAGTCGATGATGTACTCAACCCCCTGTGCGACATCTCGTTCCTCGACATTCTTACGGACATCTGCGAGGACTTCTGGCAAGTCGGCAACGGCTACATGGAAGTCGTGAGAGAAGCCCCCGGTGGAAGGATCCTGGGGCTTTACCACGTACCCAGCGCGACAGCCTACGTCAACATCGAGGCTGGTACTTACGACCGACACTATGAGATCGTCGCTGACGAGGGCTTCGCCAAGATCAGCCGGTTTGCGGTCTTCGGTGACGGCGAGGACTTCCTCCAGAGGGCGAAGGGTCTCGACATGAACGCGGCGCAAGTCCCCGACGATGGTCGTGTCTCCGAGATCATCCACTTCCGCCGCTCGACCAGCCTCAACCGCTGGTACGGCTTCCCCGACTGGCTCGCCGCCGTGCCCAACGTCGAGTTGGTGCAATGCCTGACGCAACAGTCGTTCGACTTCTTCCTCAACCGCGGAGTCCCCGAGTTCTTCCTCTTCCTGCTCGGCAAGGAACTCGACGATCCCGACTGGAAGAAAATCGAAGACGCGATGCGTGCCAACATAGGACTCGGGAACGCCTTCAAGAGCATCGCGCTCAACATCCAAGACCCCGACATGAAGGTGCAACTGGAGAAGCTGGGTCTCGAAGGCAAGTCCGATGGTGGAGCGTTCACGGCCATGTCGGAAACCCTGGCTATGCAGATCGTGTCCGCACACCGCGTCCCGCCCCTCCTGGCTGGCATCATGATCCCCGGCAAGCTCGGGGCATCCAACGAGCTTCCGAACGCCCTGATGGCCTTCCAGACCCTCGTGGTTGGACAGGCCCAGAAGACGTTCGCCACCATCCTCGGGAACACCCTCGGCAACCCCGAGGTCAACGGTGGGCTCGGGCTTGTTGCAACGGACTTCCAGTTCCGCAAGATCACGGACATCATCGACACCGGCAAGATGGACACCGTGTCGAGGATGCGCCAGCCGGTCGCAGAGGCCGAGAGCCAGGGCAGGGACATCGAGGACGGCCTCAAGAAGATGCTGGAGGACGACGGGGCCGGGGCCGTGGCCGGAAGAGTCCTCTCGCTCTGCCTTGAGAAGATCCTCGAAGCCAGCGCCGCCTGATGGCTCAGACGGCCGAGACCTTCAAACGGAACCTCATTCAGAAGATGGCTCGCCGTGCAGCGGCCATCGCTCGGCCGCTGATCCCTTCGAGGACACTACGCAAGGCGCTGCAAATCAAGTACGTCCGTAGTGGCGTGCAGATCTTCAGGGCCTATCTCGTGATCCCTCACTATTGGGCGCTCTACGTTCACGACGGGAGGGGAGGCTTCGGCCCCAGGCGAGCGAGGGTCTTGGTCTGGTTTCGAGACCCAAGGAACGATCCGCGGACGGACGGAGCTACAAACTACCCGGTGCGCGAGGGGGACATCCGGCGCTTGACGCGGAGCGAGTTCTACCACGGAGTCGCAATGAACCACCGGCACGGGACGCCGGACAACCCCATGCCCTACATGGTGATTGCGAAGTGGAGGGGAGGCGACAAGCCCCAGCCGTTCTTCTCGGAGGGGCTTGCCAACCTCAATGAAGTGATGACGCCGCTTGTTACCCGAGAGTTCATCAAGTTCATCGACACCAACTTGTTCTCGGATGCTGACCGGGCGGACTTGCGGATCTAGCTACCGGGACATCCGTTCTCGCGAGCCCATGCCAGGATAGCCGGATCATCCTCTCGGTGCTTCGGGGCGTCGGGGTCCGTGGTGTTCCCGTACAGGAAGTTCTCTTGGAGGGCTTCGTCGGCCAGGGCTTCGATGTCCGCGACGTATTCCTCGGCCATGCCCTCTTCCTTGGCCCTTGAGGCATAAGCTCGCAGGGCGTCCTCGACGCAAGGGTCTTTGAGGGCCATGACGAAGTAGCGGGCCTTGAGGGGGGTTCCGTCTCGTCTCAGGACGATGGGGTACTTGCCCTCGGGGTTCTCTTCGGTGTTACGAAACAAACGCATGCTGCTCTCCTTCCTAACTGACTCGTCCTCTGTGTTCTTGGACGTTGAGTGTAGTCCCCTTCGCCTCGGGCTTCGAGTAGCTTGCCCGGCCAGAGTTCCAGGGAATTTCCGTGGGGTTGTCTAGGACTATCTGTTCGGCCTGCTCCTTGGCTTCGTCCGATGTCTTGGCACGTACTACGATGTTGATATGCTCTGTGTGCGTTCGTTCCCTATGAACGAACACCAGAAACTTCTGCTCATCCGGCATGCTGCTCTCCTTCCGTTGTTACTTCTCGATTTCGCCTATCTTTTGCAGTCCCCACCTACCAAGCCCAATCGCGTCAACGATGTGCTTCCAGCATCCTTCCGGCCACTTGACCGTGCTGAGTATGCGGTGGGGTCCGAGTGAGACCGGGCAGCACCACTGGTTCTTGCCCGTGCCCTTCTTTTTGTACTTCCACCCATAGCGTGTGAGCATGCGTGCTTGGTGGATGTCCTTCGGCACTGTGCCCTTCCACGTCTTCGGTCGTGGTATCAGGGCTGTTGTCGGATCTCCTACAGCTTGGGCTACACTGAGCGCCGCGCCTGCGACTTGCGCGAGTCGCAGGATCGAGTCGGGATTTCCGGTCTTGACCAGATATAGCTCCTGGCCCTCCACGACCAGTGCATCGAGCGCGGCGGGGTTGAACCCCTCGTGCCCCTGTAGCTGGGCCATCCACGGAGGGATGTACTCAGCGAGCGCCTTGGACATCCTGAGGACCGCTGCATCGCCCGTGAGCTTCCGGGCGACCCGAACGACCCCCACGGCCAGGACGCGGTCAGAGGCGCACAGAGCGAGCCCTGTGTCGTGGAGGTCTGGGTCTATGCCGAGGGAGACCTTCATTCCTCGGACGTGTCCTCGGGGGCGTCAGGGGCCTCTTCGTCGGCCTCGGCCTCATCAGCGAAGATCGCCACGTCCCCCGTGAACAGGAAGACGCCCTCGGGCCACCCGTCTGCGAGGTTGGACACCCCCTCGTGCCGGACGATGTGCTGGGCTGGCACGGGGCCAACCAGATCGAAGAAGAAGGACATGGCCTTCTCCATCCGCATGTCCTTCGTCTCGGCAACCTGCTTCGGTCCCTTGAAGGCGCGGACGCAGGAGAGCCCACGGCAGATGTTGACGGCCTTGAAGCCGAGTTGTCTGAGGATCGTACTCGCGGCGTTCATGTACCAGTCCCATCGCTTGTTGGCCTGGATGCCACGGTGCGGCCGGTAGTTGGGGATCCGCTCGATCACGATCTCGGGCGGCTCCTTGTCCGAAAAGCAGATGAAGAACTCCACCAGATCGTTGTCCACCATGCCCGCCATCACGGGGTTCAGGTAAGCCTTGTCGTCGTCGCCGCGCACGTACACTGGTCCGCTCACGATTACTCCCTTCATTGTCTGTTGGTGCAGGGCTTGTAAAGAACCGTCGTCCATATCTTTGAGGCAAGAGTTGCACACACCTATGACAAAGGTGTCGCCTGAAGTTTCGAGAAAGGTTAGCAGATGAGTTCGGCGATCACAGAGAGGACAATCGCCCCATAGATACGTGACCTTTCTCATCGTCTCCCCCATAGAAAAGGGCGGCAGGCTAGAGTAGCCTGCCGCCCCTTGGGACGCAAGGTCGAGAAGCGGTCTATTCCTTCTCGACGCTGATCGCGATCTGGCCGTCCTCGGTGACGCGCAGGCGGGTCTTGCCCTTGATCTTCGGGGCGACCTTGCGCCGCACGACCGCGCCCAGCCGGTTGCGGAGCGTGACGATGTCGGCGTCCTTCTCGACCGGGATCTTGAGGGTCTGACCGACCTTCAGCTTGACCGCCTGCTCGACGATGAAGTCGTACTTCGAACCCGTCGCCCTGGACTTGAACTCGACATCCGTGGACTGGACGACCGCGGGTGCGCCGAGGCCGGTGCCCGAGGCGGTCTTCGTGGGCTTCTTCTTGCTTGCGGCCTTCCGCTTCGCCGCCGCTGCCTTTTTCTGTGCTGCCGTGACCATGTGCTTCTTCTCCTTCCGAGTTCTACTGTTCTGGAGTCCAGATGGTTAGGCGACCGTCCTTGAAAACCTGATCCGCTCGCTTATCCCACCTCAACATGAGGGCTGGCTCCGCTTTCACTCGCACGTCTGTAACGATTGAAGACATGGATTGAACCATGATGCGCTCGACTTCGCAAGCCCTTTCGTGCATGAAATTGTCGCGTGGTAGTTCCATGAGTAGTTCGTCATGGATGAACCCAAGACCTCGACAACCATACAGACAGGACTCCATCGTCTTGTCGTAACATCCGCGCTGAACTTCAAACGTCGCGACCTTGCCACCTTCCGCTGCCGGGCTCTGTAGTGCGGCACCGTTGGCAGCGGCGCAGTAGGAAGCCCCAGCACGGTACGCCCCGAGCGGTGTGTTGTAGGCGTAAGCCTCGGGGTTGTTCGGGTCTTCACAGTGCGTGTTGATCCACTCGAAGTACGGCTTCATCTCCGGGTAGGTGGCGTGCCAAATGTTCCGAAGCTGGTGCGCCATCTCCTCAGTGCAAGTCACGTTGAATGTCGCCTTGGCGTAGGTGACGAACGTTGCCGGGCCGAGACCTCCGGGGAAGCCCAGGCCGGTAGGCTTGGCGAATGTGCGCCAGTGCTTGAAGAACGCTCGCACGTCCTCGCTCGGGCTGTTCTTGCAATTGAGGAAGACCTTGTAGACATCCATCTCCGACTGGACGCCTTCTTCGCCACAGGTCTCCCTGAAATCCTCGTGGAGGTTGTAGGCCAGCGCCGAGCCCAGGAAGGCGTGAGCGTCCACTCCGTCGTTGATGAGATCCATCAGGCGGCTTTGCCCGAAGAGGTTGTAGAGCTTCTGCGCCAACGTGACGAGTTCCAGCGAGGCGTAGTCACACGACAGTAGCACCTTGCCCTCGCGAGCTACGAAGCAGTTCCTCACCCGGTAGTCGATGTTCTGGATGTTGAGACTCGGGTAGAGATCCGAGGCGTAGCTCGACGTGCGGCTGGTTTCCTTCAGGACATCGAACTGAGGGTGTACCGTCCCGCCATTGCCCATGCGCGGAAGCTCCGTTGTCACGAGCTTCTGGAGCTTCTGGCGGTGCTGGTACTGCGCCAACGTCGCGTTCTTGGGCGCGAGATCCATCATCACTTCGGCGTCGGTGCTGGGCTTCGGGTTCTCGTGGCCCTTCGTGCTGTCGGTGGGCTTGAAGTCTAGGCCATGCTGCTTGCATACATCGACCACCAACTCCCCGAGCTTCTTCTTGTTGATCGACTCCTTGGTGCCCTTGGTCAGCTTGAGCGTGCCGTCTTTGTTCTTCGCCTTGTTCTTGTAGGGTGCCGGGGGCGTCCCTGGCCGCAGAATGCCGGACTCGACCAAGAGGTTCAGCTTGTCGGGCGCTAGCTCGCGGGCGAGCATGGCCTCGATCTTGGCTTTCTCCTCGGGGTCCGTCATCATCCCCCAGCCGGTCATCAGCATGAGAGCGAAGTCGGCTCCCGCCTGATACTCCTGGGTCGCCATAGAGCCCGGCCCGGCGGTCGCACCGTCACACCGTTGCTCCTGCGCCTCGAAGACCTGTAGGGTGCCTACAGCGTCCGCTATGGCGTACTCAGCGGCGTCCTCGGGGTACTCGCTGGCCGGAAGGCCATCGAGATCCTTGAAGTTGAGCCGCCAGATGTCCTCCCCTTCCTTCTGGTGCCCCCGCTCGATGCCGATGTACTTGGTTTCGAGCGTCATCAGTTTGTAGTTGAGACGACGGTTAGTGCCGTCAGGGGCGGTGATGAACTTCAGGTCACCCGTAGTCGAAAGGTTGAGCAACTTCTCCCTGATCTGAGTGTCGAACACCCGACCCTTCTCCAGGGCAGTAAACACCGCGGGGAAGAGTTGAGGGTACTTCTTGCAGATAACAGTCAGGTCGAAAGCCGCGTTGTGAAAGACGAGTTCGATATCGTCATCCGTGAGCAACCACTCCAGCATGGGGAAGAGGTTGTCGTCGCCGTTCCCGAGAATGCCCGTTTCATAGGCTCCGCTGTCGAGGCGTGTAGCCGTCGTCGCGCAGATGAGATTGGGAATGACGTTGCCCGCCCCCATCAGGTCGGTTTCCGTGTCGAGAGAGATCCGCATGTCCCCTCCTTTCCGCGAGGGGGAGCCCGATTGCTCCCCCTTGCTGGGGCTGGTGGAAGGGGACTTACTCTTCGATGCCTGCCATACGACGCAGGAGCGATCCGCCCTCGAAGTACAGGTCGAGAACCCGCTGGTCGAGCATGCCGGTCTCGATCAACTCCGGGGCGGGCACCTCGCGGATGTAGTTGATCACCGTGAAGGGGTTCCCCGCCTTCGTGGTGATGTTTCGGTTCTTGCACTCGATGATCATGCCTGACATCGGCTGGTCGTCGCCACAGACCGCCATACAGGCGTCGGAGTCCACGTCGTCCGTGGCGCAGTCGAGGAGCTTGGCGAACATCGCCTTGACGTTGCCGAGGAACGAGTCGTGCTTCGCCATCATCATGTGCGTGACGTTTTCGGTGACCTTGTGGCCCTTGCCCTCGTCGTCGTCGAGGACGTGCAGGACGGTCTTCTCAACCGCCATGAAGTCGTCGCCCTTGCGCGTGCGGCCGATCTTCAGGGCGTCGATGCGGAGAACGTAGTGGCCGGGGCGCTCATAGTTGGCGTCGAGGCGGGCTTTGGCATCCTTGATGCCAGAGAAGAGGTTAGGCGCTGCGTTGCTCATGGTGAGTCTCCTTGTGTTCCGTTTTGGCCTATAGGCCGTTCGATTTAGAGCGTCGTTTCTACCATGTGGTAAGGCGCTCGGTCAACAGGTTTTGCCGTGCTTGAACGGGCGACCGCGGTTGTACTCGTGCTTCGCGATGATCGCCCGGCCCACCTTCAGCCCGTGCGCCTGGGCGAAGTCCATGAGGCGGATGATGGTGTCCGCGATCTCCTCTTCGAGATTGGACATGATGGGGGCCAATTCTTCCTTCTCGCACGGGAGATCCGCGGTGCGATTGCGGATGGCTTCCCCGGCTTCCGCGACCTCGGTGGTCACGAGGAACAGCTTCTCCAAGGGGTTCTGGCGCTTCGGGCCTTGCCAGAAGCCGTGGGCGACCGCGTTGTTGAATAGGGCTTCCTGCACTTCGTCGAATGCTTGGACAAAGAGCAGGGCCGTCCTTTCCGGAATGTCCTCAAGTGGGGCGCTGTCCGGGTGTGTGAATATGGTGGTGCGATCCATTTAGTTCTCCGTGAACTTCATGTCCAAGATGTGCCGTTGTTCTCCGGACAACATCTTGGGCTGGAAACCCCGCTCCTTCAGTACCTCGGGCGGGAAGATAGGCGGCAGCGGGTCATACCCGCAATAGACGAGCTTCTGTCGTGTGCCGGTTGTCTGGTGGATGTAGAGCGAGTCGTTCAAGCAGGCCGCGAAGTTCAGGTAATCAAACTCCGTCGTCCAGTTTGTCGAGACGATCAACTCATCCGCTTCCTGCCCATTACGGTGCGTGCGGCCTAGCGTCTGCTCTGCCGTCGTTGCTGGCCTGGGCCATTGCAGGAAGTATTGCTTCTGAAAGTGCTGCAAGTTCTTGCCGGTGCCGTGTGCAGTCATGGACGCCACGATCACCTTGTTGCCGTTCTCGGGATCGAGGATGGCGCGGTTGCCCGCGTTACCGGCGGGACAGTGCAGCGCATTGATGCCCGCCTCAAGGAGGGCTTCGTAGCACCACTGGCCCATCTCCTTGTGGTGGACCCAGATGATCGCACCGACCGGATCCCCGTTGCGCTGCTTGCCAAGCTTGGACGCCCACTCCGCGGCAGCGTCGATCTTGAAGGGACAGATGCGGATAGCTCGGGACAGCCTCTCAGGCATGTCCTCAAACTCGGCGTCCTTCATGGCCTTGTAGGCTTCGTAAAGCTCCGTGCCTACGTTGCGGTGTTCCACCTTGCTCATGTCCAGGGCGACCAGCATAGGCGTGTCTAGCCCTGCCCTGGAGTGTGCATCGAGCCAGTGTCGCAGGGTGCGGTGGTAGTCCTGCTTGAGGGTGTGGTGGATCTGGGCTTTCTTCAGCCGTCGCTTGGCTTCATCGATGTCGATGTCGAACTTGATGGCGACTTGCTCGGGCTCAGGCCAGTAGAGTTCGTTGTAGAACCCTGCGCTCAGTTCGTAGAGCCACTTCCATGTGTGGATGGCGTGTTCGATCTCATCTCCGGTTGGCGTGATCCACTCGTCTACCACCTTGTCCATCAAGCCCTCTAGCTTACTCCACCCTTCGAAGGCTTCGGGCTTGATGATGGGGCGATTTGAGATGATGATCGAGGTGCCGATCTCGGTGTCGCCAGTGGCTACCACGCCGGGTGCGGTGTTGAGCCTCAGCTTGAACGCCTTGCGGAAGCCCGGCACCGTGATCGGGAAGTCTTCATTGGGGTAGTTCTTCCGCGCCCACTCGACCAGAGGACGGAGCGGACCTGTCTGAGACCTGCTCGGGCTAGCGTTGGTGTCGATGACGATTGACCAATCCGAAGCCATTTGGGTCGAGAGGGGAAGCGGACAGTTCGGCCCCAGCGCCGCCTTGATAAGGTGGTGGTAGTCTCGGATGGACTTGGCCGTGACCGTTCCACTCATCCCTACGAACTCGGTCTCGTGCCCATCCTCGAAGCGGTCGCGCAAGTAGGTGAGCAGGCGTTTGGTTCTGGCGGCTTGCCTGTTCTTTAGCTTGTGGACTTCGTCTCCGATGATGAGTTGGGGCTGGATCTTCTCTAAGACTTCGCTGGTGTCCTTCGTGCTGAGACAGGAGTACGGAAGGATGTAGCAACCCTTCTTGTTGGAGTGTGCCATCATCCGCCTATACTCACGGCTACGCAAGCCCATGCCGTGTAGGGGTACAGTCAGCGGGATCTTCGAGCGAGCCCACGGAATATCGGTCTTGACCAATTGTAGGTAGACCTCGGGCGGCACGAGCAGGAGGATCTTGCGGAGCCCCTTGCGGTAGGCCCTCTCTGCGATCCCGAGCGAAATGAGGGTCTTGCCCCAACCCACGCCGATGGGAGCCATGAGCCCCGAGTACATCTCATAGGCCAGGAGCGCCTCGGCTTGCGGAGGGAAGAAGCGCCAGCCCTTGCGGAAGGTCTCGGCAAGGATGTTGTCCTCGCAGTACGCCTCGAACTCGGCCTTGGTGAGTTCATCGACGATGGGAAGCTGCACGATCCGGCCGACCTCTACGTAGCCGGTCGGAAAGGCGCTCTTACGTGCTGCCTCCAGGCGCTCCGCGAGCTTGGGGGTGTAGATGCTGGAGGTGTCGCTCGGAGTCACCTGTACGCGCTCTCGCAGGCGCAGAGCGATAGGTGGAGCCGGGACGGGATTGGAGGACACGGAGTTGGCGGTAGCCGCTTCAATCTTGTCCTTGAGTTCCTTGCGTTCTCTCAGCTTGTCAAGAAGGGACATCGTTCCCCTTTCTTGAAAGAGCTAGAGACGGATGGGGAGGTGCTTTAGTTCCTCGCGCCTTCGGTCCTGTTGCTCTTTCCGTTCGGCAATGATTGCCAGCGTCTTGCGGCGTTCCCTGGCCTTATCCTTGGCGGGGATCGCCTTCCACTGGCGCTTGAGTTCTTTGATGGTCTCTTTCGTGTACTTCGAAAGTTCTTCCAGCATGCGAATGTCGGACTTCTTACTCATGATAGCACTGAGGGTGGAGACCGTGCGCGGGTCGGGGACTACCGACTGTCTCTTCCGGGCAAAAATGGAGACGGCTGACTCCTAAAGCGCCGCGCACGTTCTCGTTGCAGTTCATGGGGGCTAGATCAGCCCTTCGATCACGAGCATCGCCAGGGGCCTCAGCGCATCGCACAGAGCGCGGATGTCGGGCGAGTGCCCCCGGACCACGACGAGGTTGGTTCCCAACTCTTCGGCCATCGACGGCGCGACATGCCCGAGGGCGTTGCGCCGCTTGAAGTCGTCGAGCATGAAGAACGAGTCCACACCCTGTTGCGCGGCGAGCTTTTCGCCGTAGCGGTGCATGACCTCGTCAAGCACGATCACGTTTTTGTTGCCCCCCTTGATGGGGGCACAGTTGATGAGGAGCGTGAAGCTCTTGGCCGGGCGACCTCTGCCCTTCGTCGGGCTGATCACCTCGCTAAGGTCACCGCTCTCGGGAGTCTCCTGCGGCGTCTCGACCGGGGGATCGATCTCCTCCGGAGTCGCGAGCCGGTAGTCGCCCTCGTTGATCTTCGAGGTCTGACTCGATCCGTCACGCACGGCCTGGATGCCTCCCTTGACGTACTTCTTGAAGACGCCCAGGACCGTGTTGCCGCGGTACGTCCAGGCGACGATGGTCTCGCCCGGCTTGAGATCGTCT
The DNA here is from genome assembly GCA_024229275.1 of bacterium. Lineage (GTDB taxonomy): Bacteria > Acidobacteriota > Thermoanaerobaculia > Thermoanaerobaculales > Sulfomarinibacteraceae > JAAESQ01. The sequence continues at coordinate 18,783 of JAAESQ010000487.1, read as the reverse complement.
TCCTCTTCCTCCGCGGGCGCGGGGTCCGGCTCCGCGGGAGTCTCGGTCTTCTCTTCCTTGGCTTCCGCCGAAGGCTCGGTCGCGCCGGGGAGAGCCCCGGTGCCGCTGGCAGCGTTCACCTTGTCGGCGTGTTCGGGCAAGACCTCCCAGACGAAGGTGCCGTCGCCAGCGCCCTCGATGATGAACATATTGGAGGTGATGCCTCCCGCCTTGGTCTGCTTGCTGTTGCAGATCCGGCAGGGGTTGCCCGCGGTGTTGAAGCCCACGCCCTTGCACGCCTTGCAGTCTGCGAGCGCCCAGGGCGGGCTCTCATCGTTCGTGGCCTGGGGAGTGGTCTCCACGGCCGGAGGAGTCTCAGCGGCCGAGGGGACCGTCGAGCCATCCGCCTGAGGGTCGCCGGTCGTGGCCGGGGGTGCGCTTCCTCCTGTGGCAGCGGCCTTCGCTGCCTTGCGCTCTGCGAGTTTCTTTTCGAAAAGGTTCACTTCGTTGCTCTCCTTCAAAGTTGAAGTTACTGTTTCTGATCCAGTTGACGATTGTAGCCTAGTGGCCTGTACTCGTTCAACCCTTTGCCGATACATTTTCGGGTTTTCTTGTCCCGAGCAAACCGTGAGGAATGGGCACCCGCCGTATGCGTTGCATCCGTTTTCGTTTGGGTTGGTTTCGTTCGCGTCCGGAACGTTGTGCCAGTCCTCGATGGTCAGTTGCTTGACCATCCTTCCGCAAATGCGCTGGGCCTCTTCGAGGAAGGTCAACACTTCATCGGGCGTGACCTCTGCTACGATCTTGCGGACTCGGGCGTCGGCCGGATCCTTGCAGAACGTGTTGTGGCGCACGACGATCTTCTCTGGCATGGGAGCGCCAGTCTCGCCGCACCTCTGGATGATGACCATAGCGTAGATCAGCATTTGCGGATCGACCTTGAGCTTCTTAGGGCTTGCCGCCCATCGCATGCTCTTGGTCGATTTGTGGTCTTGGACTTCGTCTGCCAGTAGCAGGTCGATGTAGCCCATGATCCATATGATCCCGCCGTCTTCGGTTTCGAGGACAGGCAGGTAGAACTCCTGCTCCATACAACGCCCAGGAGTTCGAACGAGGATGCCCTCTTCAATGGCGAGGGTGACCAACTTCTTGATTACGTCTTCCTCCTCGACCGAGACGGACACCATCGTATCCTTGTCTCGGCTGAGGGTTTCGTTCCATCCCTGAGGGTAGAGATCGACGGGCTGTCCCGTCTTCGGATCGTTCCCCAGGTCGTCGGCCCCGAGCCATCGCTCAAGGACCGCGTGGAGAACGGTGCCGAAGGTGAAGTAGCCCCTGTCGAGTTCGGGGAGGTGGAGCGGCCCTTTGCCGAACCACCACTTGCGGTTGCACTGAAGCCACGTCTTGATCTGCGATGCGCTGGCGACGTGCGCCGCGCTCCGTAGATCGGGCTTCTTGAGGCAGCTAAGACCGGCTACAGTCATCGTGTAGGCTCCTTGACGGGGATCGTCTCGATCTCCGATGCGATCTCCTGGCCCGCTATGATCGTCTGTAGCTGGGTGCAGGGATAACCATGCTCAATGGCTTCTTCAAGGAGTGTGTGCGCGTCGATGACCCGCCACCGGGCGTGCTTCGTTCCGGTCTTGGTCTTAATCGTTCTCGGGTTCTGGCTCGATCCAGGCACAATCAACCCCTTGAGTACCTGACCAACCGATTTGTGATTGATCCTTCGGTTGGTCCTCCTTCCAATGTCGGTACGATGGTACTCCACGATGGCGCTCGTTGTCACGAGAATATTTCCGCTCTGGACTGCGAGGCCCTCTATTGCCATCGCCTTGTTCTCGATCATTCGGATCAGCGTCTCGACCACATCAGGCGCGGAGCCACTTCGAGTGGACATGAGCCTGATGAGCTTGGCGTTCATCTCGCCTTCCATGAGAAGCCGATTGCCCTTCGGCACTATCGGCCTTTCGTTGGCGTAGAGGTGGAGGAAGTGTTTGGCGACGATGTAGTTTGAGTCGTCTCCGGAGTCACCTCGGATCCAGCGCCCCCCTGGCTTGCCGGTGTAGGAGAGCCCTCCCTTGGCGCGAAGCCAATCGGTTGCGGCTTGGTCGCAGTCTAGGTGGAAGATACGGAGCGCCAGGGCGGCTCGGTCCTCGGGGCTCAAGTCTCGATGGCCGGTCAGCACTTGGATCACGTCGAGGTTGTTCGCGGCGAAGACGATGCGGAGCGGGTTGCGGATCACTACGGGATCCCTGAACTTCCGCTCGACGATCATAGGGTCGCCGGACACGAGATGCCGGAAGGTATCCGCGGGATCGCGAGCGCCTAGCTGCCCGGCGAGGTTGGGGAAGCCCTCGTTGATCTGCAAGAAGGGCGTCCGCATGATGCCGCTCTGGAAGCGCCCGAACTCCTTGGCGTCTGCCAGCGCCTCGGTGTTGATGCACTCAGCGAGCCCTTGCATCATAAGCTTCTTGCCGCACCCTGGAGGGCCTGCAATGGAGAGAGCGCAGATCGGCCCACTCTCGAAGTCGAGGGCCAGGGCGATCCACTCCTTGAGCCTCTGGTAGTAATCCCCGCCGAGGTGCCGAAGCCACGTATCGACATCGGTGCTGTACTCGGGGGTGAGGTTTCTCTTCCGGTGAAATAGGGGCAAGACCAAAGTTGCGTCGTCTCTCCCCATGTTCTTGATGATCGCGCCTCTGGTGCTGATCGTGCCTTCGATTGACGTGACGACTGTGCCGAAATCATCGATGATGTCTTGGACGCGCAACTTCCGAAAGCCCTTGCCGTCTTCGCGTGGGGCTTCGAGCGGTATGACGGGTTCCATACCCAACTCTCGAATACGCACGGCGAGTTGGCTTTTGGATGCGGACACGAGGTCGTAGTGCCCGCTGGCGGTCATCACATGGTAGTTGGTGGCTGTGCATGCGATGAGGTGTTCCATCGCCCACCTGATTGCCTTATCGGGATCTCCGTTGAGGCTTTCGTTCCGGCACCAGCCACGCATACCCGACACCACGCGCTCTGTGATGGACTGTGTGACCGCTTCTAGCTTCTGCTCTTGTTCTACTACCACCTGGGCCTTGGCTTCCTCCCTGGCCCACCAGCGGAGAGCAGACGCCCATCCGGTCATCGTCCAATCGGGGGTGTCGTCGTCCGGCTCAAGCTGTTGCAGCGCATCGAGGAACAGGGCATAGATCAACTCGGGAGAGCTTCCAGGGGCGTGGTAGAGAAGCGCCGTCGCCTCCCCCATGTAGCTCTGGATCGTGTTGTCCCGACTGCCCCTATTGGCAAGCGCGGCGTTCTCGAAGAGGCAGGGGTAGCAGTTGCGGCCCTTGAGACGGCGCTTCGCTTCCTTGTACCAGCCTGACTGGACGATCTTGCCGCTCTGGCTTTCCTCGGTGAGGAGATCAGAGACGGCGTCAGGGGAAGGTTGCGGAAGGTCTAGCTCTACGATCTCGCCGTACCTATCGCGTGTGGATAGGCTCTGGACTTGTGGCTGTATGCTATTGGGGTCAAGGCGGTTGCCCTCGAACCAGAGTTGTTCGAAGAACTCGTCTTCCCATGTGGGCTTCCCGCCGCGCATCACGAAGGGGGCTCGGAATAAGCGTGTCCAGTCAGAACACGAGGTGTCGAGTTCCAAGCCCCACTCGGCAAAGTCGCGGACTACTCCTCGATGCACACTCTCGGCCGCATCCACGGGGATAGGCTGGTCGAGTACGTAGACGAAACGACAGCCGTGTCGCGTGGTGTAGAAGTGAGTGAAGCCCAGCGCCAGGGCGAACCCTGCATCGCTCATCTCGAAGAGGAGACGGATGATGTCTTCGTAACCCTCTCGCGTCCATTCCGCGTGGCCGGGGTTATCGAAGTCAAAGGCCAGAAAAGTGGTCAAGACCTCGCCGCCTTGTTCCCTCAGCTTGGATAGTACAGGCTTGTTAAGCCGAGGGAAAACATCGTGGCCTTGCACCTGATAGGTAACAAAGTGGACATCCGTCTCGAAGGGTTCTGCGAACACCTGATCGAAGGGGAGAACCTCCATGAACGGAGCCTCCCCGGTCAAGCTTGTGATCCCAGAAAATCGTGGAGACGGGACGATCCCTATTCTCGGCAGACTTTGTGACAACTGATCCTCCGTCAGCGAACCCAGCGGCGATCTAGAAGTGTATCAATTCACCGGCCTAGAGGCTACTCCTCCTCATCCTCTGCCAGCCCCAGGTCTTCCACGGCTTCCAGGGCCGTCTCATAGTGTTCCGAGAGCAGCTTCAGGCTTCTACGCTCGGTCTCCTGCTTCTCGACGCGGTCATCGTACCTGTCCTGCTCGATGTAGCCCTCGATGGCCTCCAGCACGAGTGCGGCCAGCACCTTTGGCTCCAGAGCATCGAGTTCCCAGCACTCCTCGCCGTACAGCGCGACATAGGCGTCGTATCGAGAGTCCGTCTCCTTCGCGAAGTTGGGCGGCGGGTTGTACTGCTTGACCTGATCCATCGTCAGCGCGAGGCGGTCAACGATAACGTCTTGCTGGCAGTACATCCGCATCCGCTTCGCGATGTCGTCGGTCATCTGGATACCGCTCGGGTCATGGTCGCCCAGGTAGAGGATGACCGGGATCTGGCCCCTCCGGATGTAGGCCGAGAGCCGCCTGCCCGCACGCCACATCTCGCTCTGGCTTGAGTAGCCACGGCACGAGAAGTAGGGCACGTCCCATTCGTCACAGACTCGCCCGAAGACCCCCATGAGGGCGTCCTTCTCGAACCAGCATTCGACCCGGTAGCTCTGATCGGACCACAGGTTGATCCCGTAGCCGTTGGCGCATCCCTGGATGATCTCCTTGGGGCCGCTCCAATGCTCAAGACCCTTGAGCCCGCGCCCGCGGTCTTCGAGCATGAGCCAGTCGGTGTGTCCGGCTTGCCGAGCATCCGACATGAGCTTCACGAGTCGCTTGTATTGGCGCTTGCTGTTCTCGGTGATCTTGCCGGTCGAGAGCATCCGGTAGTAAAGCTGTCGGAGGGAGACAACGAACCCCTCACGCCGGTACTGCTCTAGGAGTTCATTGGCTTGCGCAATGGTGTCCTTTGAGGCTTGGTGGAACCTCTTCTCGATGTAGGCTATCTTAGGCATTACTTTAGCTCCGTGTGGTCCGCGTCGTCTTGGGCGATCATTTCCATGCCGACACTTTCGCCATGCACGAATACTAGCATGCATAGGTTCGCCACGTCAACCAAGTGTTCGAGGTTTCCGTCGCCTTGAAAGCTACGAAGCCGTTTTATCATGGACGGCACCATGTCATAGGCCGCTGCCTGTTGCGGGCCGAAGCGCCCATATCTGTAGCAACCCATGAGCAGTCGATTGCGCATGAAGGTTTCGAACTGATTACTCCACGTCTCCTCGACTAGCTGTTGGAAGGGGAGCCCATCGACGGCGGCGGGGAGGTTCTTCCCCGCCAGCCGTCGCCAGGAGATCGCCAGTAGTTCGTTGGCGGTCAGGTTGGTGGTCACGCTCTCCACGGGGCTTCCCATCCGGTCAGGGTCATGAGCTTGACTTCGAACTCATCCCGCTCGCGGGACTTGGGGATGGTGGTTCCGAGGACGGTCGCCGGGGAGAGCCAGCCGAAATCCCTAGCAAGACTGAACACGGCATGAGGCACTTGGCGAGCCTCGGCGGTCGGGTGCATGATCGGGCCACCCTGCTCGTGGAGGTTGACGATGGCTCGCAACATCTCCTTGTCGAGCCGGGTGAGTTGCAGGCTGTAGAGCCGGTAGTCCTCGAAGGCTTCCCATGTGTGCGGCACCCAGACCTTGACGAGTTCCGCGATGGCCTGAGCGAACAGCCGGATCTCAAGCTGGGCGTGCGCGTCGAGACGTAGTCTCAGGAAGTGGAGAAGGTTGTGCAGGTCGATCTTCCAGTAAGCCATCGAGAACGTACTGAGGGGAAGATCCTTGCGGGCCTGCTCCTTGGCGATCCCGGCGTCAAGGCGCTCCTGATAGACGGCCCGAGCATGGTCGATGAGATCCTCTTCCTGTGCCGTGAGGTACTCCCCACCCAACTTGCCGGTCTTGCCCACGTTGCCGGGCTCGTTGTGTTCCGGCAGGAAGCCATCGGACCCCATCTTGTTGCCCTGGTCTTGGAGTCGCCAGCCGTTCGCCGGGGTGAGTAGGTTCTCTAGCGCCTCGCTGGCGCGAGTGCTGTACTCGTTGACGCTGGCCGTGCGGTGCCTGATCCACTGACGCCACACGTCCATCGGATAGAGAGCGTGGATCTTGAGTTCACACATCTCGAAGGGTGTCGTGTGGTACTTGCGGAGCAGGTAGCGGATCAGCCCGCGGTCGGTGCTGATCTTCTTGGTGCCCTTGCCGTAGGAGACCCGTGCGGCCTGCACAATGGCAGCATCGTTCCCCATGTAGTCCACAGGGCGGATGAAGCACTGGCCCCCGAGGACCGGGATAGCCACGCCTAACCTCTCGTCTAGCGCCGGTACAGAGGCCCTCTCGACGCGCTCTGCCGGATACATTCCACTCTCGTCTTTCATTCCTCGTCTCCTTCCAGAGGCGAGCCGCCTGTGCTAGACGGCCCGCCTAATTGTGACTTATTTCCAGGTGTTGTATTTCGACATGTTGCTCCGCTGTTCGTCGGGGTTGTCGGGGTTGAACTCTGCCCCTACCCAATTCCCCCCGGCGTCTGGGTCTCTCGGATCGTCGCCCCAGAATTGGAACTTGATCGTCGAGTGTTCGCTGCCGGTTCCCTGCGTGCATTCGTACCAGACTTCGCCGTTGGGGCCGAACATGGGATCCAGGGTGATGTGGTTCTTCGGGACTTGGTGGCCGTCCGGATGGGTGCCCAGCGTTCCCTTCCCGATGATGAGATGCCCCAGCGCATCGGTCCACCACATGACAGTCATCCCGCCGGGGGCAGCGGCCTTGATGGTCAAGTTCGTGTTCGCTGGCAACTGATGCCCGCCGCTGTTGGGGGCTCCGATCATCTCGTGCTGGTGGGCGCAGAGGATTGTGTCGTTCGCCCAGAACTGGAAGTCGCCGGTCGAAAGCCGCCCTGTCCAGATCGTAGTCGAAACAAGGGTCGAGTCCTTCTCCCAGAACCCCTTGTCAGCGGTGCCCAAGCGGCCTTCCCACGCGGCTCCTGCCACAACTCCTCCACAGAGAAGTAACAGAACCAGCGCAACGAAAACGTGCTTCATGGTGTTGTGTCCTTTCATGACAGTGAGAACTAACTCGACGACTTGTCGAGTTCATTTACGTCCGGCCACTCGCTTCTCATGTAGCCAGCCAACATAGCCAAAAAGTTACCAGCATCCGCGCACTCATTGATACTGGCGATGCCTCCACTTCGGATGCTCTCGGAGATTTCACACATCTCCCGATAGATACACTCGATGATCTCCTGCTCATCGGTGAAGCATCCGTCCTTGTGGTCGTTCTTACGAAGCTTGCGCTCCATCTCTTGCGCGAACCTCTTGACCAGAGGACGGAGGGCGTTGCCGTCCGGTACGAACCCTTCAAGGAGATTGCGAGCCGTGATGGGGGCTTCGTTCAGGAGCGCGTAGTCGGTGATGACTCCCTTGATGACGAGAGGGGTCATGTCCTTGACCAGCTTCAGGAGCCCGGCCAGGGCGCTCCGTAGGGCCTCGCGCTCGTCTTCCCACGGCTGGGTCGCCTTGAGCGCGGCCTTGGCCCTGCATGGCAGGCACCAAGCCTCTGAGGGCTTGGCGTGGCTAGGGCGCTCGAAGCAGTAGCACTCCCGATCCTTGGTTAGCTCGTGCAAGAGGTCTCGGAAGGTGTCACTCATCGGACTTGGACTCCTCTGCGGGTCCGGTGCGGTGGTCATGCCAGCCGTCCAGGGCCTTCCTCATGCCCTCGCGCCACTCTTCGAGTGTGGTGACGCGGGCTTCGAGGTCTGACTCTTCGCTGCCCTGATAGACGGTGATGGCGACCTCGTTGCCTTCTCCTATCGAGAGGGCGGGTGTGGTCTCCTGGGGGACTTGTACGGCAGGCTCCGAGGTGCCCGGCAGTACAGCGACCGTCAGGACGCATCCGACCAGCATCCCGAGGGCGAACATCAGGGCGTGGAACCTATCCATCAGCCTTCTCCTTCTTGGGCTTGCAGAGGGTCACGTTGCACCCGATCTGGTACTTGTCCGAACCTTCGGTGTACTTCCCGCCAGCGTGGGCGTTCATCTTGCCGGTGGCGCTGGCCTTGGGGTCTTTGAACTGGAATGTTACCTGCGTGCCGTCTTCGTAGTGCAGCACCATCTTTGTCGGGAACTTTGGCATTACTGTTCTCCTTCCGTTTCGTACAGGCTTTCGACTGTGTGGTGGCGGCGGGCGAGGTTACCGATCCCTTGGCCCATCCTGACCGCTACGTTGATAGTGAAGTCGCCTTCCTCCGCGACCTCTTCGATCCTTTTCATGCTGCATCGGAAATGCTCGGCGCACTCCTTGAGGGTGGGGAGCATCTCCCGACCCTCGACGAAGCGCCGTAGGTTGTGGACGTTGACCTTCTCAGAGTGTTCCGGGTGCGCTGAGTCCACATGCTCAGTCAGCTTGCCACAGAGCTTTGCAGCTACCGCCAGGGCGTTCCTCGCGGGGAGGCTGTACTGCCAGTTGCACCAGTAGCACCTGATCCGGCGCATCCCGGCGAACTTCTCGGTCTGTCCTGCGAAGCGATGGGCGGGCATCAAAGCACCATCGCGAGATAGATGATGCCCGCCGCGAGGAGTGCGTACAAGACGAAGCCACAGAAGGCCCCGAGCGTTGTGAAGACGCGCACCCGGCGTCGATTGGCATAGTTCCACTTGAAGGTCCAGAAGGGGTTGCGCTTGTCCTTGGTGTTGATGTACTTTTCGAGTTCCTTGTACGCCTTGTTGTCGTCTCTAGTCATTCCGACTCCTCCGTCCCTATCAGAGTTTCCCAACACCTGCGGCACGGGATGAGGTTGAAGGCTAGGTCCGCAGGGTCTACGTTGGTAGTCAATACGCGGTGCCCACAATCGAGCAGGAAGAATTTGCAATCCCCGTAGACCTCGATGATGGGCGTGGTCTTGGTCCCTGTGCGGAACCCTAACTCGTTGACATCGTCTTGGACCGCCACCCTCACCCTGGGGATCTCGGGGATCGGTGCGCCGTCGCCTTGCACTAGGGGCATCACATTTCCCCCAACGGGTGTTCGTCGTGCGGCCCGAGGGGAGTGCGATCCCAATTGATCGAGCCCTGCGGGGGAGTCGAGTCCTCCCGCACATGCTCTCTCACGCCTTCCGCATCGGGCTCGCCCCACGTCCTTGTCCGGTTGACCTTGAGTTTCTTCTCGGCTTCAACGTTGAGTGAGAAGCCCTCATGGTGGGCGACTGCCAGTAGTAGCAGATAGCAGTCGGCGGCTTCCTCCGGTATGGAGCCTTTGGTCTGGGCTTCGTCAAGCTCCTCGACTTCGCGGTACAAGTGTTTGATGATCTGAGGGACACGTTCGTCTCCGAACGTCTCTACTGCCCACTCGCCTTGTCTGTTCTGTAGTGTGTCGGGCTTGTGCCAGGAGCCACAGTTGCACGCGGCGATGTCACACTTCCTGTAACCCTCGCGCTCTAAGAAGGCTAGCAGCTTGAAGTATTCGTCCCTGTAGGTAGTCACACCCATTGGAACTCCTCGATCATGAATGCGTACTCATGGATCTTGTCTACCGTGGTGCCTAGCTCGATGGCAATGGCCCTCAGCATCGTCTCGGAAGGGATCTCGCGGTTGCGCTCGATCTGACTGAGGTAGGAGCTATTCATGCCCACCGATTGCGCCAGATCGCGTCCGAAGAGGGCTCGGGACTCGCGCCGGACCTTGATGGCGGTGCCCAGGTACTTCGGGGTGTACTCTCGTCTGTTGGGCTTAGGCATTACTCCTCCTCCTCGGGCATGTGGATCGTCGGCGCTCCGAGCCTCGTGCAGCGCAAGAGGCGACCAGCCTTAGTTAGCCGCGTCCCTTCGGACCGCAGAAAGGTCTCGACGGCGTTCCGTGCGTCGTTTCGGGCCTGCTTCACTACCTGCCCGAGATCGCAGTCCATACCCCACGGACCCGCCTTGAACTCCAGCACGAACTCCACGCGCACAGTCGCGGTCACTTGGTCACTCATCGTCTGACTCCCAGGTTTCGGTCAGCATGTCGGGGTCGATGTAGCCGGGGGCCGTCCACTCCTCGGTCTCCTCGTTGAACTTCTCGGCCTTGACCTTTCCTCGCGCCGTGATCTCGGTGATGCAGACCATCTTGTCCGGCCCGCGCTTCATGGTGAGGGTGCCGAAAGTCCCCACCTTGAGTCCGAGTCGGGCCTCCGGGTCGTCGTTGACGAGTCCTACCTCCCGAGCGAACTCGGGGAAGGCCAGGGCGACCTCCGCGTCCGTGAGGGGTTCGAACTCGTTGAGGTGGTAGTTGGTGAGGTAGCGCCATAGCTCCGGGTCCGTGTGGTACAGGTGCCAGCGCCAGTCTTCGTGCGGGCCGTCGTAAGCCTCTTCGAGGATGATGCGCTCATCGACGGTCATTCCGCTCCTCGACTTGGCTCGATCCCAATCGTCCTTGAGCTTCTCCATGATCTTGGAGCGCACGAACTCGGATACATCGTCCGCGGTCTTCGGTGGAACGGTGTGTAGGAGCGCCAGCATGCGCTCCTGTAGCTTCCCCTTGTCGAATGCCATCCTAGTACACCCCCTTCATGGTGCGAGGATCCAGGGTGCCCTTCAGCACCTTACGCTTGATCTCCAGGGCCTTGAACTCGGTGTTGACCATGAAGTCGAACTTGCAGTCTAGGTGTGCGCCTGCCCCTAGATCGGTGCATTGAACGTGGTACGTGGGATCATGGAGTCCACTGTAACTCTTCTTGATCTTGACTTCCCAGGTTACGACCATCAAAGCCTCCCCGCACAGATGGGTCCGATGCCCGACTTGATGCTTTCGGGTGTGGTGAGTTTCCGGTTGCACCGGATACACCGGCAGTCTTCGAGGACTTCGTACTTCTCCAGGGCATGTGGGGCCTTCTGGAACAGGACTAGCCTGACAAGCTTCGCGTACTTGTCGTACTTGGTGCCGCGCTTCTTCTTCCAGACGGTAAAGAGGGAGCCATCATCATGCACGAACGCAAAGCCCGTGTAGTCCGTGGTGTTGTCGCTGCCGGTCAGGAGGGAGAGGACTCGCTTGCCAGGGGCGAAGCTTGAGTCCTCACCTTGGGTCCGTATGCGGAACGTCCTGTACTCGCCGGTCTCGCGGTTGGTGATGGTGTACGTGCCGTTGAAGATCGCGGAAATGGGCTCACCCTTGAGGTAGGCCGCAAGGGCAGGGGCTTCATTCTCCGCGGGCTCCGGAGCGGCGTGGGCCTTCTCGATGCCATCGAAGATGTTGGTGGTGGCCTTCTTCACGGTGTGTCTCTCCTTCCATTGCGCCAATCATGGCGGCGATCCGGGGACCACCTTATGTGGTCAAGACCCGGTAGTCAAAGCAATTGTGGGGTCTAAGTAGGGCCTACTTAGACCCGAGTCCAGCGTCCGAGTCTCCTGTCCTAGTCTCGCGGGTCCGAGCAGGCGTTCCCCTCCTGCCACCACTCGCGGATGCCATCGAGGCACGCGAGGAAGGACTCGATGTCCTGTGACCGTGTGAGGGTTAGCTTTGAGGGCGAGTCCTCGCGTCTGCATTCGATGGACAGTACGATGGAGTGTAGGGCTCTGCCCTTGTGTACTTTCCGGGCTTCCACCGAAATGGTGGAGCGGTCTTCCGTGTACGTCCTTGCCTTGCGGTATCGGGCTGTCATTGTCGAGTCTCCTTTGACCACTTGAGGATTGCGGGGATGATTGCATTGTCGAGTCGGATGGCCTTGGAGAGCGGGGATGCGCCCCCGTCCGTGTAGCTGATCGTAATGCTCATGCCGTGCCCCACGTCGATAGTCCGCGAGCCCCGCTCACCCTTCCAGTCGCTACCTACCAGCGAGGTAAGTTCATCGACTTTCATGGCGTCCATGTTCTTCGGTGCCAGCTTGCGCGGAGACAAGGCGCTTCGCCAAGTCACGCGAGACGGGGGGTACTTACCGCATGTTGCCTTCCGAAGTTCTTTCATGTCCGTGACTGTCACGAACACGCCGGGATCGCCTAGCACCCTGTTACAGCCGTCTAGGAAAGAGTCGCGGACAGTCTTGTAAGAAGCTACCAAGATGCCGTTTTCATACACTACGTAGCGGAGGTTGCGGTTGATTGACATTAGAGCGTCACCGAGCGCGAGCCATCCGCGGTGAACCTGTACTCGTTGGCTTCAATGGTCTCGCCCACCACTTCGTCGCTTTGGTTGTGTTCGATGGCTTCGTACCCCTCGCGTTCGAACTTGCGGCTGGCGTTTGCAATCAACTCCTTTACTGCCTCGCGGATATCATGCTCGATATCGTTGAAGTCTTCGGCGCTCCAAGAGTCCATCGCCCATTCGCACTCTACCTGTACCTCTACCTGCATCGAATTCCAGTGGCAGTAGCGGCCACTGTTATCGAGCTTCAGGTACACGTCGAATTCGACGGGGAGGTTATCGAAGGCCCGAGCCATCCGCTCCGCTAGCGCGGCGTTGTGCTTCAGGAGTTCATCGAAGTCCACAACCCCATCAAAGGCCACGCCGTCGCCTTGGCAGGAGGACAGGCTCCAACACAGCTTGAACTCATCATGGCAGACAAGCCCGAAGTCTTGCGCCAGGGCTTCCCGGCAAGACTCGGTGAACCATTCCGGATCGAGTTGGTCTCTCGACTCACAGCCCTCGATCCACCACTGTCGGGCCGCTTCCTTGGCCTTGTCCGAAAGCTCATCGTAGAGGTAGAACGGAACGAGGAGAGCCTTGTCCGAGAGCAGCATGGCAACGCGCTCCGCAATCTCCTCCGGGCCTTGCCCGTCCGCGGTTTCGAAGCATTGGAAGATGATGCGCTCATCCTTGGCGGGGGAGGACATGATAGCGTGCCCGGTGGTGGGGTCGCGTTTGATCGTCCAGTTATCGGTACTCATGGTGTTCGCTTCCTTTCGTTGTGCCTATCAAGGCAGGGTTTACCAACTCGCCTATTCTAGTGAGTTGGCTTTTAGTCGTCAAGTCTAAACTTCGAGTCCAAATCTCGGGTCCGAGTCGCGAGTCCGAGTCGCCGGTCCGAGTCGCGAGTCCAAGTCGCTAGTCGCTTTGATGTCGCTGTCGCTGGCTCGGTGGCTCCCCCCGTGAGGGGGGTGGGGGTCGAGACCCAATTGCGAATGCGTCGCAATGCAATTGAGAACGACTCGCAATTGGGCTAACTGAGATTTAGTCTCATTTGCGTTTAGCCTTATTGCGAATGACTCGCAATTACATATAGAATTCCGGATCGGATTTTTCCGAAACCGGGGGAGCGGGGGGAGGACGGGGAGCAGGGGGAGCGGGGGAAATTCTGCCTTGACCAATCCTCCCCCGCTCGATACCCGCTCCCGCTCGATACCCGCTCCCCGCTCCCCTGCTAGCCTGTCCAGGGGGAGCAGGGGAGCAGGAATGCCGTAGGACCGTGCTACGGCCGTCTGTAGCCTGTCCAGGGGATTGAAGGGAGCAGGATAGCCTAGCAGCGGGGAGGACGTTCTACGGCCGTCTGTAGCCTGTCCAGGGGATAGCGGGGGGAGCAGGGGAGCAGGGGGAGCGTAGGACCGTGCTACGGCCGTCTGTAGCCTGTCCAGGGGAGCAGGGGGAGCAGGGTAGCCTAGCAACGGGGGGAGCGTGCTACGGCCGTCTGTAGCCTGTCCAGGGGCAGAGCTTGTGCGGGTATGGTGGGGGTAATAGAAAACCGGGTTAGCCTTTCCCCCGCTATGCGGGAGTGAACTAACCCGGTTTCGCTTATAGCTTCCGGGTTTCTGTTACAGGGGGTTTAGTGTGCTACTTAGCTTGAATGAACTCCCCGTTATAGAATGAGTGTGGGGAGCTTTCCATAGTGCCGATAAACTTACTGATAAACACTTCCCGCCAATCCTCCCAAACCTTTTCCGGCACTGTTACACACTTCCGGCCGTCTAGCCATTGTGTTACATGCCGGGAAGTAGTAACGGAAAACTTCTCCGCGGTTTTAAAACACTCCCCGTGTTCGCTCTCCCATGCCACAAAGGTTTGATAGCTAAAGAGGAATTCCATTCGACCAACCCGGAGAATGGTTACGTTCTTTTTGCCGTTAGCCTGAATAGTGAATTGCATTGTTACTTTACCTCCGGAGTTTCGGCCAATTCGTAACCCGGCATTAGGGGAGTGTTATTCTCGGCCGGAGTGTATTCAATGCGATAGATAAACCGGATACTCCATCCCGGTTCCCTATTCGTCTGCCATGTAACAGTAGACGGAGAACCCGCTATGTAACAGAGCTTGGGGAATTTGTTTTCGTCTCCGTCTGTAGTTCCATAATGTCCCTTGTCAAACTTCCGACAAACCACGTAGGAATAACCCTCAAGAGCTTTCGAGCTTTCCTCCGCACGTTCCGCTTGCCATTCCTCCCATTCCTCCGCGCTATCCGCGGGGAGCTTGTCAATCCCGTCTAATGCTTCAATGTCTGCCCTTGTGGTTTCGCTTGTGACTTCCGACAGACGGATATACATACTATCCCCGTCCATTTCAGGATATGTCCCGGAAGCTTCACAGAGCTTACGAAACAAATCATCCGCGCTATCGTCTGTCACATTGTCGAATTCGTATTGATCGGGATAGAAACCGGAAAGCTCCCCGATGAAATCGTTTCGTCCCCAATCCTCCCATTGCTCGTTCCAATCTTCCATTTCGAGTTCCGTTAGGGTTTCGTCATTGATTACACAGTAGTTCTCAAACCCGTCTAGCGTCTCCCGAATGTTCCTAGCAGCGGCGCATACCTCACACTCTGCTAGTTCGTCTCCCCATGCCATTTCCTGAACTCCACAAAGGTTACATTCCAGGGAAACGAGAACCGTTAGGGGAATGGCAATGCCGAATGAGTCGAAACCCCCCGACAATTCGTGAATGTTTAATGCTTCGAAATGCTCCCCGAATTCTTCTGTGAAATCCTTTACATTGGCTTTGCCTACCATACCTTGTCCGGAATAGTCTCCCCCGGAAAGTAGACTCGGCAGTATGTAAAGAGTTTCAATCGGGTAATCCTCCCAATCCCCGACTGTATTGTGATAGTCCGAAAACCCGGTATAGGTAGCGTCCTCCGGTTTGACTTCACGCCAATAGGACGGTTCACACTCCCGCCAATTCCCGCTTATGTATTCCTCTTTGCGGAATTCCATAACGCTATCATTGGGGTTGATACTTACTCCATCCAATCCGGGCAGACTGATAATCCGGATTGGAGTAAAGCTTTCTTCCGGAGTGCCGTTTGAGAGTAGAGTTACAATCTCCCCGCATACCTCCCCGTATGCAGATTGAGACTCCCCGCAAAGGTATGCAAAGCATTCTTCCGCCTTGTCCCTATCGGTTCCCTGGAATGCTTCTCCGGTTGCGCTTGTCACTACTTCAAAATAGACGGTTCCCATTGTGCTATCCCCTTTCGCTTTCGCTTTGGGTTTCGGTTTCTACTAGCAGACCGTATTGAACCATTGCGCAACGGAAGTTAGCTAGCAGGGTCGGCAATCTCTCGCGCAAGTAATCCCCCGCGCTAGCTAGACTGAACTCGATAGCGTCTAGCATGTCTGTAACGTACCGCTCTGCGTCCCCAAGCTCCCCGCGGGTTTCGGTGCAAGGTTCCGATTTGAACGCAAAGAACGCCCGTCTACGGCGTTCCCATGCGGCCGTGAGGTATTGGTACGGGGGGTATCCCCACATGATACCGTCCGATGCACAGTAGCCATAGCAGACGGTTGACTTGAAATGGTCCTCGTTCTTTTCACCTAACCAATACAGACCGTTTGCTACATAGTGCATTGGTCCGGTTTCCAGGGATGATAAATGCCAAACCTGGATCGGCCATACCTCCGGAAAGTAACGTTGCATTACTTCCCGGCATTGCCCCCCGCTATCCGCAACGTATGCTACTCCGTCCAGTTTGAACCAATCCCCCGGATAGAGTTTGTCCCCCGGTTCCCGCTTCCGCCATGTTTCCCCCGTCATACTGAAATGCGGGTTTTGCTTGTGCCGTTTCGCAAAGTCTGTATCGAAACCGTAGGTTAAGCGGGCAATGTATTCGCTACCATGTTCGCGGTAGTGAACCCAATCCGTCGTTACTTGTTTGAGAGTTTCCATTGTTAGTTACCCTCAGGGTATGCAGAAATGGTTTCGAGAATGAGGTATCCGGCCGCATCGGGAACCATTGCACTATCCTCCGGTTCCGAGCATTCCCATACGGTTTCCGTGAGATCAGAACCGGATTTCCTATTCACTTTGGAGACTGTGTAGTTTCCCCTACGCTTTGCGCCGATGATATTGGAACAAAGTTTCCTAGCGTCCGTCTTTTCATCTTCCCGAAACCATTGGTCCATTGTGCGCATGCCACAATAGGCGACAAAGGTAACGTGATACACTTCACAAAGGAATGCTTCCGGATACATGCTCCGCAATTCGCTTTCCGCTTCCGCTTCCGTATCGCACACAAACCAATCTGTGCAATCCGTGTATCCGCTTGCGGAGAGTCTAGCGCCCGCACCTAGGGCAATCTCAATTGTGTAAACTTGCGTCATACCGTAATTGCGGTCTATAACGTACCTATCCGCTTCCGTAAGATCATCCCATGCGGTTTCCCCTACCGTACCGTCCGGATTGGTTTCAACGTCCAGAGCATGCCCTACAGAGTCCAGGGGGATATACTGCGTTCCCTCCGCGGTTTCCAGGATTAGCCACAAGTCAATCCCGGTAACTTCCGGTTCCATGAATTCGCCGTATTGGCTTGGGAGTGAGTACCCGATGCTTTCGATACTGTGTGACATTGGTATTTCCCTTTCGCTTGTGCTTTGGGTTTCGTTCTGTGTACTAACGGCCAAAACCCCCCGGAGCTTATCCAGGGGGTTCTCGGCCGTCCTACGGGGATTGAGTCTATCCGACAATGCCGACTCGCTTCCGCTCCGCACACTCCGTCTGGAACGCTCTGAGTTCCCTTTCCTGCTCTGCCTGCTCCCGCTCTGCCTGCTCCCGCTCTGCCTGCTCTGCCTGCTCCAATGCGGCAAGCTCCGCGGCAAGCTCCCGCCCGAGGTATTCCACGTCCTCCGGAGTGAGGGTATCAAGCTCCCGCTCATTCCAGACGGTTGAGAGGATGCGGCGGTATTCCGCCTGTCTACGCTTCCGGTTTCGTTTCATCATCCGGTTTCGCTTTGCGGACATTGTGTTAGTTCCTTTCGTTTCGGTTTTTGTTGACAGTGATAACAACGGTTGCCTTTGTTTCGCTTTCCTTCACAATGCGCAATGCAATTGCATCGGAATAGTCGCGGAAACGTTCCATGTAATCGTGGATAGCGTCTCCCCAGTGGAATGCCCTACCTAGCACGCTCCCCGGTTCCAATGCCTTGATAAGGGAATAGCTATCATCCTGCTCCCCGGGCATTGCAGTAGAAACGTGGTAGTACGGTTCCCCCGTTAGCCTATGATCGGGGTTTGAACCGTCCCGGTATTCCCGCTTGTCAATCTTGAGGGTTACCGTTACTTCATTCCCCCGGTATCCCCTCGCATTGCGCAATTGCCTAACGTGATAGTGCCATTCTCCCCCGGAGCTTTCCGAGTTACCCCAGAGACCGGGCTTCTCGTCTAGCCACTGGAAATCGGACCACGTTACGCCGTCAAAGCGCAAAGTGTCTTCCACGGTATCCAGGGTAGCGTCTACAGGCATTGCCCGGAGCTTATCGACGGTTGCCCCTAGCTTCTCCCGCACGGGGTTGAGTGAAGCCCCATAGCCTGCCATCGGATTAGGCCAAACCAACAAACAAGGAAATGATGATGCCGAGGACGGTCCCGAGCATCATTGCACCTTTGACGTTGTGATAAGAGTTCATTACTACTTGCATCCTTTCGTTTCGGTTTTGAAGTAAGGCAAACCCGTAGACTTCACGAACGCCGTAGCCGTTTCGGGGTTGAGTTCATATGTGGCATTGAACTCTGCCATTAGCTTTGCGATTGCGTCACTGATCATAGGACGGGGGTATTCCCCCGGTTCCAGGTTCAGCAAGTCGGTTTCCGTTGCACTCATGTCGTCTCCCGGTTTACTTCCCTACCGCAATGAGCCTATCCCTGTCCAGGGGAAACGCAAGGCAGAATAGGAACGCCCACGCAATAGCATGCCCTATGCCAATGGCGCAAACCGGGTTAGTAGCAGGATTTACGCTTGGCATGGCGTTTCTAGAAATCTTTTTTATTTTGTCTCGCGAGTTACCCTCTATCCGTCGCCTATCCGGCCGGATCCGGCGTCTACAGGGGGGAGCAGGGGAAAAGGGTATTTAACTCCCCCTGGACAGGGGGAGTGTACTAAGGGGGAGCAGGGGGGTTCTTGGTATACACATCTAACCCCTTATGTATCAAGGGTTTAGGGCTAAGTATACAGGTAGGTATACCCTTAATTGGGAATGTGTATAACCATAACTTGTTATTTAGCAGGGGGTTATGCCTGAAGTACACAGGTACACAGATAATCCCAACCCTACTATATAACTGTGAATAAATTGGTTAGATTATTAAATAGCATTTATCACTTTTCCCCCTTTTATTACACTCTTCACCTTTAGATTAGGTAAAAATCTGTCTATGTGTATACCTGGGGTTGTAAGTGGCTTGTTTTCAGGGGGTTATGTCGGCGGGTTTGGTATACAGATAGGCTAAAAACTGTGTACTTATCTGTCTACATTGAAGCGAAGCCC
>JAAESQ010000486.1 GCA_024229275.1 bacterium | reverse complement strand
TTGAACCACGAAGAACACGAAGATCGCTAAGACAGCACAAAGGGGGAAGAAGGGGCGAGTCTTCGAATCGCTGAAGGCAAGAGTCCCCCAGTCGCAGTGTTCAGCTTGTAGGCTTCGAATGGGTGGTGATCTCGGTTGAAACGGCGAATCTCGAACCACGAAGATCGCTAAGGTGGAAGAAAGCTATGCGGGACGGACGGGACGAACGGCTATACGGCAGGGCAGGAAGGCAATTTTTGAACCGCTAAGTGCACGAAGTGCGCAAAGGAGGAAACGCAAAGAAGGTTAGATTGGGCGATTCTTCGAATCGCTGAAGCTGAGAGTCCCCTAGCTCCGACCGTTCAGGCGAACGGATTTTGGAAGCCCGAAAGCCGGAGGGTCGGGCGGTACAACAATCGCAGGGCTTTCGGTCACTGCCAATCGTTCGAAGTCACCTGGATTGAAAGTTATAAAGGCATCGACATTGCTGCTTTCAGCGCAGGCAAGGTGGAGTGCATCGAAGAGCACGCCTGACCGCAGCCCGTGCTCGGAACAGCGACGCATTGCCTTCCAGTAGATGTCGGACGATAGTTCCACAGGCTCAAGGAAGGCAGCCAAACGCTCTACCGCTGCCGTCGCCATCGGCGGCGCGATAGACGGATCGATCGGAAGTCGTGTAAGTACGGACCATGTTTCGGCCAGGGCATGCACGGTACACTCGCCTTCGACGCGGCCATCCTCAGCCGCTTCCAACCAGGGGAAGGCTCGAGCATGGCGCGGATGAGGCTCTACCAGTGCTGCAACCAACACCGACGTATCAAAGGCAATCCGAATCACAGGCCCATCAGATGCCGAGCACGCTCTTCCCGGAGCGCCCTATGATCAGGAAACTCAGAATCCAGCCGGCCCTGGAAGACGAGCATGCCGGCCTTTTCAACCGTAGTGCCCCGCTTCCGTCTCGGGATTAAGACTAGCCGTTCATCAGTCTCGACGAGGATCAGCCGCGAACTTCCCGAGAGATGATGACGGCGCCTAACCTCTTTGGGGATGACAACACGCCCGGATGCATCAATGGTAATTTCCCATTCCATAATGCCATTATGAATGGCACACCATCCCCCGTCAAGTGCCGATCGCGGCCATGATGGCATTTTTTGAACCGCAAAGAGTGGCGGAAGCTATGCGGGGCGAATCCGGCTTCGTGCGTAGCACTATGCCGTGACAGGCGGCATGGACGGGGCGAACGGGAGGGGAATCTGAACCACGAAGATCGCTAAGTGCACGAAGGAGGAAACGCAAAGATGGGGGAGGAAGCTATGCGGGGCGAACGGGACGAACGGCTATGCGGCAGGACAGGAAGGCAATTTTGGAACCACGAAGAGCACGAAGATCGCTAAGACAGCGCAAAGGAGGTGGACCTGGCCCGAATAGTGGAGACCAAGAATAGCCCGTCGTAGTCGTAGCTG
>JAAESQ010000485.1 GCA_024229275.1 bacterium | reverse complement strand
TCGAAATGTGGAATGCCTACGATCTCGATATGGTGGACAAGCTCTTCGTGATTGATGATCGTGTGACGTATCTTTCGTCTGAGAAGGAAGGCACGATCGTTGGTATCGAAGCGGTGCGTGAACACCACCGAGGCTTTGGCTTTATTTCCGGCGGAGTAGCCCGAGAGACATCCCTTTGGGTGGATCAGCTGCATGAAACGGTGCTCGGGAACACGGTCGTTGTCACTGGGTTCTGGTACTTCAAACGCGCTGACGGCTCGACGCAGCGAGGTCCGATGACATTCGTGTATTTCCTTGAAGATGAGGAATGGCGGTTGGTCCACGTTCACTTCGCGAACTACCTTTCAGACGCACGAGATTGAGGGAGGAATGATGAAGATCCAAACGACGGTGTTGATCGGACTAGTTTGTGTGCTGACGTCCTGCGGAGGCGAAACCACCAAGTCGCCAGCGCCTGAGGCTGTAGAAGCTCAGGCAACATCATTCGTTGGTGAACTTCTGTATGCACCCGAGCCGGCGACCAGTGCTCTCGAGAAGTATGAAGAGGCCAAACTGGACTGGCAGGAGGATTCTGAAGACGTAGAGCGCGCCATTTGGTATGGGCGGAGAACGGCTTATCTTGGACGGTATAACGAAGCGATCGAGATCTACACTGAGGCGATTCAGAGATGGCCGGACGATGCACGCCTCTTCCGTCATCGTGGCCATCGCTACATCTCAACACGGCAACTTGATCTCGCTGTCCAGGACTTCGAAAAGGCAGCGGAGCTGATCGAGGGAACTGAGGACGAGATCGAACCTGACGGGATGCCGAACGCACTCAACATTCCTGTGAGTTCGTTGCACACCAATACCTGGTACCACCTGGGCCTGGCTCACTATCTTAAGGGCCAGTATGAGGAAGCCGTGAACGCCTATCTCCAAGGTCTCAAGGCTTCCCGGAGTGCCGACAACGTCGTGTCGACGACGCACTGGTTGTACATGGCCCTGCGACGGCTTGGTCGGGACGAAGAAGCCATTGCCGCGCTCGAACTAGTCAATGCCGAAATGGAAATCATCGAGAATATGGCTTATCACCAGCTGTGTCTCTTCTACAAGGGAGAGATTGGCGAGGCGGAACTGACTGGCGCCGACCACAGTGCGATCATGAATGCAGCAACTGCGTATGGCCTGGGTACGTGGAATCTCGCCAATGGCGACAGAGAGCGAGCGGGTGAGATCTATACGACCATGATCGAGCAAGGGCAATGGGCGGCATTCGGCCACATCGCAGCCGAAGCAGATCTGGCGAGAGGGCTGGAGTAGATCCCATCCAAGGATGCGCCTCCTCTCGAAACTGATCTGTCCTGACGATGTCGAATACGGACCACGCTAGTACCCCTGCGCGAGCCCCACTCCCCTGGGGTCTGCGGCACCGGTGAATCTCACTGGATTGCCGTTGCGATGGTATTGAATGGTGAGGCCGTGTGCATTGCCAAGGGCGAGACGTGGAAGGACTTCTATCTTGTGCCCCCGGGCTTCGAGATTGGAGATCACCGCAGGATCGATCCCAGGTTCAACAAGGATGATGTCAGGTTCGATGAAGCTGATTCTGGGCGCCGCGATGGCGCCGCGAATATTGAATCCGAAGTCAACCAAGTTCATCACCATTTGAGGAACGGTCTGGCCGATGGTGTGGCCTCCCGGCGTCCCTATTGCAACCCACGGCTTGCCGTCACGCATGATAAAGGTTGGACAGTCGCCTGAGAGCTTTCTTCTTCCTGCATGCGCATCCATCGGATTGCCCTTGGGTTCGAAGGTGCAGTAGGAAAGCGAGTTGTTGAGCCAGATTCCGGTTCCGGGAGCCATGATGCGGCTGCCGAATGCATTGCCGAGTGTTTGGGTCGCACTGACGATGTTGCCCCATCGATCGGCGACAACGAAGTGAGTTGTATGTTGATCTGGATTTGGAGTTGCTCCCGGGTAGACAAAAGGCTCGGCAGATTCAGAGTCGAAGCCTGCGACCTGGTCTGCCCAGTAGTTTTCTGAAAGGAGATGGTCCAGAGGTGGAGGCGTCACGTCTGGATCACCTGCATATGAAAGTCGACACCAGAACGCATGCTTGGTGGATTCGCAGAATCTGTGTAGCATGTCCGCGGTGTTGTGGTCTTCCGGACTCAGGTCGAATTGGCTCATGAGACCAAGACGTATCAGAGAAGGAAATGCAGTGCTGGGTGGAGACGCTGTGTATACCTCGAGACCTCGGTATGTAATGTGGATTGGTTCCCACCACTCAGCGATATCGCTGCTGAGATCCGCGAGGCTGAGGAACCCGCCTGTCCGATGCATCTCGCCGTCGATCGCCTCTCCAATGGAGCCGCCGTACAAAGCCGCTGGCCCTTCTGTCGCGATTCTGCGGAGAGACTCTGCAAGATTCTTCTGAACGAGAGGCTCACCGGTCGTCAGTGGATCTCCTTTGTGACCATAGATTGGGCGTGCTTCCTTGGGGAAGTCCTTCCAAGCGGCTCTGATTATCCGAGCGGTTCTCTCGTCAAGCACGTAACCCTCATGGGCAGTGGCGATGGCGGTTTCAAAGAGGGTTGCCCACATGAGTCGTCCATAGGTGTCAGAGAGTGCACGCCATGCGTTGACGTTTCCGGGAGTTGAAACTGCCTTCGGCCCACGACGGTTGTCGAGGTGATCCGGGTTTGGGACGCGAAATACGTCCGAGTCGACCGCTGTTGGAATCTTGCCGCTCGAGTCTAGGAATCGAATCAGTTGAGTCTGTGCATCGTAAATCAGAATGGTTCCGTAACCACCAGCTCCAGACATCATGGGTTCTACGACGTTGAGCGTTGAAGCTACAGCGACAGTTGCGTCAAACGCGTTGCCACCCTGTTTGAGGATGTCGAGGCCGGCCTGCGTAGCTATGGGATGAGCGGAACTGACCATTCCGAGTTGTCCCTCGGCCGGAGCAGAGAGGTCGATAGCTGACGCTGGGGCTGTTGACCTCGGCGCCTGAATGCAAGCACCGAGGAGCACACTCACGCCAATACTTATCAAAGAGCGCTTTCGCATATCTGTCTTCCTCTCCCATATCTGATCTCTGCAAATCACAGGTCGATGCCATCATAGACTGCTCGGTTGGATCACCTGTGACGAACCTCGAGCAATTGTTCTGCGTATGGAACGGTTATGATCTCTGCATTGACCGTTCTGATGGTGAACGGATTGGACAGCCTGGCTACAAGGAGGAGAGATTGATGCGCTTCGTGCTCCACACGCTTATCGTGGTGTTAGTTGGTTTCGCAACGACGGTTTCGGCACAAGTGAATGCCCGCATGCTGCGGTTTCCGGATGTCTCCGCGACCGATATCGCGTTCGTCTATGCCGGCGACGTTTGGGTCGTGGCAAAAGAGGGTGGTGTTGCCCAAAGGTTGAGTACACCGCTGGGTGAAGAGAGCTTCCCTCGCTTCTCTCCGGACGGAGCAACTCTCGCTTTCACCGGAAACTATGACGGTAATGAGGACATCTACACTGTGCCGGTTCGAGGCGGCATGCTCACTCGTGTCACCCATCATCCAGCTGCCGACCGAGTTCTCGGTTGGAATCCCGATGGAGAGCGCATTCTCTTTGCTACTGGAATGACCAGCGGCAAAGACCGTTTCAATCAGCTTTATCAAGTCTCTTCAGATGGTGGCCTCCCTGAGCGACTACCACTGCCATACGGTGAATACGGATCGATCGCAGAGGATGGCAAGTCGCTGGCCTATCTTCCTTTGGCGCGGGACCACCGGACCTGGAAGCGTTATCGCGGCGGAATGGCGCCCGACATCTGGCTTTTTGATCTCGATGCCAAGACTTCACAGAATCTCACCCAAAACGATGCCAATGACACCCAGCCGATGTGGTATGGCCGCACACTCTACTTCCTGTCGGATCGCGACGAAAACATGCGGCACAACATTTGGGCGCTTGATCTCGACAACGGAGAGTTGCGTCAGGTCACCAGATTCGAGAAGTTTGACACCCGCTATCCAGCAATTGGAACGTCAGACATCGTGTTTGAGAATGCCGGCCG
>JAAESQ010000484.1 GCA_024229275.1 bacterium | reverse complement strand
TATGCGCCGACTTTGACAACGGTGTTGGAGACATTGGATGAGCTATGATCAAAGTCCTCCTCGTCGACGACCATGAGAACGTAGGTCGGGCTTCAGCCCGACAGGGCGGCCGGAATCTATCATCGGAGTCGATGAGATGGTCTCCTCCCTGTTCCTGAATCGGCGTCGAATGCGCCAAGATGGAAGTACAAATCAAACATCGAGGTGAAAGAGGACAGACCATGAATGAGATTGCGACGGTTGGGCTGGATCTGGCAAAGAACACGTTCCATGTCATCGGCTGCAACGTGCACGGCAAAGAGGTGAAGCGCAAGATGCTCAGGCGCGGACAGGTGATGGCGTACTTTGCCAACCTACCGCCCTGCCTGATCGGCATGGAGGCGTGCTCCAGCGCCCACTTCTGGGCGCGCCGGTTCGAGGAACTCGGTCACGAGGTTCGGTTGATTGCGCCGCAGCACGTCAAGGCCTATGTGCGGGGCAACAAGAACGACTACAACGATGCGCGGGGCATCGCCGAGGCGGTGTGCCGGCCCGACATGCGCTTTGTGGCGGTCAAGACGGT
>JAAESQ010000483.1 GCA_024229275.1 bacterium | reverse complement strand
GCGGTGTTGACTCCGATTCCGAGCGCGAGGATCAGCACGGTTGTCGCTACAAAAGCTGGGGTTTTGAGGAATGAGCGAATTGCCTGGCGGGTATCGAGGGCAAGATCGGCACAAACTATCCACCAGCCACCCTTGCCGCGCAGAGTAGTTTCGGCTGAATCCATCCACACGTCGGGCCGGGCTCGCAGATGCTGCCGTTCCGCGTGGGAGATATCGGCTGCAAGACGGTCCCAATCCGCGATATGGTCCTCGGCTTCGGCCACTGCGCTTGCTTCTTCGGCTCCGTGGGCAATCGCCTCCAAATAGCAGTCCTCGAGTTGCTCGGCCAGGTGCTGGATAATCCTCTCTTCGCGCTGTCCTTTCATGGGAGGCAGAGAGAGGTTCTTGCGGATGTATGAGCCCCAGTCAGGCATGGCTCCATCCGATCGCTTGCTCGATCGCTGAGGCAAACTCGCTCCAGGTCTTGCGCTCCTCCGCGAGGGCTTTGATACCTTTCGCGGTCAGGCTGTAGAAGCAGCGTCGCCGCTCTCCTTCTTTCTCTACCCAGCGGCCGCTGATCCATCCCTTGCCTTCCATTCTGCAAAGGACCGGGTAGAGGGAGGACACTCTGAACTGAATCCGCTCACCAGAGCGGAGCTCGATCAGCTTTCCGATTTCGTAGCCATGCCGGGGCTGATCCTCCAACATGGCAAGGATCAACAATTCGACGCTTCCCTTTTTCAATTCTGCACTGAACACTTTGGCCTCCATATACCTTCTCGAGGTATATCGTCAGGAAGTATATACGACCAATCCCAAAAACGGTTTCAAAGGCATTGCGTAGCGAACGTAACTGTTGCGCGAGCAGGAAACGATGACGCCGCTGCTACACTGGCGGCATTATGCTGATTCGATTTCTCATCGCCTCGTTTCGCCGGAGTTTGGTGGTCGCCGCCGTTCTCTTGACTCTTTGCTCTGGTTCAAGCCTCTCGGCGGAAGAGCTGACATCGGGTGTCACTGGACTCGTTTTTGAAGACCTCAACGAGAACGGTCGACATGATGACGGCGAACCCGGGATCGCTGGCGTTGCGGTTTCCGATCAGATCGATGTGGTCGTGTCTGGAGCCGACGGAAGCTACAAGCTCGACACGAGTGGAAGGTTCGATCTGGTTGTGTTGAGCGTGCCCTCAGGTTTTAAGACCCAAGGGCCAATCTGGAGACGAATCGACTCCGAGGTGTCCGTCGACAGCGTTGACTTCCCGTTGAACCGGCGTGAAAACACAACAGAGTTCACTTTCCTCCATGCCTCGGATCCACACATCGAGGACAAGAGCCTCAATCGTACCCAACTGCTGCGCCAACTGGTGGTCGATCTGGAGCCTGACTTGGTACTCATCACGGGCGACCTGGTGGCGAATGCTCCGGGCGTTGGGGAAGAGCGAGCGAAGCACGACTTCGAACTCTTCCTGCAGGAAGCCGGTAGCATTTCTGTTCCGGTGTATGTCGTTCCCGGCAATCGCGACACCTTCGGTGTCGAGCGCCACAATTCTCTGGTGAGTGCGGAGCATCCACTCTTCGGCAAGGAGATGTTTCGCCATTACTTCGGGCCGAACTACTATTCTTTCGATTGGGGCGGTGTCCACTTCATTGCCCTGGACAGCGTCGTCTATCAGGAGATCTGGTATCACGGACACATCGACGATACTCAGCTTGCCTGGCTCAAGGCGGATCTCTCCCATGTCGCTTCCGGGACACCGGTGGTGACCTTCCAGCATATTCCTTTCGTCAGCTCGGCCGAACTGCTCTTCGGCCACTCCAAGAACCCTCTGGCGCCTTCTCTGATCACGGTCGACGGCAAAACCAAGTACCGTCATACGGTTGGCAACCACAAGAAAGTGCTCGAGGTGCTGAAGCCTCACCGTTTCACTCTCGCACTGGGTGGCCACTTACACATGGCAGAGAGACTGTCCTTCGAAGCTGATGGCTT
>JAAESQ010000482.1 GCA_024229275.1 bacterium | reverse complement strand
TGAGGAGGCCCTCGAACTCCTTGGCGAACTCGAGAACGGCGAAGGCATCTCAATGCTGATTAAGATTGCTCGCACACACCCGGACTTAGAGCTCCGCGAAGAAGCCATGGAAGCCCTCGCAGACATGGATGACGCCAGGGCTAAGAAGGCACTGCGTCAGATGGCGAAATAGACACGAATCATCCTTTTCGTATTTTAAACGGCGTTGTGGCCGATGATCACCAGGATCATCGGCCACAACTATTTCGAGCCCCCAAGATTCTCAAACTTCGTCCCCGAACAGGATCTGGTGCGTTTCTCGATACTGATCTCGGCCGCATTCGTTCTGGCTGGCATGGTTCTCTTCTGTCTCTTGATTTGGGCCGAACGCCGATGCAGCTATCAACCCACTATGCCTGTCAATGCCTTACCAGATCCTGCCTCGCTCTCCCCTTCGGAAGGTCACTACCCATATTATGAACCAATCTTCCAGATTATGGTAGTGTTGCTTGAATATGAGGGTCACTTCGCCCGCCGCTCTCCCGTCATGGCACACTGATAAAAACCGCAAACGTGTTATGAGACCAGCCGACGAGCTCTGCCTTTCATGGTTCAGTCGCGAGCTGGCTCAGAAGAACCAATCGAAACAAATGCAAGCCTCAGTCTAGTCATCGAGAAGGAAAACCCATGAACGAGCAACTACCGAAGTCCGCCACTCAAGTTCCCGATTGCACTCGCGTCGTCATCATTGGCGGTGGTGTCATCGGTTGTTCCATCGCATATCATCTTGGCCATCTCGGCTGGACCGATGTCGTTCTGATCGAACGTGACCAGCTCACCTCAGGCACAACCTGGCACGCGGCGGGTCTGATGACCACCTTTGGTTCAACCTCGGAGACTTCGGTCGAGATGCGCATGTACACACGCGATCTCTATGCACACCTCGAGGAGGAGACCGGACTGGGCACCGGTTTTGAGCCATTGGGTTTCATCGAGCTGGCCGCTGATCTCGACCGCGTGGAAGAGTATCGCCGGGTCGCAGCTTTCAACCGGATGTGCGGCAACGACGTCGAAGAGATCGGCCCCGACGAGATCAAAAGACTTTTCCCCCTAGCCAGGGTGGACGACCTCAAAGCGGGCTTCTATCTGAAGCAAGACGGGCGCGTTAATCCCGTGGACGCCACTATGGCCTTGGCCAAAGGCGCACGCCAACAGGGCGTGAAGATCATCGAGGGTGTGTCGGTCACAGGAATCACAACCCATAACAGCCGCGCCACGGGAGTGACCACCACTCAGGGCCCTATCAAGGCGGAGTTCGTTGTGAATTGTGCCGGCATGTGGGCCAGGCAACTTGGTGCCCTCAACGGCGTCAGCATCCCGAACCAGTCGACCGAGCATTACTACCTCATCACCGAGGCCATCGACGGTATGACACGGCAGCTTCCCATCATCGAGGATCCCTCCTGTCACGGCTACTACCGAGAAGAAACAGGCGGCCTGATGATCGGTCTGTTCGAGCCAGTTTGCGCCCCGTGGAAAGCGAATGGCGTCCCTGATGATTTCTCCTTTGGCGAGATTCCACCCGACTGGGATCGAATGACTCCCTTCCTCGAAAAGGCCATGAGCCGTATCCCCATCTCACAGAGTGCCGGCATCAAGACGTTCTTCTGCGGCCCTGAGAGCTTCACACCCGACATGGGTGTAGCCTTCGGCGAGGCACCGGAAATTCAGAACTACTTCGTCGCTGCAGGACTCAACTCTATCGGCATCATTACCGGAGGCGGTCTCGGCAAGATCATGGCCCAATGGATCACCACCGGCGACCCGAGTGCTGATATCACCGGCATCAACGTGGATCGCTTTCACCCCTATCAGTGCAATCTCGAATACCGCAAAACACGCGTCGTTGAAACGCTGGGACTGGTCTATCGGCGTCACTATCCCACTCGAGTACCCTTAACCGCCCGCGACTGTAGGCGCTCGCCTTTCCACGATCGTTTGAAGGATCAGCGTGCCTACTTCACCGACGTGAGTGGCTGGGAAAGCCCAGCCTGGTTTGCGCCGGACGGTCAGGAGCCCAAGGTCGAAAAGCTCTCCTGGGGACGTCAAAACTGGTTCCCCTATTGGGAGGCTGAGCACAGGGCTTGTCGCGAGGGTGTCATTGCCATGGATATGTCCTTTATGGGGAAATTCCTTGTCCAGGGACGCGACGCCGGTAAGGTGCTCGACCACATCTCGGCCAACAGCGTCAACGGACCTGTCGAAACCATCACCTACACCCAATTTCTCAACGAGCATGGCATGCTGGAAGCTGACGTCACCGTTACCAAACTGACGGAGGACCGCTTCGTCGTAGTGGTCACCGACACCATGCATCGCCATGTCGAAACATGGATCAAGCGCCACATCCCAGACGATGCACATTGCTTCGTCACTGATATCACCGGCGGTATCGGCCAACTCAATGTACAAGGCCCTAGATCACGCGAGCTGCTGCAGTCCATCACCACGGCGGACCTGTCGAACGAGGCGTTCCCCTTTCGCACTGCCCGTGAGATCGAAATCGGCTTTGCACGTCTGATCTGCAACCGCATCACCTACGTAGGTGAGCTCGGTTACGAGCTCAATATCCCCTCTGAGCAAGCGGTGCACGTCTACGGTCGAGTCGTCGAGGCGGGCAAGGACTTCGGCCTGCGTCACGCTGGTCTCAGAGCCTTGGGTAGTCTGCGCATGGAAAAGGCCTATCGCGACTATGGTCACGACATCGACAACACCGACGATGCCTACGAGACCGGCCTCGGATTCGTCGTTGATTTGAATAAGTCGGACTTCATTGGCAAAGCCTATTGCGTCGAGAAGAAGCAGCAGGGGCCTGCCTTCGACCGGCGCCTCTTACAGGTGTTGGTCAAGGATCCCGAACCGTTGCTCTACCATGCCGAGGTCATCTATCGAAACAACAAGGCTGTAGGCTATGTCCGCGCAGCAAGCTACGGCCACACCCTCGGTGGCGCCGTAGGTCTGGCTATGATCGAAGCTGGCGAACCGATCAACAAGGCCTACTTGAACGACAGCGATTGGGAGATTGACATCGCTGGCGAGCACTACCCTCTCCAAGTATGCTTGCCCAATCGCCCGATGTACGATCCGAAGATGGAGAAAGTTAGGTGTTAATCACTTTTTCACATTAGTCTCGCGCTCACCTGTGCTGAAACTGTCTGCTGTCACGCCCGTCAAACCGCGCGGCTCGATGATCTGGGCTGCTATTCTTGACGGGGGAGAAAACCGTGATGTACTCCGATGGCGACGTTGCTTCCACAGCGGGCGTCAACCGCAAAACACTGCACCCCCAGAATCCTAAAGGATCGCCTATACGGCAACGGCTGATTCGTCAGACGTTTTGCCTACCATGAAGCAATCCTCACAGATTCGCTGGCTTATCGCAGCTGCAGTTTCTTGTATCGCTATGTCTGTGCTTCTGCAAAAAAGCCCCGAGCCTACTATTCTCGGACGCTACGACTCCGTGATCGTCCTTGTCTTTCTCGCATTCGCCTTTTGGGCGGTCGTTTGCTGGTGGTGCGCGCTTGAAGAAAATCGGTTTTCACGACTCGTTGGACGTATCTCTCCTGCTCCTACATTCTTAGTATTACTCACGGTCGTATCTTTGTTTTTCATTCTCGATCTACTCTCATCAATTGGCCGGAACACTCAACTTTACATCGAGCATAATGCGCTTGCTATCACAGTTTTGATGATTGTTTTAGTTGCATTTTTTATGCTTCTTCTTTCAGCCGTTTCACCAAGAGTTGTTCTCATCAAAACGGCCCTATTATTAACGGTTACTGGATTCTCTATTGCGAGCGTTGAAATAGTCTTCCGCTGGCTACTCGTTGACCATCTTGTACCACGAACTAACAGAGAGTTCGAACTGAGAGTGGCCTCGGCCTGGAACGAACCTATTGCAACTGATAATTCTTCAAATAGGCTCAGAATAATTGGACTCTCTGATTCATTCGGGCTCGCCGGTTCTTCACAGAATTACCATCGACTTATTGGGGACAAACTCAAGACATGGGCACCTCCATACGAGATCGTTAACTTTTCCGTTGCTGGATACGAGCTGCAGGAGGAACTCATTCTCTTAAAGAGATTTGGCGCCAAATACGATCCCGATTTAGTCCTGCATGGCATCTTCGTCGGCAATGACTTCTGGGGTTCCATGGAGACAACCCCCGTCTCTTTCCGTGATATGCCCCTCGAATTGAGAATTGGGTTGCGTGGTTATTTCCCACGCCACTTCTTGATAAGGCAGCTATTCAGCAACGTTCGCGTTGCTCGACAAGATACAAACATGAGAGCTGAAGAAACGAATGTCGAGAACCAGAGTGGCACGTATTCACGAACCAGTTTCTTGGATATTGAAAGGAAACGAACTGCAATCTGTCTTCGCAGTATTCGAGCAGACGATCAGTTCTGGAAATCTGTGTCAGGTATATTGGACCAAATCTACGCACAGAGTCGAGATCTTGGAGCCCAGTACGTAGTCGTCATTCATCCGGATCAGTTTCAAGTAGAACCAGAACTGTTCAACGAACTCGTCAAGAGATACGAACTCAATCCAAACGACTACGATCTCGAGCAACCACAACGATTTTTAAGAAGCTACTGCACGGCGAGAGGACTCCCGTTCGTAGATCTACTGCCAGTGTTCAGGAGCCACGAAGGTCAGGAAGGGCTCTACCTGCTCAACGACACCCACTACAACGAACACGGCAACCGACTTGCGGCGGAGCAGGTTTTGCAGCTCTTCGAGAGTGGTGTCGTGCATTGAACTCCGTGATGGCGGGGAGCAGTTCAATCCTCTGAGATCTCGAACGACGCCAAGGAAACACGCAGCCGAACCTTATGTCAGGTTCGACCCCTAGGGGGCCTGTGAAAAAGTCATAGCGGTTTTCTCTGCGATTTGATACAATAAGTCATGCAAATACATATAGTTAAGTGGCTTTCAAGTGCTCGGTGACGAGAAGAAATTCGACACCGAAGGACTCTTCCATTACT
>JAAESQ010000481.1 GCA_024229275.1 bacterium | reverse complement strand
ACTACGCCACCGTGTCGCGCAAGCAGTCCAACGGAGAGCTCTTCTTCCCGGACCAGAAGATGACGCGCGAAGAGGCGCTGTACTCGTACACGATGGCGGGTGCGTTTGCGGGCTTTGAGGAAGACATCAAGGGTTCGCTCACGGTCGGCAAGCTTGCCGACATCACTGTGCTGTCGCAGGACATCCTGACGATCGCGGAAGAGGATATTCCGGCGACTCAGGTCGATTACACGATTGTCGGAGGCAAGGTCGCGTATCAGCGTTGACGCGACTGAGAAGAAATGATTCGATCGAGGCGCGGGTTTCCCGCGCCTCTTTCGTTTTGGAGCATGCACTGGTCGCCCTAAACTGAAAGCCAAGGACCACTAAGGCGGCAGATTCTCTGGTCGCGCTTCCCGTGCATTGCCAAGTACATAGTTTTGAGGATTCGACATGCCACTTCACCGCCATGATCTGCCCCCTCAAGAACCATGTACATGGCACGTGCCGCCGAAGGCGCGAAAAACGTCTGGCATTGAGCAAAACATGTGAGTCTCTGAGTTCAGGGCTAATGCAACGATCCGGGGCATGAAGCCGCACGCAGCATTTACCCTGTGGCGGGCGTGCCGGGTACGTAGTTCTTGAGGGGCGAGATTTCTACACTATCGAAGGACCTTTGATCCTCAAAACTATGTACCGGGCAACCTCGGTGGTAGCCCTGGGAGAATTTACTGCTCAGCTGATCCTTGGCCTTCGGGTGATGCGAACGATCTTTGCGTGGAGAACGAAACGCGAAGCGTTACGTTCTCTGTGGTATTGATAGATCATCGGAGGACGCATGGACAACTTGCTTGAGGTGAACCACCTGGTGAAGCGATACGGTGAGCGAACGGCCGTCGACGACCTGAGCTTCCATATCGCCCCTTCCGAGATCTACGGACTGCTAGGTCCAAATGGTGCTGGCAAGACGACCACTATCAAGATCATTACCGGCCTGATGCCACCGAGTTCCGGCTCAGTCCGTCTCGCCGGTCACGACCCGTTCGTGAACCCCCTCGCTGCCAAGGCCGAACTGGGCTGGGTCGATCAGGACACCGCCGTCTACGAGGACCTTACAGCTGCAGAGAACCTCAAACTGGCCTGCGCTCTCGCACGGGTACCGTCGGGCTCTGTCCGCACCCGCGTGGCAGAACTGCTCGACAGCATTGGCCTTGCGGATCGCGCCAAGCACCGTGTGAGCACGTACTCCGGCGGCATGAAGCGCCGGCTCCATCTCGCCCTTGCGCTTGTTCATCGTCCGAAGGTATTGCTCCTCGACGAACCCATGGTCGGCGTTGACCCCCAGGCGAGGGCCTACCTCATGGAGACGATCGCCGAACTCGCCGCTCAGGGTCACTCAGTGCTGCTGACGACCCACGATATGAACGACGCTGAACGTCTGTGTAGCCGAGTCGGCATCATCGACGGTGGCAAGCTTCTGACTGAAGGCAGCGTCGAGGAGCTGCAGGCTAGTCTTGGTGAGCGTGATGTGCTGCGCCTCGAAGGGACGTTCGTGGCCGGTGAGCAGAACGGCCTCTCCGGTCAATTCGGTGCCGAGATTCTGACGAGCACCGATGACGAACTTCTGATCGCGGTTGCTAACGGCTCTGAGGCCCTGCCGTCAGTGCTGACTACCGTCGAGGCGTCAGGAGCCGATATT
>JAAESQ010000480.1 GCA_024229275.1 bacterium | reverse complement strand
TCTTCCCCTTGAGAAGGATTCGCCCTATCCGCTCAAAGGCGGTGAGACGATCACGTTCGGCGACAGCTATGAAGGCACCTTCCATAATCCCGCGAGCCTTTTTCGGCACCTGACAATGCTCAAGCGTTGGATTCAATAAGTAGCCTCGCCTGACGAGGAGTAAGAGAATCGATGAATAGAGCCGCCGGAAATCGGCGGTTCTTTGTCTGACTAGTGATTATCGGTGGACTCTTCAGTTAGCCACTTTTCTGAGATTCGAATGTGCAAGCGTGAGTGCCGGTTAGCCCTTTGGTTGTCTTTCGCGGCTGCGACGAGACGCGATCTGCCGGAAATACGCAGCTGACCATTCACTCGCTTGGGCGTGCCAAGCGACTTGGCGTTAGCGTGGGTTCATCATGGACGGATCGTGGAAGACTACCCGGTTCCGGCCGCTGTTCTTGGCCTCATAAAGCGCCATGTCCGCGGCATGGATGAGCTCGTCCCCGGAGTTGTCCTGGCTGGGCACGCACGATGCCACACCGATGCTGACGGTGAGTACGCCTGCTGCTGGATTGGCATCGTGAGGGAGCCCTAACTCTTCGACGGTCGCGCGAATCTTTTCG
This sequence comes from bacterium, assembly GCA_024229275.1. Lineage (GTDB taxonomy): Bacteria > Acidobacteriota > Thermoanaerobaculia > Thermoanaerobaculales > Sulfomarinibacteraceae > JAAESQ01. The sequence goes on along the minus strand of JAAESQ010000480.1, from coordinate 1,437 downwards.
GTGAAGGCCTTGATCTTTTCGGGGTCGGTTTCTGGTAGGAGTACAAGAAACTCCTCTCCACCGTACCGCGCTACGCTGTCCCCAGGCCGATTGAGGCAGCCTGTCAGAGCGTCGGCGACGCATTGCAGAGCTTTGTCGCCTGCACGATGTCCGTAGCAGTCGTTGTAGGTCTTGAATGCGTCGATGTCGCAGTACAGCACCGTAAGGGGAAGCCCACTGCGCGCACAGCGACTCCACTCAGAGGTGAGGCTTCTCTCGAACTCTCGACGATTGTCGAGTCCCGTGAGTTCGTCGGTGGCCGACAAGCGGCTCAGCCGTTCATTGGCGCGAGTCAACTCACGTTCGATGAGCTTGCGCTCGCTGATATCGCTGACAGTCAGCTGCAAGCGATCCGGCAGATCCTTGTGGCGAACAGTGTGGGCAGCCACCAGGACGTCGCGTCGCAGACCCGTAACCGAATTGGCGAGTGTCATCTCGGACTTGTCCCCAACTGTCGACAACGTCAAAAGATTGGCGGGGCGACCGTCCTTGGCCCTTAGGAAATCCGAAACATGGTGTCCCAGGAGTTCGCCCGGGTCGGCAGAGAGGAGACTCTCGAACCCTCGATTTGCGAGCTCAATGCGACCGTTGAACTCGACCAATACGACACCGTCACTAATCTGTTCGAGGATGCCGCGGTACATCATCGCTGTTCGACGATGCTGATCCCGTACTTCCGAGCTGCGCAGGATCTCTGCCGCGCCGAGGGCGAGGGCGCCGACCATTGCGATGTAAAAGAGCGTCGGGCCTTTGCCGGTGATGTCCAAGAGCGGAGGGCGCAAAACCACCGCCGCGAGCGGCAGCGCAACTGCCGTCAGCAGGACTCCACGCCTCTGCTTGGACGCTGCACTGAGCAAGGCGATAAATAGGAGCACTACCGGAAACAGGGGAGGCAAGGCCTCGCCGACCCACCAGATTGCAGACAGCAGGATCACGTAGCGAAGGTCCCAGAGAATATGCGAGCGACTCGCCGAGGCCAGCAACTTGTCAACAACAACCAGGACAAACATGCCACTCAGGGCGAGTGCCTCGGTAATGGTCAGGGTGTGTTGAACATCGGCCAGAACCGAAACGGTCAACACCAGGCAGGTGAGTGGGTAGACCACAGTGGCAGAATCATCTCCGCTTGGTGAATCCAACCGTGCCGACACGCTGCGCAATCTTGATGAGCGGACGAGTAGCAGGATACCGGTGACCAGCCCGAGAGCGAGTGCGAGATAGGTTGGCCCGCGTGGGGCTGACCAGACAAAGCTCGCGTGTCGAAAGTCAAGCTGCGCATAGGTGTTGAGCTCGAAGCCGATTTCCACATTGGGGATCCCGTCGGAATGGAGCACCCCGTCGTTCGGGACATCCTCGAATTGCTCTTCATCCCGTCGAAAGTTTGAAAGTGCGATTTCC
>JAAESQ010000479.1 GCA_024229275.1 bacterium | reverse complement strand
GAGTGGACGACCACAGCGTCTCGGCTGCTGGCTAGATGCGAACATCGGCACCGAATCAGACAGACGCACGAATTTCCGGTTTGATCTTGACTGGTACGTTGGTCGCCACGCCCTTCGTTTCGGCGCAACTGTTGAATCCATCAGATACTCCAGGAGTGAAGACTACTCTGGAGGGGTCGCCTACGAATACCACCTCAACGGGGAACGCTTCGATTCACTCTCTCCCGAATCCGATTTGGTTCGAGTGCGCACCCGCTTTGAGAACGGAGCTTATAAGGCAAGATCGCGCGCCGCTTACTTTCAAGATCGTTGGCTTCTATCCTCAACCCTGACCCTCGACCTCGGAGTCCGGTGGGAGGGCTACCAGCAGCAGAACTCATTGGGGGAGACCTTCATAGACGTGAGCCGGCAGCTCGCACCCCGGGTCGGGATCGTGTGGGACATTCGAGGTGATGGTCGCTCGAAGCTCTACGGCAATGCCGGCATCTACCACATGCCGATTCGCACCGAGTCTTCACTTCACGTAGGCTCTGGCGCATTCTCCCAGGACGCTTGGTACACCCTCGAAGGTGACATCAACCCAGACGGCAGCCCGTCGCTGTTCGGCATGCAGCTGTCACATCACCTCTACAAGGACGGGTCAGTTCCACACCCTGATGAAACCTCCTCTTCAGACCTAGAACCAATGTCCACTCGCGAGATCGTCGTCGGCTATGAGCAAACGGTCGGTGCCAACTGGAGCTTCGGTGTTCGTGGGACCGCTAGCCGCTACAATCAAGTCATCGAAGACATCCTTATCGACAAGGCCCTCTGGGATGTCTATCGCATTCCCTGTTTCGACCCCGCCATCATTGACTCGAACATGTCCTGCACTCAGCAGCACCGTCTCACCAATCCTGGATCCGACTTCAAGGGTTGGTACGACGTAGACGGAGATGGCGAACTTGATTCCATCTTCCTGCCTGCCGATGTCATTGGTGTACCCCAAGCGAACCAGACCAACTACGCTGTTGATCTGACCTTCCAGCGACGATTTGCCGACCGATGGATGCTGCAAGGCGTCTACACGTGGTCACGCAGTTACGGCAACTACGAGGACATGGCCACTCCTGGTTTTCTTCGCAAAGACACGTCTACCAACCATGGCTTTGATGTCGCAGCCCTCTTGGAACACTCACACGGCAAACTGCCCGCTGATCGGCGCCATACCTTCAAGGTATTCGCCATGTACGCTTTCGATTCCGGATTCCAGGTCGGGGCGAACTATTGGTTTCGCAGTGGCCGACCCATCAACGGATTCGGCATGCATCCAACCGACCCGTGGGCGCAACTGCATGACAACACGGCCTTCTACAACGACAGCGAACCATGTCCGCGCGGATGTGGAGGACGCACAGAGACTACTTCATCGTTGGACCTCAATTTCAGGTACAACCTCAGTCGCTGGAACGCCGAATGGAGCGTCCAACTCGATGTGTACAACGTGATCAACAGCGGCACCGCCACCGAGGTCGACGACTCCGCCGAGAATATTTCCTTCCTCCCCAACCCAAGCTATCTGATGGCCACCGAGTTTCAGGCCCCACGTGCAGTCCGGTTGGGTTTTGGGGTGAGATTCTAGGGGCCCGGCCGAAAACCCCTCGCGAAGCGAAAATCTCGAGGAGGTGCGAGATGTGGCGCCGGAAGGCCGCAGTCGTAGTCATTCTACTTCAAGGACTTGCGGCGTCGCAGATTGTGCCTCATTCGTGATTTGCAGCCGTGAGGGGGTTTCTGGCCGGGCCTCTAGGGCGCTTTCCTCTGTAGCCGAACTATTCGGCGTCTGCAATCTTCATCCTCATCGCTATCGTCATCGTCATCGTGTTCTCACGCGCCATCACCTCCCGATGACGATGGCCATTTCGAATACCTAGCCGAACGCGCTCCTTCGAAGCATACGGTCACCGGAATGAGCAACCGCTTTTACTCGTGCTCATATCTAGCATCTGTTTCCCACCAGGAGTACAATCCCCACCCAGGTTGAGCTGGTGGAGGGCTCATTCATGGGGGACCAAATGAACGCAACGATCACCAAACGACAAGAGATCAACCACGGACTGCTTGTATTGCAGGTCACACCCGATGCTGAGCTTTCTCCGTTCAAGGCCGGGCAGTACACCGTGCTCGGCATGCAAGGATCTGCAGCACGAAGCCCTCATGCTGAGCCCGAAGAGCCACAGGCCGATCCTGAGAAACTGATCAAGCGCGCCTACTCGATCGCCTCGTCCAGTCTCGGTGGCGAATACCTCGAGTTCTATGTCGCTCTGGTACGAACCGGCGCACTGACGCCCCGTCTCTTCGCAGCCAAGGAGGGTGATCGTGTCTGGCTTGGTCCCAAGGTTGTCGGGATGTTCACACTGGACGATGTCCGTCCAGACAACGACCTGGTACTCGTAGCGACCGGTACGGGCATGGCGCCATACCTCAGTATGTTGCGTTCAGCCTATGAGTTCGACGCCAACCGCACCACCATCGTTTGTCACGCTGCGCGGGTCTCTTGGGACCTCGGCTACCGAGCCGATCTCGAAGGTCTCGAAGCGCGCTATCCCAATTTCCACTACCTGCCGATCATCGACGAACACGACCGTGACACCAAATGGACTGGAGAAGTCGGCTACGTGAGCCGGTTCGTCACGGAAGGAACAATCGCCGACAGACTCGGCCATGACTTTGACCCCACCCGCACCTCAGTCTTTCTGTGCGGCAACCCATTGATGATCGATAGCATGATGGAACTCCTCACCGAACGCGGTTTCACCAAGCACACGCGCCGCAATCCCGGCACCCTGTTTGTCGAGGAGTACTGGAAATAGGTCCGCCCTGAGCTACGAACGCTGCTCAATTCGAAGAGACCCGACCGGTTGATCACCCATGATCGTCATCGTCATCGTCATCGAATGCGGACTCGGGCTCGGGCCAAACCTAAATCAAGTAGAACGTCGATCTTAGCGTCTCGTAAATTCCAACGCAGATAAATACGACAGCGGTCAAACGTCGCGCCCAACGCTCGAAGCTCTGAACACGATTGATCGCGGAACTCAGCCACCCCACACCGGCTGCAAGCAACACTGCAAATCCCGCGACGGGCAAAGCTGTACCTAATCCGTACGCCAACGGTAGTAGGATCGGAGAGCCATGATCAACCGCGAGCGGCACGAGACTACCGAAGAAAAGGCCGGCTGAAACCGGGCAGAAGGACAGCGCGAAGACAAAGCCCAGCAGACCTGCGCCCCATACTCCCCAACGATCGACCCTCCGCTGAAGGCCTTCGCTGACCCCTGTGGTTGGAAGGTTGATCTTCAGCAGGCCGAGTAGCATGACACCGACAACAATCAGCAGCGGCCCAAGCATCCGATGAAGGACACCCTGCAAGAAGCTCGAAACAGTCACCATTGACATCAGGCTCCACACCGCCGCAGTGCCCAGAATCACGTAGGCGAGAGTTCGACCACAGGTGTAGAGAACACCCGCAAGCAGGACCGCTCGAACGCTTCCAACCTGGCGGCCGACGTACGAAATAGCCGCGATGTTGGTTGCCAGTGGACATGGACTGATCGATGTCAGAATCCCAAGCCACAGAGCGGACCCGGCGGCAACGAAACTCGAATCCATCAATCGGCCGTCATGAATTCTCGCGTAGAGTCGCGGACGTACTGCAGGAATCCATCCTTGTCGCCAACCAGCTGCCACACCAGGCGGAGATTTTTGGATCGCACTACTTCTCTGCGACGATATTCAACCAGAACGACCGCCTTGGAGGCGAGCTCAAAGTCCTTGACGAAGTGCTTGTGTTCCGGCGTTTCCACATTAACGACTTGCCACTTCAACTGACCTGTCGCCAACTGGCCCTTGAATCCCTCGTTGAATGCCTCTTCCGAGTACGCCTCGAGAGTACGGCAGGTCTTGCATCTCAAATTGCCGTGGAAGTAGTAGGCGACGAACTCTGGTGGAGGCGCCTCTGGTGGAGTCGCCCAAGCGTCAGGCGCCACAAAGCTGCAACCGACCAATAGGATGAGAACACAGAGCCCCCTCAAAACAAAGCTACTCAAACCCATGACTCTATCCTTCCTATTCGATGAAGGCTTTGATCTCGTCATCCGACGGGATCTTGCCCTGTGTCTTGAGTTCGCCGTCGACGACAAAGCCCGGCGTCATCATGACACCGAAATCGGCAAACCTTGTGATCTCGGTGATCTTCTCAAACTCGTACTCGATGCCTATTTCATCGGCAACCTGCTTTACAGTCTCGGCCAGCCGCTCGCACCGCGGGCAACCCGGACCGAGAACAATGAGCTTCTTCATCTCAACCTCCTACAACGCTCCGTAGATCACTCCCGTGAGGGTGGCCATTATTACCACCAGACTCACGTAGCCTCCCGTTTTCTTCCAGCCGATGACACTTGCGATGACGATCATGTTGGGAAGTGACAGAGCCGGCCCGGCAAGCAGAAGTGCAAGCGACGGCCCCGGGCCCATGCCGGCACCTATCAACCCTTGCAGGATCGGTATCTCGGTGAGAGTTGCAAAGTACATCAGCGCACCGGCCAGTGAAGCTAGAACAGTCGCACCCAGGGAGTTGCCGCCAACCGCACTTTCAATCCAGCCTGACGGAATCAGGCCCTCGTGCCCAGGCCGTCCAAGAAGAAGACCCGCCACCAACACCCCTCCGAGCAACAGAGGTAGGATCTGCTTGGCGTAACCCCAACTCGACGCAAACCACTCGCCCAGCTCTCCGTGGTCCCGAGCAATTGAAAGCGCAAGGCCGACGACTCCAGCACTGAAGGCAAGTTCAGGATGTGACGGCAGGCTGAGCGCGGGTATGAGAACCGCAATTCCAATTGCCGCGACCTTCCACAGCAGCAGCCCGTACCATCGAACGAGAATCACACCCAGCGCCACACCGGCTGCACTGGTCAACCACCACTTCGCCTGCCAGACCGCAAACCAAACACCGCCCGGTTCATCCGGTTGTGCGAAGTTGGCAAACACGAGAACTGCAACCTGGGTGGCAAAAAACCCTGCAGTCTGACCAAGGGGTCGTACGGACTCAGGCTCAGGAAGGGTCAGCGCAGCGTCGGCGCGATCCGCTTCCGAGCGTTGGAAAATGATCGCCATGACAATGCCGATCACAACCGCGAAGAGCACCGCTCCGATTGCTCGCGCGACACCCAGCTTCACACCCAACACGCTCATAGTCAGGACAACCGCCAGCACGTTGATACCAGGCCCTGAGTACAAGAACGCGGATGCCGGACCGAGACCGGCGCCCATTTGGTAAATACCGGCAAAAAGCGGCAACACAGTGCACGAACAAACAGCCAGAATGCCGCCGCTCACTGATGCCACACCATAGGCAACGGCCTTCGGCGCCCGAGGGCCGAGGTACTTCATTACTGCAGCCTGGCTGACGAACGACGCAATGGCACCCGCGATGAAGAAGGCT
>JAAESQ010000478.1 GCA_024229275.1 bacterium | reverse complement strand
CTAGTACCGAGACGAAGTATCATTGTCGCTGTCGGGAAAACCAAGATGGTTGGGAGGAATTTGTTGGGTCGCAACGTGCGAATGTCTGGTGCCGTTCTGGTCTGCCTCGCCATTGCTGTGAGTTCCGTGGCCGCAAACGAACTCGGGGCAACACTTGGTGAGGCAGGATTCGACTTGAGGCCGTCGATCGACCGCGCCCTCGCCGATGTCATGCTCGACGACCTCGATCGGGCACTCGGTGACTCAGACGAGGATCGTCGCGTGGCTGCAGCGATGCTCGCTGCGCCGTCCATCGCAGGTGCAGAAGGGCGGCAGAATACGGACGAGAGCACTACGGTAAGCGAGAGGCAACCAGGTAACTGGCTCATCGGCGGGTGGGATCGCACCAGCAAGTGGGTCACAGCAGGCATTGGGGTTGCTCTCGCGGGCTACCTGGCGAGTGCCGATGATGACGAAATTGCCGAACTTGGCGACATTACTCAAATACTGCCGTTAGCGACCGCTCTCGGCTTGACAATCGGAACCAAAGATTGGGATGGACTCAAACAGCTCAGTCTCGCCGGCGGAACCTCATTTGTCCTGACCCACGGAATCAAAGAGACGACTTCCAAGATGAGGCCTGACGCGACCACCGCAAACTCGTTCCCCTCGGGACACACCTCGGCGTCGGTGACCGGCGCCGCATTCATCTGGCGCAGATACGGCGCGAAGTGGGGCGCTCCGGCGTCACTGTTTGCTGCCTACACAGGAGTCAGCCGGATGGTTGCCGAGCGGCATTTCGGCGACGACGTGATCTCGGGCATGGCCGTTGGACTGATTTCTAACTGGCTTTTCACGAACCCGATCGACGAGAGAGTCCAGCTCGCGCTATTTCCCACCCAAGGTGGTGCCAGCCTGCAGGTGTCGATCGACGCCGGCGCGCAGCGACAAAAACGGGAAGAAGTTGCAGTGGACTTTGACGAGCTTCCCCGGCGGATCTTCGTGTGGGAGATGGGTGGTGCCTGGGTGCAGAAGAACAACGTCGTCGCGCCAAATCCCGGCGGCGATCCGATCGATTTCCAGTTCGGCGAAGAAAACGACCCCACCACGACCGCCACTGTCGGACTCATCTGGTCGACGGCCGACTTGAAGCACGATCTGTACGCATATGTCGCGCCGTTCGAGATCCGGGAGGTTTTTGAGGTCGAGGATCCCTTCGAATTCGCCGGAGCAAGGCTCGACGAAGGCGTCACGCTGCAGAGTCGGTACCTCGCCTATGACTACCGGGCTGGATATTCCTATGCCTTGGTCAACACGCCAGACTTTCGCTTCACCGCCGGTGCCTCGTTCGCGGTCTTCGAAACCGATGTCGCTCTGTCCGATCGCCAGGATTTCAGGGCGAATGAGCACGTGGTGATGCTGCGTCCGACGCTTGATCTGTCCATCGATGCTTCTCTGAGCGATCGCTGGCTTGCATACGTTAACTACTCCGTGTGGTCGGACTCGGAGGTCAAGATGATGGATGCGACAGCCCAGCTCGTCTTCCGTCTCTCTCCGAAGTGGGCGTTGTCACTCGGCTACCGGCGCGTGGAACGCAGAATCGATGTCAGCGAACTCTACAACCAGGTCGATCGAAACCAAACCGCCCTCGGTGTCTGGTACATCTGGTGAGGGGAGAGGGAAATGATGAATGATGAATGCGGAAAGATGAAATAGGGATCCGCATAGTTTTGGGCCGTGGCGCTGACGGCCAGGAGGCTGGGAAGCACGGCTGTGATCACAGTGTATCAGTCAGGATCTACGCGATGCTCCGCCAATCACTATACTTCTGAGCCCCACAAGCACCCAGTCCTCACGAACGCAGATGTTGAATGTGGAGTGGAGAGGTCGGATCTGAGCGTTGCCAGTCCTCATCGTCATCCTCATCGCAATCGTCATCGTGTTCTCAAGGCCATACCCCGTACGATGACGATGACGAGGACGATGACGACGCACCACGCGCACTGGTGACGGCTCGTTAGTTGTTCCGTTACTCTTGTTCCCTTCCTGTCCTGCCGTATTGCCGTTCGTCCCGCATAGCCGTTGACCCGTTGCCCCGCTCCACCTCTGCTACGCTTTTCGGATGGAGATCAGTGTTTTCGATATTTTCAAGATCGGAATAGGTCCTTCGTCCTCGCACACGGTTGGTCCGATGCGGGCGGCGAACTTCCTGCTGGTCAAATTGAAGAATCACGGGTTGTTTGAGCAGACAGCTCGCATTCAGTGTGAACTCTTCGGTTCGCTGGCCTCCACAGGCCGTGGTCACCACACCGATCGGGCAGTGGTTTGGGGTTTGTTAGGAGAAGAGCCGGAGACCATCGATCCTGATCAGCAAGAACCACTCTATCGCCAGGTCGTTGACTCCGACGAGCTGGTTCTGGGCGGCGAGCATCCGATGGATTTCGTGCTCAGTCGCGACCTGGTTTTTCATCCTGATGAACTTCTGCCATTCCATCCCAACGGCATGCGGTTCACGGTCTTCGACTCCTCCGGCGAGGAACTCTACGTCAAGAAGTTCTACTCGATCGGCGGTGGTTTCATTGTCGGCCACAAGACGGCCCAGGCTGATCAGCTGATTAAAAATCCGGTCGCTGTCGAACATCCATTTTCAAGTGGCGATGAGTTGCTCGAAATCGCGGCTGCGACTGGTAAGTCCATCGCCGAGATCGTGTTTTCCAACGAGCATGCGTGGCACACGGCTGAGGAGATCGACAGCGGACTGGAGCGCATTCGCACGGCCATGAACGAGTGCGTCGAAAGGGGCTTTCACCAGCGCGGCGAGTTGGATGGCGGGCTTGGGCTTCGACGACGTGCGCCCGCACTGTATGACACCCTGACGCGGCAGCACGAAGGGGCCTACGGCGATCCACTGGGCGCCCTCGACTGGATTGTGCTCTACGCGCTGGCCGTCAACGAGGAGAACGCCGCGGGAGGACGCGTCGTGACTGCTCCGACAAATGGAGCAGCAGGCATCGTCCCCGCATGTCTTCGCTTCCTCGAGCGCTTCATGAGGAGAATCCCTCCGAATGCAGTCCGCGACTATCTACTCACCGCCGGCGCCATCGCAATGCTGTACAAGACCAACGCCTCGATCTCGGGCGCCGAGGTCGGCTGCCAGGGCGAGGTGGGCGTTGCGTGCTCGATGGCCGCTGCCGGTCTGGCCGCCGCCGCGGGGGCCACGCCCGAGCAGGTAGAAAACGCCGCCGAGATTGGAATGGAGCATAACCTCGGGTTGACCTGTGATCCCATCGGTGGACTGGTTCAGATTCCGTGCATCGAACGCAACGCAATGGCAGCGGTCAAGGCGGTCAACGCTGCCCGAATCGCGGTGCGAGTCGGGGGCAAGGGTGTTGTCTCTCTCGATCAAGTGATCCGAACCATGCGCCAGACCGGCCTCGACATGCAGTCCAAGTACAAAGAAACATCCGAGGGCGGACTGGCTATCAACATCACCGAATGCTAGAGCAGGTTCCAATACAGCGGAGCGAACCAGCTCAGAAAACGTCGAGGGGAAGGTGAAAGGTGGTATTCGTTCCTTACACCATCTCTTTGGGACCTGCCGTAGCCTACTTCACCGACAGGGGCGAAATCGCACGAATGATGTGTGGCTTTCTTTCATCATTCATCTTTCAGCTTTCATCATTCCGAGGGCGTGTACCAGATCGGTGAGGTGTAGGCTCGCTCCGTGACGATCATCGGCACGTCCGGATTGTCGATCGTGATGCCGTAGCGCTTGGCGTCGTAGGCCGTCCATCGCGGTGTCGGGATTTCCATCACCCGCGCGTAGTAGAAGGCGCCCTGCTCGGAATCGAAGTTCGGGTCGGTCCATACCGTGATCAACTCAGGGTCGCCGATGGTGTTAGTCCAGGTCGCGTTGGCAACGTCTACGGTACTGCCCACGGCCGGCAGCTTGCCGTCAGGTCCCAGTGATCGTTTGTCAGCGTCACCCCAAGCCACGTCGTAGACCTTCTCATGGGTTGTTCCGGAGTCATCGAGCCAACCTTTGACGATTTGAACGCGATCGAGGTTGCCGCTGTATGGGTCTTTTAGTGCCGCCACGAGGAAGCTCGGCGCCTCGCCTTGCGGTGCCGCACTCAGGTCGCCGCCCATGGACACGCCCTTGGCATAGCCGATCTGGCCTGGCGTGCGCGCCTGCGCGTCGGCCGCTTCGAATTCCCAGCCTCCGAAGAACCACACCGTCATACGTGGACCGGTTGTGGCGTAGACCTCCTTGCGCTTCATGGCGTCCCAGATCGCCTCGCGGGTGTTTTCAGTCGCCCACACTCCAGCGTATCCGGAAGCCAACATTTCCCAGCCGAATGTTCTGAGTTCGCCAACCTCGCCGACCAGGCCACTCCAGCGTCCGGCCTTGGGCTCTTTGCCGCTGTGCTTACCGAAGAAGTTCTCCTCCTCGGCTGTCGACAGACTGGTATGGGTATCAGTCGAGCCGACCATGCCGAACTTGAAGGGATTGGTGCCCAGTTTCTGCTCCAGCTTGAGCCCGTTCTTGAGTGCCTCGCGTGCGTATTCGTGCTGCAGCATCTCGGGTTTCTTGAGTACCGGTCCAAGGTTACTTTTGTCCCACAGCACATCGTTGCCGGCGAACTCGTCGTTCGGTGAAAGGTAGGGGTGGGATTCGCCATCGCCCTTGATCTGAGTGGCCTCGTAGATTGGTTCCCAGCGCATGCGGGTCTCAGCATATTGCCGAGTCAGCGGCTTGCCGGTTACCGGGTTGATCTCCGGGAACATGAGCCCGTTCGAGAGATTGCCGTTGTGTGCCAGAGCCAGCAGTCGCCCGCCAGTCTTGTCCTCATAGGTCTCCATCCACTGCCAGAGATTCTCGGGGTCAAAGCTCTCTGCTGCAGTGAAAGGCAGCATTCGTCGAGCAAGGTCCGAGCCATCCCGGTAGAGCACGTTGCGGTGCAGGTTGTTGCCTCCCTCGGTCGAAGTCCACTCATATCCGATGATGGTGGTGAATCGTCCCGGTTCGTAGAACTCCTCGGCGGTCTCCAGGTACTCCTCCCATATTGTGCGTACGAAATCTCGGTCGAGCAGAATCTCCGGAATGGGAGTGCCGGAAACTCCCGCAAAGGTCTCGATAACGTCCATCGTCGCCATCAGTGCAGTGTTTCCGCCCTGGATGATGCGGTTGTGCCAGTCTCTGACTACAGGATCTCGCAATAGGGTGGGGTTCCCATCGATGATTTCGTTCATCGTCCCCATCGCGTCGGAGTGATCTGCGACCACAAGCCAGTCGAGTGGGCGTGAGAGCTTGATGCGCTCACCGCGTGACGTCGTGATTTCTTCGCCACGTGCGAGGCGGAACGCTTCTTCCGGACCCAGAGTGACACCGAATGCACGGGCGTCGAGGGACAGGTCTGTATGAACGTGGGTGTCTCCCCACAGAACCATGGTCGGAAAACCACGGCCGGCATAGGGTGAATAACCCGGCGCCTTGATGGCGTCCTTGATGGACTCTTTGTCCTTCGCGATGATGCTCGTGTCATCGGCAAAGGCAGGGACTAGCATGGTGAGAATTGCGAGGATCGCAATGGCGCTGTGTTTTGTTTGCACGGTCATACCTCCGGAGAAATGTTGATCGATTGCGCAATTATCAATGTCGCGCTAATTCGTCTTCCTGGGCACGGATTAGTCTACCAAGTCATCGGCGGTCGAAGGGGAGAGATACTGCAAGAATTCATGATAAGTTCAAGGCCCGGTCGCAGGATCTCAGTAGGTTCTTCTGTGCCTGTTAGCGTGTCACCAGCAGGTTTTGGGAGATCAGTCCTGGAATGAGCAAAACCGAGAACAATCGGAGGCGTGAAGTGAAGTCCTCAGTCAGTCGGTCGGACCGAGTGTGGTGTGCCAGTATTGCTGTTTGTACAGCTATTCTATGTGTTTCAAGTTTCAGTTTTGCTGAACAAGCCGAAGAGGCTATCGAGAAAATCGCCGATCAGACGGAGGCAGCCGCCGAAGCTCTGGGCGGGAAGCGCTTTTTCGTCATGCCGGTTCCCATCCACAACCCGACGATCGGAACGGGTTTGGGTTTGATGACAATGTCGCTATTTCAGGCGGGAGAGAATGCTCCTCCATCGAATCTGATGCTCGGTGGCTTCTGGGCCGACAGCAACAGCTGGGCCGGTGGAGCCGGCGGAATGGTGCACTTCAAGGACGACACCTACCGCCTCTCCGGCTGGGTGGGCTTTTTCGACGTCAACCTCCAGTTCTATGGGATCGGCAACGAGGCCGGCGACCGAGGGGAATCGGTCGAGATCAATCAGTCGGGACCGTTTTTCATGCCCCGTCTTCTCAGGCGAGTGAAAGGTAATTTCTACCTTGGCGCCCAATTTCGATACATGAAGGTAAAAACCGGCTTCACCAATCTACCGGACTGGCTCCCAGGGGATATTCTGGAGAGGGGGGTCACGATCACCAGTTCGGGGCTCGGTTTGATCGGAGAGTACGACGGCAGAGACAACGAGTTTGGTCCATCCACTGGATCGTATCTTTTGGTGACGTCTAACTTCGCCCGGGAGGAGTTGGGCAGTGATAGGGATTACGAACTCTACGATGTCGGCTTCAACCTCTACCGAACTGTCGGTGAGGGTAAGGTCCTGGCCTGGCGAACGACAGGCTGTATGACGGGTGGCGCGACGCCTTTCTACGATCTTTGCCTGGTCGGTGGAGAAGTGGACGGAATTCGGGGTTATGTCGGCGGGCAGTATCGCGACGAAGTCAGCGTGACAACGCAGCTCGAGTACCGCTGGAACTTCCACAAGAAGTGGGGCATGGTGGCCTTCGGCGGCGTCGGGCAGATTGGACCAAGTTTCAGTGAGATCTCCTCCGACAATCTCCTGCCCAGCTACGGGGTCGGAATCCGATTCATGGCGTCGAAAGAGCAGGGAGTCAATCTCGGAATCGACTATGCGCGGGGCAAGGACTCAGGCGCGTGGTATTTCAGGATTGCGGAAGCGTTCTAACGGCCATTCAGCGAATGGCCGAACGATGAAAGCGGAATGATGAGAGATGAAATGGGGCCCGCGATGCCCCTGCAGTTGCGGTGAATTAGGATGCTAAGTCCCTCAAGCTACTCAGGCAAAGAAGACTCATCAGGTTGTTTTCAACATCGAGATTGGAAACTTCCACAGAAGGAAGGGAACTTTTTGATGCGAAATCACCAGCTCGGCATAATTGTTTGTGTACTGATTTTCGTCTCGTCATGTGCACAGGGGCCTGTTCCGGACACACCGGCTGCAGGCATTGACCGTCCAACGGACGCCCAGCTCCATGCATATAAGGCCTACCATCATGCGGAGTACATGAAAATCACCGCAGCATCCGCCGGCGGAACGAACAGGCTCATCCACACTACTGAGTTGCCCACCGAAGGAACGGACCCCGTCGTTACTCCGGCGCTGGACCACTTGTACACCAAGGCCGTAGTAGACCTCACCAGCGGTCCTGTCGTACTCGAGGTGCCGGAAGTGCCGGAAGATAGGTATTTTTCAATCCATATCACCGATCAAGAGCACTACACGATCTATGATGAGATCCGCCCTGTCGGAAAATTCGCGTTCGTCCGCAAAGGACACATTGGTGACGTACCCGCCGATGCGAAAGCGATTGAGAGTCCGGGCGACTATCCCCATCTCTTCATCCGGACGCAGATCAAGACTCTCGAGGACAAACCGAACGCAACGGCCGTACAGGATCAGATCGTCCTGACAGGAGTGAGCAAGACGCTCGACTTCGACAATGCCATCCAATTCACTCTCGACACGCACGACATCTATCCCGAGAACGAAGGATTATTGGACTCTGTCGTGGATTTCGACGTCGAAGACTATCGGATGGTCGCGGAGTATGTCGGAAAGAGAATCGCTACCATTCCCAACAACATGGGGGGATTTGGACCGATTGATAGCACAGAGCCTCATAGCAATGATCCTGTGTATCGTGCCGTGGCGATCATCGGCCATCTGGGCCTGCCGGCGCAGCATGCCCTCTATGCAGCAGGCTTCACCAACTGTGAAGGAAATCCCCTCCACAGTGACAAAACTGAAGTCTTCACCCTGCCATATGAGCCTCGAGGTGTAAAAGAGTTCTGGTCTATCACACGCTACAGTTTCTTGACCAGAAACACTCTGCCCGGTAAGAACGACATCATCAATGCTTACAACACTGTGCCCGATGCCGCGGGTAACGTTACGATCACGTTCAGCGTTGAAGATCCCGAAGATGGAACGTACTGGATGCCCTTGAATCCCAGCGAACCTTACTACTTCGTCATTAGGTACTACCGCCCAGATTTGGACAATATGCCCCCACTCTATTGCGAGTGAGGAATCTCGCCAAGGTCCCAGTCATCGGTTCGTGAGTCCGATGACTGGGGATGATTTCCATAGTCTGTGATCTACACCAACTCGGTCACATACCGCTCCCGTGCGAGCCTCCAGAACACTACCAGGAACGCGGTCAGCGGGATGGCCAGGATCATTCCCATGATGCCACCCAAGGCCGAGCCCCAGAAGAAGATGGCGACAATGATGACCATAGGGTGAAGACCAGTTCGGTCTCCCATGATGCGGGGCGTCAGGAGATAGCCCTCAATCATCTGAACGATGGTGAATACGATCAGAACAGCCGCGACCTTCACCCAGCCGCCGTCGGTTTGGAAGAGGGCCAGGGGCAGTGCGGTTCCAAGGCCGATGATGCTTCCCAGATAAGGGATGATATTGAGGAAGCCAAGAGTCAGGCCAATGATGAAGCCGTACTTCAGGCCAACGATCGTGAAACCCAAAGCGAAGAGCATGCCCTGCAAGAAGGCGATTATTAGCTGACCCCTGAAGAACGCGACAACGATGTTAATGAACTCTGTGACGAGATAGACGATGTCCTTGCGGGTATCGGACTTGAAGAAGGGCAGAAACTTGTCGATCTCTGTCAGTCGTGTCTCGTTAGCGAGCAAGAAGAAGGAAAAGTAGACCGGGAGAACGACCCAACCAAGCAGCATTCCAACGCGCGACAGGGCGCTGACCCCAGCGGACAGCGCGCTGCTTCCTAGGGCCTGGAGGCCCTGCATCAGTACGCCTTGCTGGTCTTCGACCGCACCTTCGAGCCTGCTCACGATCGAGTAGCGCTTGAGAAACTCCATCACCTGCGGCGCCTTCTCCCTTACCTGAGCCTCGATACTCGCCCACCACTCGGGGAACTTTTGCACAATGTCGCTGACCTGGTCGACCAGGACGGCGCCGAAAAACCAGGAAAAGGCGACGAGCGGAATAACGGCGGACAGGAAGACAGCAACGAGTGCGAGAGACGGCGGTAGACGGAGTCGAGTCCGAAACCAGCAGAAGAATGGTTTGAAGACAAGCGCAGCAACTCCGGCGACGGCCAACGGAAGGAAGACTCCCGAGAATCGCTTGAGAAAGGCCCCAACCAAGAAGAACAAGGCTGCGATGGCGACAAGGATGACGCAGGTGGCCAGGATGGTGACGGCCGCGGCCACGGTAGACCGCTGGCGCTCACTGAGCTGCAGCTGCATGGTTTCGACCTCCGATTGATCCTCTTGATCCTAGCTTCACAGAGACAAAACGCGCAACTGCGCGGTTCAGTTCTACCTAAACTGAGCGATTCTGCCGGATGAGATGTGCCAAGACCTTGATGTTCTGGTGCTTACGACAAGCGGAGGCGTACCCTTCGGTACGTCGAGCATTGGCGCAAGTGTCCAGGGCGCAAGGGATTGGTGCAGATCGCCGGTGAGAATCGCTCAATTTAGGTTCTACTTTACTCTCGCTGCTATGCTTCCTAACAAGGGTTGGAGGTTGTGATGCGCAGAGTCGTGCTCGGTGTTGTCGTGGTCATGGTTTTCGGATCTGGCTCGGCTACCGCGTTCGAAGCGGGATCGTTCTCCGTCTTCCTCGGCGCTTCACAAAGCCTCGACTCGACTCTCACCATCAAGCAGGACGGCTACTCCTGCATGCCGATAGATGCAGAGTGGGAAACACGCGCCTTTGAAAGCCCTCAGTACTGGGCTCTTCGGTTCGCATTTGGGCCCGCTCGTGACAACGTACGTTGGGAGATTCAGCTCCTTCACCACAAGATACATCTGGCCAACCCAACTCCCGAGGTCGAGAGGTTCGAGATCACACATGGATTCAATATTCTGACCTTTGCCAGAAGCTATACATCGCTGCCAATCACACTGAGATTCGGCGGAGGTGTTGTACTCGCACACCCCGACAGCATTGTCCGTGGTCAGCAACACACAGGATCCGGAGGACTTGGTGGAAGTGGCTACGAACTTGCTGGTCCCGCGCTGTTGGTAGGAGCGGGCAAAGACCTGCAGCTGTCGGAGCACTTCTTCCTTGGTTTCGAAGTTCAGATTACGGCTGCCTGGGCGAATGTCAGTGTGGCGAACGGTGATGCCTCAACGAGGAATGTTGCGATCCACGGTTTGGTGGGTCTGGGATATCGCTTCTGATTCGATCTATGTTCGGCCAGCCAACCGAAGATTGAACTGAACAGATCGATACGGACCTCGTATCATGAGAGCATAGGTTGGACCACTGAAGCCTGACCACCGTATGGGCTCTCCCGCACGCGGGGTGTGTGAGCCGCCGAACGATGGGAAGCGAATGTGAGCTTTCGGCGTTGTTGAAATTGTATAAAACGGGAGGCAGAGATGAGGAAAGCACTTGGACTTGGATTGGTGATGGCACTGGCGGCTATTGGCTGCTCGTCGATCACCGCTCATGTGGACTACGACCGCACTGTCGACATGGACAGCTATAAAACCTTCACCTACCAGACGACCCCCGACACATCGATGGAAGATACGTCACCTCTGATGCATCGTCACGTCGTCGCGGCCATCGAACGCAAGCTCACCGAGGGTGGGATGCAAAAGGTGGATGATAACCCTGATCTGTACGTGACTTACCACACCGCCGAGCGCGAGGAGTTGCGAGTCAACTCCAACCACTACGGCTATGGCTATGGCGGTGGATGGGGTTGGGATCCCTACTGGGGTGGCCGCTACGGTGGAATGGGTATGGGTGGAACGTCGACGACCGTAACCCAGTACACCAAGGGAACCTTGATTATCGATGTCTGGGATGCCTCGACGAAGAACATTATTTTCCGTGGCACAGCCGAGTCGGTGGTGAAGGAGAACCCCGAAAAGAGCAAGGCACAGATCGACGCGTCGCTCGACAAAATTTCGGAAGAGTTCCGAAAGAAACGAGCCAAGGAAGGCATGTAGGCCCATTCGGCTCACAGTTTAACGAATAGGTGAACGGGCGGGCCAAATGGCCCGCCCGGTTTTTTTGGCGCATTCCTTCGAGCCCGAACTCGTTGTCGTTCACGTTATCGAAAAGGCAATCACTACTCTGCGAGCGGAATCTCCGCCGCCAGCTCGAATTTGATGACAGCGTCCAGCTTGTTTTCGACCTGGTATAGGCGCGCAACCTGAATGGGTGTGAGCACCTTATTGAACTTCTTGAGGAAGCTCTTCTTGATCTTGCTTTCTCTGACATCAATGTCGACCGATTCCTTCAGCAAACGCTGCGCCTGCTCATCGGTGAGACTGCCGTAGCTATCGGCGTACTCCCTGATCAGCGCCACAGTACGGTCGCCGAGGCTGCCAAGCTGGCCGCGGTAGTTCCAGTAAACAGTCCAGAACTCCTCGTCCTGCTGCGCTGTGGGTCGGACGACGGCCTCAACCAGAGCTTTTCGCTCGGCCTGAATGACGGCGCGTGAAAGTTCGATTTCGTTGTCGATGTTCTGCGCCTGGACCGCAGGTGCGACGAGTGCGAGCAAGGTGAACGTAAGCAATGCATTTCGCAACATGATGAACCTCCTGTTCAATTCGTTTGACGAATCGATATAGATGATATGACAGATCCGCAGACAGGATCATTCCGCCCTGCCGATTTCAGGATATGTCCATCCGCACTGAGTTAGACCCTGACTCTGCCCTCACCTTTCTGGTTTGTCTATCTGCAAGCAACGTAGGGAGTAGTGTTATCTGGGCCACACGCAAAACTGTCACTATTGTCATTCAGAGCACCTTCACGCCGCGTTCGCGACGGTAACTCATGGAATGACAATGCTGCTAATAGGTTGTCATCCTGAGCGGAGCGCAGCGGAGTCGAACGGATCTCCCGTTCCAGTAATGAGCGCCTTGATTGCGGCGAAGCGTTCGGCTGCATATTGCTGATTTCAAGGGGAGATCCCTCGGCTCGCAGGCTCGCTCAGGATGACAATTCGGGGTAGTGTGCCATTGAGAGGAGCGAAGCGACGAAGAAATTCCCGCCGAGGTTCAGCAATCTGACGGCGAACAGCAGCAGACGTCTTGCTGAATTGAAGGGGAGAACTCTCGATTCCGCTTCGCTGTGCTCAAGAAGACCTGGTTCGGTGGACGTGGGCACGAGCGCGATGCTTGGCGAGTATTGCAGAAACCTCAGGTGAGATCGCACTAGAGTTTGTCGCTTGCTTGTGGGGTGAGCTAGATCGTCACTCCCAGCGGTTTTCTCAGCGCGAAGGCGAAGACGATCGACAGTACAAAGAAGAACACCATCCAGTTCCACTCGAAGCCGAAGGTATCGATGCTGCCGTCGATGTAACGCACTGAGATCGAGTCCACTCCACTTTCTTGAGGCAGTAGACTCTCGATCGGGTAGAGGATCTGATTGGTGAGGCCGGTGGAAAATCGGAGCGGCGACCGCGCAGAGTCGTCGTCGCCAACGACGATCTCTTTGGTGAGTTCGCTCCCCCCAACCACAATTCGTAGCTCATGCTTACCTGAGCGCTGCGGAACGATACGCCACGAGAACTCACTTCTGGCTGGAATCCAAATTCCGGGGGAGTCAACTGTGACGCCTTCGGGCACTTGCAGTGAAACCTCGGGTCGCACCGTTGAGCCTTCGCCCTCAGTGTCTGTCGAGGTGAAGTGCATAGAAACGATAGTTGGTTTTCCTGGCGTGAGTGCATCGTAGCCGTAGTAAGGCTGGAGGTGACTGATCAGCAAGACAATGATCGGAAGAATCCAGATCATTGGGACGAGGCTGAGTCGCAGGTAGGTCGAATTGTGGCGGAAAATCTCTCCCTGCGCTTTGAAGATCTTTCGAAGGTCGTCGTTGAAGAGACGAATTTCAAAGAGACAGGCATGGATCGCCTTTTTGGCTTCGGCCATCTTTTCTTGGTTCGAGCTGACTCTGAAGATGAGTAGAATAACCACCGCCGAGGTCAGTGACCACAGCGTGACTCCGATCCAAGGAGGCAGGTGAGCAAGTACGCCCATGATCTGCGCGGTGATCGAGCCGAGAAAGGAATTGATGAACGTCACTCGTCTTCCCTACGAAATGTACCCCAGGCCCTGCAGCCTTTTCTTGAGTTCTTCCTCATCTTCGGCATCTTCAAGCTGGGCCAACTCCTTCTCCAAGGCGTGGGTGATGAACTCCTCGGGGGTCGAGTATCCTGCGACTTCGGAACATCGCCGTATCCGCTCGATCAAACTCTTCTCGAGTTTCACTTTTGTCATTTTGCCCATGGTATTCGGGCCTCCTTCAATCCGTCTGTTCAGGCTTGTCTGCCTGGTTCTGAGAGCGGTCGGGAAAGTCCTCGATTCCAAACTCGGTGAGTATCGCCCCGGCGAGATCAGTCAGTTGATCGACCGGTCTCTTGAGCGGGCGGGAGGTCACCAAAATGCCTGGAACCGTGGCGTCGTCCATACAATGATCGGCGCTCCAAGCGTCGTCGTTGTCCTCGATGACCGGAAGCGGAACAGAACCAAGCGCTGATTGGTTCGAGCACCGCGTCGCCTTGGTGTAGCCGACGATGAGATCCGGTCCGAGATCCAGGTAGCCGCGATCGCGATAGATCTCTTCGGTAAGCGAGGCCTTGGTCACCGCCGGAAGACCGGTCTCGGGGTCGATAGTGGCAAGAAGACTTGCCGCGATCTCGCGGAGCAGTGCTTCTCTATCTGCCGGCTCGACAATGCCGTGTGCCTCTCGGCCCTTCAGGTTCACATAGAGTCCGTTGACACCAAGCCCGTACGCTCGCGTACCGGACCAGTCAATGTTTGAAAAGGCTGTCCCCCCGGTTTCGTCCTCGGGGTCGATGACGGCCAAGTATCCGTTGTCCCTCAGCCATGCATTGAGATGAAATGCACGTTTCCAACTTGAGAACCCGTGGTCCGACATGGCAATGACCAGAGTGTCGTCGGAAACGCGGTCCAATGTGTCGGCCACGATGCGGTCGAACTCGCGATAGATGTCCTCGACAACACTGGCAAAGCGTGCATCGGCCTCTGCATCGTAGGCCGGGTGGCTCGGGTCATTGGCGCTCCACAACATGTGTGAAACGAGGTCGCCGTTACCAAAGTAGTAAAAGAGCAGACCCTTCTCAAAGCTGTCGAGGATGAGCTGGTACTGGCGAATGACCTCGCCCCCGGAGAGTTGGGCTTGTGCAAGGAACTCCTCGCGGGTTAATACGCCAGATTGAAGCGCGCTCGTGTCTTCTGGCATCCCCTGGGTGTAGTAGGGGCCAGCCATGTCGGCAAGTTCTGACGCAAACGACGACGGCGTCGAGATCTGCATCGCGGGATCTTGAGGATCCAAGTTCAACGGCGTGACATAGAGTTCGAAGGTCGGTCGCACCTGTTTGAGGAAGATGCGGCAGATTGCCTGAGCCGATTGCGTCGGGATCAAGTCAAAACCGACAGTGACCCATTCCGACCATTCACCTTCGCTCAGAATTAACTCGTCTTCTCCGATCACAAGCTTGGCCGCGGAATGTTCAGAGTCGAGGAAAACCTCGAGCGGTGCGGTGACCTTTGCACCTTCGACATGGAATGGGTTTGGAGGGCCACTCAGCTTGGTAGTTATCACGTTGTCTGAGATTCCTACAACGACGATCTCTCCCCCGCCAGTATCGTGCTGCGACAGGGCTGCAAATGGATCTGAGGTGTAATAGGTGAACGTGCCGTAGCTGCCGGTGAAGTCCGGCGTACCCATTCCGCTCAGTTCGACTGTCGCCTTTCCTGAGGGAGGGTAGTTTGCCGGCATACGGATGACCCAGCTCTCAATGCCTTTGTCCTCCAGCACCTCCCAAAAAGCCTGGCCGTGTCGCAGAAGCAACGCTTCACCGCCACCGAGCGGTATCTTCCACTGTCCAACAGTCATCGCCAGACCTTCGTCTTCGACTCGGCTGGTCGACAGAAATGGCGTCATGGTGCTGGGGTCGCGATGAATGAAGTCGAATATTCCGTGGCCTCCGGCATCCATCCCTGTAGTGAAGTTTGACCACGCTACCGGACTCTGCGGCGGGAACGCCGTGCCAAGCCTACTCAGCGATCCCTGTTCGGCGAGCCGAGCAAATGCAGGCAGCTTGCCGTCATTGATCATCTGCTGTGTCAGGTCCCAGTCCATGCCGTCAAAGCCGAGAACGATCACTTGCTGCTGTTCGTTCTTGGGCGAACCACAGGCGAGCTGAGAAATGAGTACAAGCAGGACAACGCCGAAGACAGCGGCTCCCTTTGCCGTGCAGTACTGCATGCTACTACTCACCATCGTGATCACCCTCTTCGTCCTCTGTCATCAGAGCAACCCCGTCCATGTATGCGGGTGGCTCGAGACCGAACAAATCAAGCGCCGTCGGCGCAAGATCGATCAGGCGGGGCTGATCTCCGTTGATCGATCGATTGCAGAAGAACACGCCGGAAACGATGCGGGGATCGACGCAGTGATCGCCGCTCCAGGCTTTGGTGTTGTCCTCGAAAACTGGGCCATTGGCCATGCCCGTGGCACAGTCCCAAGAGACGCGATAGCCGTGGTTGAAGCCGACTAGAAGGTCGGGGGCATCATGCAGGTATGGACCCGAATAGAGTTCAGTTGTCCGAAACACCTCATTGATGCCCACCTCGCCCGTCTCCTCATCGATGAGACCGTGGAGCTTGGCCTGAAGCTCGGCGCGGAGTTGGTCGGCCTCGTCTCCAGGCTGAACGATTCCCTGGCCCTCTCGACCAGCCAAGTTGACGTAGACTCCGGTCAGGCCGAGGGCGTAGGCGCGGGTCTTTGACCAGTCGACGTCTTGCAGCCACTCAGTGGATCCGTCGGCGCCGTCCTTGAGTACGAGGTAGCCGTTATCCTTGAGCCACGAATTGATGTTGACACCACGCCTGAACGACGTGAAGCCGTGATCCGAAATAACCATCAGCACATCGTCGTCGTTGAGCCGTTCCATGACCTGGCCGACCATCTCGTCGTTCCGTCGGTAGAGGTCTTCGATGGCATCTTTGTGCTCGCCCGGCTCTCGCCCTTTGAGTGCTGGGTGGGCATCTTCGAGGTAGCGCCAGAACATGTGCTGGATGCGGTCAGTGGCGTCGAAAACGCAGACCAAGGATCCGCGATCGAGTCGGTCGAGCGCAGTGAAGAACATCTGCCGTCGTTCATCGTCGATGTCGTTCGTCTGCTGGAGGAAGGTCGCGTCGTCGATAACCTCTTCGTTGAGAGCCCAGGTGTCCTCAGCGAGTCCGAGGGTGGCATGGGGTCCAATGCGTTTTGCCAGGTAGGTCGAGTAGTAAGCGGGGTGTGAGACCGGCATCGCAGGTTTCTCCGGATCGAGGTTGATCGGAGAGACATAGAGTGACACCTCATCAGCAGCTTCAATCAACTGCAATCGCGAGATGCCGGATACTTTGACACCGAGAATGGTGCGGAACGTCAACGAAACCCATTCGCTGAGCTTGCCTGTTTCGAGTTCCACCTTCGTCTTACCGATCGTGACATGCGCGCCTGAACCGTCGTCGCGAAGGCGAATGCACACCGGTAGAGCCATCGTAGGAGAGGGTTCGAGAAAAGGATCTGTCGGTCCTTCAAGCTTGCCTCGGTAACCGTCACCGGTGCGGGTAAGCTCGGTTCGGATACCACCCTCTTTGTACTCCTGGTCCGAACTCCGGGTGGTGAGCAGAATGAAACTGCCCTGCGTACCAATCAGGTCCGGCACGCACATCCCACTCACCTGGGCGCCGTAGAAGTCCTCCGGCGGAAAGGTGATGGGAACACGCAAGATCGTGCTCCAAATGCCATGCTCGCCGAGAACGGACCAGAACGGCTTGGATTTTCGCAGCAATCTCAGATCGGGGCGTGAGAGAGGAATGCGAATTCGACCAATCTTGAGTTGGCGATGAATCTTGCCGATGTGGGCCGAGGACAGTACGGGCAGATAGGTTCGCGGATCACGGTCGAGGAAATCGAAAATTCTGTGGCGAGCTGGATGTGTTCCTGTCGAGAAGGATGACCATGCCACCGGTGAGACCGACGGAGAGGTCGTTCCGAGTGGTCGATAGCATCCCTTGTCGGCCAACCGAGCAAAGTTGGGCAGAATCCCCTTCTTGAGGAATCGATCAGTGAGTCTGGGATCCTGACCGTCGAATCCAACCACGATCAAGCGGCCGATTCTTGGTTTTGCCGGTTTCTGACGCTTGAGCACTCTGATCAGAGTTCGGATCGGCCACAGCAGCAGCGACGTGAAGGCGAGCAGCAGGGTGGTGATCATCACCAGGAACGAGGAGACCAGGGCGACTCCGGCGCCGGGACCGATATACGCCTCGGCCGGTGCAGTCAGGCCAAGCATGACGGCGGCGACAATGCCCGACATCCAAAGTACCCGAGATGGTCTCGAGTTCGTCGACTTGCCATAGGTGCCATATGACCGGTTGAGGGACACGTGCTCTCCGAAGAAAGAGATATTCAGTCGCATTTCCGGCGGGTAGTATAGCGAGTCACAACGTCTACCGCCAGGCGTCGGACGAGCCGAATGATGAACGCGAGCCACACTGAGGCGAGTGGCTTATGGTCGTTGTCGGTTCCCCGGCAAACGACCATCCACTCTTCTCAGTGAGGCACCGGGCCCTTTGGGTGCGAGTAATGATGAAACGAGAACTCGCAGAGCTTGGCGACCCCCTGCTCCGTTGGATTGGACCGGAAGGGTTAATCCTTCCTGACTATTTGTGCCCAGTCGTTGATCGAGCATGCCGGGCAACAGAGGTATTTCTCGCCGCCGGTTTCAGTTGGCACATGAGCGCTTCGGAGGTTCCTCCACACCGAGATGGCGAAGGTCGTATTGCAGTACTTGCATCGGTAGTCGAACGAACGGTTGTGCCAGACAACCAAAGTGATCACAACCACTACCGCGATTGCAGCCCAGATGGGCCAGTATTCCGGCAGATAGAACGCCGCAGCGCTCGTGATGATGAATACTCCAGCGAGAACAAGTAAATAGGCGGTACTGCGATTGAATTGAGCACTCTCTTCGCGTGTCGGCATATCGCCTCCTCAGGAACTTTGTCTTGCTCTCTCTGACCCATAAGTACGCATTCTCGGCCGCATAGGTTCGGTTGGCGGCTGCAAGATGGCGGTCCGAACTAATTCGCCTGTGGTACGCTCCATCACCGATCGCGGGAACTGAGGAGGGCGCGCAGTGGGACTCTCGAACATGCTGCAAGCATTGAGGTACGGGCGGCCAGTAGTTGTCGTTTCAGGTCTACCAAGGTCGGGGACATCGATGACTATGCGAATGCTCGAAGCAGGTGGCATGCAACTAATGACCGACTCGAAGAGAGTCGCCGACGAGGACAACCCGAAGGGCTATTTCGAGGTCGAGCGCGTCATGGATTTGGCTGCAGAACAGGACAAACAGTGGCTGCGCGACGCTCGCGGCAAGGCAATCAAGGTGATCTCGTATCTTCTACCTCAGCTTCCCGGGGACCTTCGCTATCGGGTCGTGTTCATGAATCGGGAGTTCAGCGAGGTTCTGGCCTCACAGGCCAAGATGCTGGCACGTCGGGATGAACCATCAGAGACCACTGACGACCAAATGATCAAGCTCTATAAAGAACACCTCGAGAGGGTCAGGATCACCATCAGGCTGGCTCCTCACATCAGCTGTCTCGATGTCGGCTATCGTGCCGTGCTGGAAGATCCGCAGACCCAAGCGCAACGTATCGCCGATTTCCTGGACGCGGGTCTCGATGTCGACGCCATGGCGGCCCAGGTCGATCCGAGCTTGTATCGAAATCGCAGCAAGTAGCTGGAGTTATTGGACGTACCCAAGGCTCCGCAGAACACTGATGTCGATCTTCTGCTTCACGTTCTCGAGTTCATCGATGGTGTGACGTTTTTCGAACGGCGTGAATTGCCCCAATGCTCGAAGCTCTCTGTAGCGTTGGACACAGTTGGCCATCTCGGCGGTAGCGTTTGGCGCAAGGTCGTTGAGCTCGTTGGGATCATCTGTCAGGTTAAAAAACTTCAACTGTGGACGCGGGTTCACAATCAGCTTGAATTCCCCGCAATAGAGAACATGTTCGTGGGTCACACTCTTGGCAAGCTCCGGGTATTGAGTGAGCATATCCAGATTGAACTCACGTTTGAGTTCTGAGAAATAGCTTCGGTACTCAGCAGAAATCTCGTTCTCCTTAATTTCTTCGAACGTTGGGACGTCAGCAAGCTTGTCAGGACGGGGTAGCCCGAGCCAATCGAGAACAGTGGGTGTAAAGGCGATCAACGAGGTTGGGTCCTCTACCACTCGACCGCCGCTCCAACCGTTGGGAAAACGGAGTATCAATGGAACGTCGAGCTGTTCCTCCCAAATACTCACGCTGTGACCGAACTCCTGGTGGTATCCGAGACCATCACCATGATCGGATGTGAACACAACTAGAGTCTGGTCGAGCAATCCACTTACGGTCAGGTGGGAGATGATCTTGGCGGCGACATCGTCGATGACTCGGACGGATGCGTCGTAGGCCCTCCGATGATTCGTGATTTCTGCTTCATCGAGAGTCAACCTCTTTGATGTCGCGTCCCATTTCTCCGTCGCGGTGCGAATCGGCGGGTGCTTCTCAAGTCCATACTCCCTGCCATAATTTAAGTAACTGTAGGGGATATGGTTATCCATGAAGTTGAGGTAGAGAAAAAGGCGCTGTTCGTCATCTTGGAACTCTGCAAAGAGCGGGGGAAGACGGCTGAGAATCTTCTCGGTCTTCTCGTATGCATTTCCGGCAATTACCTCATGTCTACTAAACCCCTGAGCAAACCCAAGCCTCTTGTTCAAGAAGCCATTGGCAGTGAATGAAACAGTCTCGAACCCCTGTTCCGAGAGAATTTCGGCGATGGTCAGGTGCCGCTCGTCGAGAGCTATCCAACCCCACTGTGCACCATGGTCCGAAGGTTGCAAGCCAGTGAAAAGAGAGGCGTGTGAGGGCAGCGTCCAAGGTGCGGTGGCTTTAACGTCTGCATACCGGACCATCTCGGCCTGGGCGCTCTTAAAGAAGGGAGTGGTCTCGACCTCGTGCCCATAAACGGACATCCTGTCTGCACGAAGAGTGTCGAAGACAACCAGCACAACGTGCTGTATGGGAGGTGGCTGAGAGACTCCGCATCCTGTGGCAATCGCCATGCTCGAAGAAATCAGCAAAAGGGGAAATGAACGGTATAGATACTTGGTCAATGCCTGCAACGAAATACTCCGGTCATGCAACGGTACCAGAGTCGAGCATCGAGGTTTGACTACAATCCTTGGCTCTCTCTAGTTTCAGCATATGAAGTGCTACTGAGACAGAATGTCAAACGAACGTTCGATCGGTTTTCGCTATCCTTTCACCAAAAGCAGTTGTAGAATCGGCTGCAGCGCGCTTTCAGCTAATGAGCTTGAGAGAGGAGTTGAGAATGCAGCCTGTGGGCATAGTAGGTCTTGGGCCGGTCGGGACGATCTTGGGCGCTTATCTGGTGAGGAGTGGCGTCAAGGTCTATGGAGTCGAACCGAATGCCACTCGGGCGGAGCAAATTCGCCAAGACGGCTTCTTCGTTCGCGGGTTCACCCAGATCCAGGAACACCCGGAGGCAGTTGTCTCTTCGCTCGGGGAACTGGCAAAGGTCAAGGATCTCATTGCCGTATTCCTGTGTACCAAGACCTGGGCGATTCGTACGGTTATGCCCGAGTTTATGAAACACGAGTGGCCGCAGGATATGCGTATCGCGGCCTTCATGAACGGTATCGGACCAGAGGATGAGGTCGGTGACTACGTCGGTCGCGAGAGGGTCTGCCGCGGCATTGTCAACTATGCCGGCAACGTCAGCGAAGCTGGTTGGGTCAACATGAACTGGTTCCATCCACCAAATCAGATCGGACCGGCGACTGAAAGAGAAACGACGTGGTCACCCGAGGTTGTCGAGTTGCTCAACAACGCGGGCCTCGAGACGATCCAAGTGGATCACTACGCGATGAAGCGGGAGGCGTTCTTCAAGACAATTCTCAACTCGGCCCTCAACGCTCTCTGTGCAGCGCATGGTCTAACGATGGCAGAAGCTATGCGGCTCAAGCACACACGCCGATCCGCGCGGCGTCTCCTCCGAGAAGGCCTGAGTGTGGCAGGTCTGGTTGGCTATCACTATGGCGAAGACACTCTCGACCGCTGTCTGCAATATCTCGAGGGCGGCGGCGATCACTACCCATCTATGTGGTTCGATCTCAAGAGCAAGAACCCGACCGAAATTGAATACATCAACGGCAAAATCGTCAAGATAGGTCGCATGTTCAACATTATGGATGTTGATGTGAATCAGTTCTTTACCAGCGCCATCGTGACACAGGAAATCAAGAACGGCACACGAACCGAGGATGAAATTCCTGACTACCTCATTGGCTGATTGGAGGATGCGATGATCGATACAACGCGCAATGGCCGAGTCCTCCATCTCACACTGAACAGCCCGCCTGTCAATGTTGTTGGGCGAGAAATGCTCGAGGAGCTGACTGCGGCGCTGAGTGAGCTCGAAGATGATGTTGCAGCTGTCGTACTGTCCGGAGACGGAAAGTGTTTTTCAGCAGGAGCCTCAGTCGAGGAGCACAAGCCGGATCAGGCGGCGGGTATGCTCAAGGCGTTGGCCAATGCATGCGCGGCCGTACATGATGCGCCAGCTCCAGTGGTTGCGCTGGTGCAAGGATTCTGTCTCGGCGGTGCGATGGAGTTGGTGTCTTTCTGTGACTTCGTCGTCGCCGATCCCGGAGCAAAATTCGGTCAGCCGGAGATCAAGCTAGCATTCTTTCCGCCACTCGGCTGCTATCAGCTGGCACGACTCGGTGGCATGCAGAACGCTGCATACACGGTGCTGACAGGAGAGAACTTGACCGCAGAGCAAGCGCTTGGATTTGGTTTTGTGCAGAAGATCTTGCCGCAGAATGATTGGGGCGAGATTGACAAGCTCTTCAACGGACTTAGCTCGCCGGTCGTACGGCTAACGAAGAGGGCCTTCCGCAAGGCGACGTCAGAGATTGATCGCCAGCGCATGGACGAAATGAACAGGCTATTCGTGGACGAGTTATACAAGATCGATGATGTCGCCGAAGGCATCGCTAGCTTCGGGGAGCGCCGCAAGCCCGAGTGGAAGCATAAGTAGAAAGACGGCTGTACGGGACGATCGGCTATACGGCAGGACAGGAAGAAAGTCTGAACCACGAAGCTCGCGAAGAGCACAAAGGTAGAAACACAAAGAGAAACTAAGGCGATTCAGAGAATCGCTGAGTAGGTCTGCACAGCAAATCGGTGTCAACGGCGGGCGTCCGGCTACTCAGTTCATAAGTGCGTGAGAGCCATCGAAGCCCTCGACACAACAATTCCCCGTTCCCCATTTTTCACTTTTCATTGTTCATTTCCCTGAACCGCCTCACCATCCTTTTCTTTGCGCTACCTTTGTGTGCTTCGTGATCTTCTATATCTTTGGATCTGGCGTCCTCGCCACAATCCATTGACTGCGTGGACTCATTTTCATCATTCCGCTTTCATCATTCATCATTTCCTCTCGGGCCGTATAGCCTCTCCTCCTATCCGTGAACTACCGCGCCAAACTCCCGCATCCATTTCATCTCATCTTCGCTGAGAGGCCCACGCTTGACTCCATCGAGGTTGGCTTGGAGCTGCTCTCGGGTCTTTGGGCCGGTGAGGACCACCGACACGGTCGGGTTGGTAAGGCAGAAGCGATAGCACGTGGCAGCGTCCGGGATCTCGCCCTTCCACTTTCGTGGTCGCTTGAGCAGACGACGCCATGAGGTGGCGGTGTAGGCCACAATCGCGCGGCGATCGGGTTCTACATGCGGAAAGATGTCCTGTTCGGCGCCCGGGTGTGCCGCGTTGTAGCGAATCATCAGCACATCGAGTGGTGAGTCTGCTGCAAGCTTTCCGGCGCGCTTGCGGTTGTGGATCGAAACGCCGAGACCTCGGACCTTACCTTCAGCGCGGAGTGCCTCCATCTCACTCACAGTACCTTCGCCCCAGCGTGATGCAACTCCCAGCCAGTGCATTTGTAGAACGTCCAACTGGTCGGTTCCGAGTACCTGCAGCGCCCGTTCGACGAAACGGCGCAGTCCACGTCCAGTCACGGCCACGGTCGGGCCAGTGGCAACGACAAAGCGGTCTCGATCACGTCTGAGCGCCCGACGCACCGCGGGCGTAGCGCGCCCCATCCTTGGAGTCCAGAACAGATAGTTGATCTCGGTTTCACTGAGAGCCCAATCGATGCCGGACTCGTCGATGCCATAGTTACAGGCCAAGCCAAGCCGAAACGCCAGCTTGTTGATCCCAGGAAGGGTGCGGAAGAGAGTGTCGTCTGGCATTGTGTAGTCCGATCGTGAGTTACTCGTCCCGATCTATTCTATCGGGTGGCTACCTGAACCTCATGCAAAACTCAAAACAATGTCATTCAGAGGAGCGAAGCGACGAGGAATCCCCCGTCGAGGATGAGCAATCTGAAGGCGATGAGCAGCCAGCATATTGCTGATGTGAAAGGGAGATCTTTCGACTCCGCTTCGCTCCCAAAGACATCATGCCGCTACCGTCATCCCGACCGAGCCTCTGGCGAGTGGAGGGATCTCCCGCTCCATTTAGCAATCTACTAAATTACAACAACATACATGCTGCTGATTTCAACGGGAGACCCTTCGGCTCCGCTCAGGGTGACAGTTATGGGGGGTCTTTCCCTGAGTTTCCACCGCGAGAGCGGCGTAGCATTGCTCAAGTTGACAGTTCTTGGTGGACGTGGGCAATAGCGTGATAACAAGCGATTTTCGCATGCAGCTCACATAGTGGGAAGTCTCAACCCGCATCTCCCATCCTGCATATCTCTACACATCCCGGATTGCTACTCCCTTCGGTGTTGTTGCAGTTTATGGCCGACACCAGATGCGCAACCGATCTTGCTACCATCACAGGGCTAAACTTGTTTCGGTTTCTGACGATCCGTCATCGGGAGGTTCTCAATCATGATTCGCTTCTTCTCTGTCGCTAGCATCCTTGCGATGCTAGTCGCTCCAGCAAGTGCACAGGACTCCGACTGGCCGCGCGAGATCGTCACTCCCGAAGCCACGGTCGTGATCTATCAACCTCAGGTTGAGAGATTCACCGAGGACGAAATTGAATCACGCGCAGCGGTGTCGGTGAAGACCCCGGACAATCCGGAACCGGTTTTCGGTGCGGTCTGGACAACTGCTCGAGTCAACATCGACCGCGATCAACGAGTTGTCACCTTCGAAGACATTAGAGTCCCCAACGTTCGCTTCGCCGATGCGACAGATGAAGACAAAGATGAGTTCGCCAAGCTTCTCGAACGAGAATTCCCGAAATGGGAGCTCGAGATTGCACTTGATCGTCTCATCCCGCTACTCGAAGTAGCCGAACACGAAGATCCCCAGGATCCCGGACTCAAGCATGATCCACCGAAGATCATCGTCACAGACAAACCCACAACCCTGGTCATCATCGACGGTGAACCAAAGCTGAAAGCGGTAGACAAACCGAAAGACGCAGTGAAGAAGGACATTGAACGTGTCGTCAACACTCCTGTACTGATCGCTCACTATCCCAAGAAGAAGACCTACTACCTCGCCGGTGGCGGCGAGCTTTGGTACGAAGCACCCGAAGCTCTCGGACCATACACCCCGATCAAAAAGCCACCCAAGGCGGTGCGCGTGTTGACTGAAGGAGCCGCAACGGACAGTGAGACTCCTGATGGCGACCCTCCGGAGATTATCGTCACAACTGAACCCACTGAGTTGATCGTTGCTGCAGGCGAGCTCGAGTATGTCCCTCTTGGCGACATCGACGTGCTTGCGGTTTCTAATGCGGACCGCGACGTCATCCTTGAGACGGGAGCAAACGACCACTACGTGCTGCTCTCAGGTCGATGGTTCGTCAGTTCGAACAAACTCAACGGCCCG
The DNA here is from genome assembly GCA_024229275.1 of bacterium. Classification (GTDB taxonomy): domain Bacteria; phylum Acidobacteriota; class Thermoanaerobaculia; order Thermoanaerobaculales; family Sulfomarinibacteraceae; genus JAAESQ01. Next base: position 4,671 of record JAAESQ010000478.1, on the reverse strand, counting down.
TGGCGGTTCGTACCACCGAGCGAGTTACCGGAGGCCTTTGCCCAGATCCCTGCCGATTCGGAGCGCGCCCACCTGCGGGCTCACGTCCCAGGCACGGTCGAGGCAAAAGAGGCGGTGCTCGACAATACAATCCCGCAAACATCCGCCATCAAGCGCGATGACACCAGCTTCAAGGCAACCTACGACGGCGTGCCGAAGTTCGAGCCCATCGAGGGTGTCGAAGCTCAAGCAGCCGCGAACTCACCCCAATCGGTATTCATAGTCAACGAACGCTATTACGCATGCGACCAGGGCGTCTGGTATGTGTCCAACGCACCTACTGGTCCTTGGGCAGTGGCGACCAAGGTGCCGGACGTTCTCTATGACATTCCAGCCTCGAACCCACATCACAACGTCACCTACGTCAAGGTCTACGATGTCACACCACAGGTGGTGTACGTCGGCTACACACCCGGCTACGTCGGAAGCTACGTCTACGGTGGATGTGTCGTCTGGGGTACGGGATGGTACTACCCAGGATGGTACGGCCGATACTACTATCCGCGGCCCTATACCTGGGGCTTCCACGCAACCTACAACCCCTGGCATGGCTGGGGTTTCGGAGTGAGCTGGAGTTCAGGACCATTGACGATTTCGATAGGTACAGGAGGCTGGGGCTGGGGCCGCAGTTGGTGGGGCCCATGTGGATACCGGCCTTACTATCCACACCATAGGCCGCCCTATTACCCAGGATACCGACCACCGTACTATCCCGGTTATCGCCCTCCGCACTATCCGGGTCATCGACCCCCGGCAGGTGGCACACGGCCACCCACAATTCAACCTCTCCCAGGATCGCCGGCACAGCTACCATCGGCTGGAACAGGCGCTCAGCCACGCACCAACAATCTCTATGCGAGACAGGACAACGCAACACGCAATGCCGCTCGTCCATCCACGTCCGATCGTGCACGTCCGAGCACGGCACAAAGTCGCCCCAATAACGTCTATTCCGATCGCAGCGGCAATGTCTACCGTCGTGATCAGGGAGGAAACTGGCAACAGCGTCAAGGAGGCGGTTGGCAACCCAATATCGGTGGTCCGACGACTCGACCTTCACAGCCAGGGGGAGGAAGTCCTTCGACGCGGCCGTCAACGCGACCGTTACAACCGAGCGCTGGATCGCCTTCAACCCGGCCGTCAACTCGACCTTCCCAACCCAGTACTGGGTCTCTGAATCGCGACTATGGCGCGCGATCACGAGGACAAACACGAAGCCAACAGTATCGATCCGCCCCACGTCCATCGACTTCACGCGGGGGAAGCATGAATCGGGGCGGCGGCGGACGCCGGCGCTAGCTCAGGAGCAGGAGAAAGCCCATGGCACACGGCAAGTCTGAAAACAACAGCGGGATCCAGAGTGTCTTCAGTTGGTTCGTTCACTCAGAAGTGGCGGGCAGCGTCCTACTGCTGGCGTGCACTATTGTTGCTTTGGTTTGGGCAAACTCACCCTGGGCTGATGTCTATGACAACTTGCTCCACACCTACGTCGGTGTTTCCTGGGGTGACACAGCTTTCAAACTGAGCCTTCACCACTGGATCAACGACGGCCTGATGGTAATTTTCTTCTTCGTAGTCGGTCTCGAGATCAAGCGCGAGGTTGTCGTCGGACAACTGTCTGACGTGCGCAAAGCCATTCTTCCTGTCGCCGCTGCTGCAGGTGGCATGGTTGTTCCGGCCGTGTTCTATGCGATCTTCAACGCCGGTGGCGACGGCGCCGCCGGATGGGGCATCCCGATGGCCACCGACATTGCGTTCGCGCTCGGAATTCTCGCTCTGTTCGGAAGCCGCGCGCCGATCGGACTCAAGGTCTTCCTGACCGCGCTCGCCATTGCCGACGACCTCGGTGCCGTCCTTGTCATCGCGGTCTTCTATACCGAGAAGATCCATCTCGGCGCCCTCATCGTGGCCGGCGTGCTGCTAGCAGTGCTCGGTGCGCTAAATGTCTTTCGTGTGCGTCGCCTAGGCTTCTTCATCATAGTTACACTCGGTATCTGGGTCGCTGTCTTCTCGTCCGGTGTGCATGCAACAGTGGCCGGCATCCTGGTGGCCTTCATGATGCCGGTAAGAGGTCGTATTCACCCCGAGCGATTCTTTCACGTTACCGATACACGCTTGGCCGAGCTGAAAGCGTCGGAGCTGTCTCGCGACAGCATGCTCGATAACGAGAATCAGATGGACGCTCTCGATGACATTGCGCGGTGTGCGGAGGATATGCGCCCGGCGGGTTTGAGCCTCGAACACTATCTCCATCCCGTCCAGGCGCTACTCATTCTGCCGATCTTCGCCCTGGCCAACGCTGGCGTTCCGCTTGGTGAAGGTATCTTCAAGGCCCTCGCCAATCCGATCAGCATCGGCATCATCGCTGGTCTCTTCCTGGGCAAGCAGGTGGGCATCTCGCTCTTCTCCTGGCTTGCGATCAAGACTGGTCAGGCAGCTCTTCCTGAAGGAGTCACCTGGGGTCAGATATGGGGCGCCAGCTGCCTCGCCGGTGTCGGATTCACGATGTCGCTGTTCATCTCGGACCTCGCCTTCGACGATGCCGGAATCATCGCCAGCGCCAAAGTTGGAATTCTCATCGCCTCGTTGCTGTCCGGAATTGTGGGATTTGTGGTGCTGAGCAAGTCGCTGCCGAAAGCTGAGGAGTAGCAAGCGCGGTTGTCAGCTGAAGCGTGCGTGAGTTCGAACCACGAAGTGCGCCAAGTACGCAAAGACAACGCGAAGAGGAGATCCAACTCAGGTGTACTGACTCAATCCACGAAGTCTGACACCAGCTGCCGACACGGTTTGCCTGTGGCAATCGGTTTCGCGAATTGAGGGGCAGAGAACCCAATGAACTCCTGCTTCTTCAGAGCACAGTTCCGCAGTCGCAAGAGAACGATTGAGGTCCTCGCCAACCCCGAGTGATTCACCAGGCAGTCATTGCCTCCTCAGCAGCCGCTCTCCCGAAACAAAGCTCAAACAGCAGATTCGTCTCTCTCTATTCACTCTTCACCTCTTCACTCTTTACTTCATCACTCTTCACACATCACCTCTCTCAGCGGTTCGAAGAACCGCCCCCTTCCTTCTTCTTTGTGTCCCCTTTGCGCTCTTCGCGATCTCGGCGGTTCAAAAACTCACGTACCTTTCGGTCCTGATCAGGCGTGAGGTGGTAGGAGTCGAAGAGGTTAGAGGACGGACGAAAGAGGTGCTGCCACTCCCGGCGGCTCCATGAGCCGCCCCTACTCATCTTCTTTGCGTTTCCTCCTTCGCGCCCTTCGTGATCTTTGTGGTTCAAAATGTTTTCCTGTCCTGCCGCATAGCCGTCCGCCCTGCACAGCCTCTGCTACGCTGGAACTAGCTCACCACAAACTGGAGGGAACGCACCGTGCAACCTGATCGGGTCGCGCTGTACCGTCTCATGTTGCTGAGCCGCCTCGTAGAAGAGGCGATCGGCAAGCTCTGGCATGAAGGCAAAATCTCCGGTGAGATGCACTCCGGCATCGGCGAGGAGGCGATCATCGCCGGTACCGTGAGCCATCTCGGCGACGGCGACGCCATGGCGCTCGACCATCGTTCCACTTCGCCGATGGTGATGCGCGGCATCGATCCAGCAGCAATCATCAGAGAATGTCTGGGTCGTGCTGACGGGCTGTGCCACGGCATGGGTGGTCACATGCACCTCTACTCCAAAGAACACCTCGCTGCATCGTCCGGGATCGTTGGCGCGGCAGGGCCGGCGGCGTGCGGTTTTGCTCTTGCTCATCAGCATCTTCGTCCCAACAAGGTTGCTCTCGCCTTCTTCGGTGAAGGCGCTATGAACCAGGGCATGCTGATGGAGTCTCTCAACCTCGCCTCCACCTGGAAGCTCCCAGTAATTTTCGTTTGCAAAGACAATGGAATGGCGATCACCACTCCGTCGCGACAGGTGACAGCAGGCGATCTCTGCGAACGGGCTCGCAGTTTCGACATCACTACGACAAGTGTCGACGGAGCTGACGTCGAATCCGTTTGGACTGCCGCCGCGAATCTCGTCGAACGCGCACGTTCCGGCCGGGGTCCGGGCTTTCTGCACGCCACCTGTTCCCGCCCTGAGGGTCATTTCCTCGGCGACCCACTTCTTCGTATCGTGCGACGACCAATCACCGAATTGAAGGATAAGGTCGGGCCGTTGCTGTCGGCCAGCTCCAGCCTCTCGGGCTCTTCTGTCGGTGAACGCATCCACAGTTTGAGCAGTATCACAGGAATACTGGGTCGAGCAGCGGACATGATCACTTGCAGAGGATGGGATCCAATCCGCCGATATCTTCAACGCCTAGACCTTGACCCCGCGCACAGGAGTTCTATCGAGGCCAACGTCGAGTTGGAGGTGCAAGTAGCCATCGACACCGCCACGAAATCCGAGAAGGTGCAGCCATGAGGGAGCTGACCTACGCCGAAGCGATCGAAGATGCTCTTGCCCAGGCCATGGCTGATGACGAACGGGTCATTACGTTTGGCGAAGATGTCCCTGGACTGCGTATGAATCTCTTTGCACGATTCGGCGAACAGCGCGTGCGACCGGCGCCAATCAGTGAATCAGCATTCCTAGGCGCCGCCGTTACCGCGGCGATGGCCGGCCTGCGACCGGTCGTTGAGATCATGCTCGTCGAT
>JAAESQ010000477.1 GCA_024229275.1 bacterium | reverse complement strand
GGTAAAGCGGTTGTAGCAACTCTCCCCGTGTCTCGCGAATCCTTCCTTTGATGATGCACGAAAACAGTCGACTCCGCCATTGTACCCGTTCGGCCCGCCAGCGGGGGGCAGGGTCGTTTCTTTACAATGGCCCGATAGAAGGCTAGGAAGAGTCGAGGTATCGGTTTTCGAGTTCTTCCAATAGCAAGCGGCGGGTCTGCTTTGAGCGAGCCTTGCGCATTATCTTTCGGCGATGAACGGCTTCACGTTGGCAAGATGGCACGGCGGCATGACAATACGGGCGAAGCTCCGATTCGCTGAATGGATGCGGATGATGCCGGTGAGCGTCCAGTGTTAGTGCCATCGTAGGGCCCTCTTGAACAATGCGAACACCCGCATGACAATGTCCGTGGATTCGTCGTTCATGGCCCTTGGGCTCGCGAAACCAACGCTCCAAATCCAGATTGTCTCGCGGAATGTCCGCTTTGTCGCCGCCGGCGAACAGCCCTGACCGGAAGCTCCTCATCAACTTGGCGAAATGTTGGCGTACCGGGTCTTCCTCGCGTTGGAATTGGTGGCACAGCCTGTCGAATCGCATCCGACGTTCGCTGCAACCCGCCGTTTTCGGGTCCAAGAACTCGCTGACGCGGCGCACTTGATCCGCATGGGATCGTACTTTCTCGAAGGTCTCTTGCGCCAAGGCACGCCCTCGATCAATGCACGCGGCTAACCGTTGCAACAACGCTTCGCCGCGCCCCCCTTTTTTGCCTCGAAGTTGCGATCGAGGGATTGACGGACTTCGCCCAGAGCGTCGGACATCCGAAGACCCGGCGGATAGAGCGGGCCGCCGTGATTGTCGTTGAGAATCCCGCGAACAGCCACACAATAGTCGAGCACCACGGCGCCAGCTTCTTCACTCAAATTGGACGGTTCCGGTGGAGCATTGCAATTAGAGGAACCTTCTTCCGATTGGATGTCTTGCCCGCGACGCTTGTCCAAGACTTCGCGTTCGATGGGTCGAAGACCCCGTACTTTCCGCCGCATTTGAACCTTGGCGTTACTGTCCATGTCCAGCACCGGTTTGGCCAAATCATGCATGAAATGGTTTTCACAATAGCGGTGAGGAACACCCGGGAACTCCGTCTCGATACCCTTGAGGAAAGCCTCCTGCTTGTCGGACATCCACACGCGCACTCGCTTTCCCAAACGCTCTGTCCACTGACGAGCCTGGACGAGCAAGCGACGAACCTCCGCTTCGGAACTAGAAAGGAGCGCCTCGGCGAACCACACACGCTTCTTGGTAAGCTCGCGCACCACGTAGAGCGTTTCGTGCCCTTTTTCTGGCTGCAAGCCGTCGATCGAGAGAACAACTTCCTCCACGTCCCGATACGTTTCCGCCAACAACCGTGGGTCTTGTTGTCGGGCGGCCACCATGGCCTGATAACGGTGGATGTATTTCTCGATGGCATCGTCGGACAGGACGATCCGATAGCTGTCGTCGAGTTCCTCGCGGATTTGCGGAACCGACCAATGTCGGGCAAATCGGCGATGACCGATCCAGCAGAAGACGTCCCAGCCGACAACCCACCACGGCATAACGATGCCCATCTCTGCTTCGGGGCTGAACGTCCGCCGATGGGCGGGACACGACTCATTCGGACAGTGAACGAGTTTGCATGTCAGATGCAGCGGACCATCAAACGTGAAGACGCGATGGTGCCTGTGGTCGCAAATGGACATCCTGCGGCCACAAACCGGACAGAACCGATCCTCAACGTTCAGCACCAACTCCTCGAAAACCGTTTCCTTTGGCCAACAATACGGCATGGCTATCGCCTCCTTGCGAATCCCCCCCGCAAAGCCACGCCATCTTATCGAACTGCCTCACTTCGAGAAATGCCAGAATTAGCCTTCTGTCGGACCGTTGTTTCTTTATCGGTCG
>JAAESQ010000476.1 GCA_024229275.1 bacterium | reverse complement strand
TCTATCAACCGGGTCGCCCCTGGCGGCCTTTGTATGTGCTTGAGCCGTATGACGGGAAACTGTCACGTACGGTTCTGAGGGGGGAAAGGGGCCGTGAGGCCCCTGACCTACCCGGCGCTGGCAAGCGGATCGGTCGATGTTTATCCACGATTTGAGGTCGGACTTCAGTTCCCTTGGAGTAGAATAGGGCTATGGATGTGATCGAAGACGTTCTGAGTAGTGCCCTTGCCCTGAGCCTTGAGGAGCGGGCGCGGCTCGCTGAACGGCTACTTCAGTCTCTTGACGACATTAGCGAGGAGGAAGCTGAAGGGTTGTGGCTCGACGAGGCTGAACGACGTATCCGCGACTATCGAGCCGGTCGGGTTGAGACTATCTCCGCAGAACAGGTTCTCAGCGAGGCTCGCGAACGCCTTCGTTGACTATTCCTCGCTTTCTCCCCGGTGCTCGGGTCGATTTGCTGGACGCGATCGACCACTACGTGGGCGGATCCCGCACTCTCGCTGCTGATTTCCTTGACGAGGTAGTGCGGAATCTCGATCTTGTGACCGAATTCCCTGAAGCATCGCCGATTGTGCGAGGTGAGGTGCGCAAAAAGGTGATGCGGAGATTTCCATACAGTCTTCTCTACCTTGTTGACGGTGGTGTTCCGGTGGTTGTCGCTGTCATGCATCATCATCGGCGTCCTGACTACTGGCATCATAGAGTTGGATGAACCGGCCGGCGAGCTCTAGGCCTAACATTTCGTTGCAGGTGACACGAGCTGCTGTCGATTACATTGCAGATCGCCGGCCTTCGGCCGTCGGCAATGTAACCGCCAGCTCTGGCGCAGGTCGCCAGACCGCTCGCGCCGCTGAACTCAGGCGTTAGGCTCCCAGGTAACTCCGAGCTAAGATAGGACCATGGTTACTGACTTTGACGTCGTCGTTGAAAGGGATGCTGAGGGTTATTACGTAGCCTCTGTTCCGGCACTCCAGGGGTGCCACACTCAAGCGCAATCCCTGGACCAACTCATGGAGCGGGTTCAAGAGGTCATTGAGCTTTGCCTCGAAGAACAGGGGCGACCGACCGAATCGCTCGAGTTCATCGGTGTTCAGCGAGTTCGAATCGCTTCATGACCCCACGCATACGGATCACAGGAAAAGAACTCATCACCGCGCTAGGCAGAATCGGATTCGAAGTTTCGCGGATCAGAGGCAGTCATCATTTCCTTCGCCACCCGGATGGGCGCCATACATCCGTTCCGGTGCATTCCGGTGAAACAGTCGGTCCTGGTTTGCTCTCCAAAATCCTTCGCGACACAAAGACTTCCCGTGAGGAATTGCTCCGAATCCTTGAGTAATAGCCCGCATAGGTTCAAGTTTGAAGTCCAACACAGAGGCCACTCGGCCTAACATTTCGTTGCAGCGGACACGAGCTGCTGTGATGACTGCGCTCCTACGGAGCTTGTGTCACGCCAAGATGAGCGGGTGGTTGCTCACCGGAAGAACCGATGGCACACCCGGGCCGCTCCCTATGACGTGGTGTCATCGCAGATCGCCGTCTTACGGCGCGCCTTTGGCGCACGTGACCCGCTGAGATGAGCGGTGGGTCACTGGGCAGCTCGAACATCTGCCCGTGAAACCAACCGCCCCCTACTGCGTGGTGCGACCGTCGGCAATGTAACCACCAGCTCTGGCGTAGGGCGCCAGACCGCTCGCGCCGCTGAACTCAGGCGTTAGGTGTATTCAATCTCTAGTGTTCTTGAATGTATCTTCAATGGTACACTTAACATGACGCCTGGAGGTACTCATGTCGCGTATGCCTGACATCATTCCTGTGTCCGATCTGAGACAGGGGGCGGCTGCCCTTCTGAAGCGAATACGCAACTCCAGGGAACCTGTGGTCGTGACTCAACGCGGTCGAGCCGCTGCAGTGCTCTTGAGCGTGGAAGAGTACGAACGTCGTGAGCGTGATCTTGAAGTACTTCGGCTTCTTGCTCATGGCGATCAGGAAATCGCAGCGGGCGTCGGCCACGATCTCGACTCAGTGCTTGCCGAAGCTGACGAGCTGCTCGCCGGTGACTCTCAGTGAAAGTACTTTTCACACCAACAGCGCGGAAGCAGTTCTTAGGTGCGATCTCATACATTCGCCGCGACAAGTCGTCTGCAGCGCTGAAGTTTCGTGAAAAGGCTGAAGACCGTTTGCGGCGCCTTCAGAAATTCCCCGACTCTGGACGGCACATTCCGGAGTTCCCGGACCTGCCGTTTCGAGAGGTCATCGTTCCTCCGTATCGGTTCTTCTACAGGGTGATGGGTGACCAGGTTTGGATTGTCGCGGTGTGGCACTCAGCCCAACTACCTGATGGTCCAGTTCGGTAATGAAACGCGGGTAAGTCCCAGTAAGGCCTGAAGGGGCCGGGGACATAGGTGACACATCGGCCACGCTGCCTCCTAAGAAACAAGAATGTAAGTTGTTGAATTTAAGAGACCTTAAAAAATACCATAACCCGACGGCGATTTATGATTTTCAGCCTTGTTTCTAGTCATATTGGTCCAGGGCCGAGCAGCGGGCCTGGTGGGGGCCCTAACATTTCGTTGCAGGTGACACGAGCTGCTGTCGACTACATTGCAGATCGTCGGCCTAGAGGCCTCCGGCAATGTAATCGCCAGCACCGGCGTGAACGCCGGACCGCTCGCGCCCCTGAACTCAGGCGTTAGGCTCGGTTGGATCCGGCGCGTTGCTGCGTATTGGAATATTCAACGAAATTTCCGCGAACAAGTGACCCGGGGCCAGATAGGAGGATTCGTCCAAATGGAAGTCAGACCGGAACAAATACAGGCGTCGATCTATCCCTGGTAGGAGAATGGTCATCATGAACGTTGAGTATTCGTCGATAGGCGTTGTCCACAGTCCGTTCCATCAGCGGGCTGGTACTCCTATTCAACCTTCGAGGGCAAAGGGCGCGAGGGGTGAAGTGGAGGTTTTTCAGGAATATGCCGATGGTCTTAACGATCTGGAAGGCTTCTCTCACATTATTCTTTTATGCCACCTCCATCACTCGACTGATTACAGACTGAAGGTGGTGCCGTTTCTTGATACGGAGCTCCGCGGCCTGTTTGCAACTCGCGCGCCGAATCGTCCGAACCCAATCGGATTATCTGTTGTCGACCTGGTATCAGTAGATGGAAACATAGTCAAAATCAGAAACATGGATTTCCTTGATGGTACTCCGGTGTTGGATATCAAACCGTATGTAGGTGAATTTGATAGTCGCACTGAAGTGCGTTTTGGATGGCTTGAAGCCGCCAGGGCGCGCACGAACGTGGCTGATGATCGTTTCAAGTGATTTGGACCTCAGGTCGCGTTCGGAATACACCAGGTGTCCCGTGCTTTCCGGAACTCAATCCATCGCAAACAAAACAAAAAACGTAGACTTAATTCCAACAAGTCGTTGAAGCGGACTGGGGCTAGCGGCGCAAGCGCCGACCACCCCGTCCGCTGAACTCAGGCGTTGGGCTCGGTCGGCGGAGGCATTTTTCAGAATGGGTCAAATCCAAGTTCAGCCGATTGGCTATGTCTCGTCAGCTGCGACCGAGGCTGTTGACGTTAACTGGGGGCAAGTGGTCTCCAGGATCGATCTTGAAGAACAGTATCGGGGCGGGTTGCAGGGGCTTGATCAGTTCTCCCACGCTCTCGTAGTCACGTATCTTCATGGGGCATCATTTGAACTTGACCAGCATCTTAAACGCCGCCCCAGAGACCTGGCGTCAATGCCCGAAGTGGGGATCTTCTCGCAACGTGCGAAGCACCGCCCGAACCCTATCGGCGTCACCGCGGTTGAAATCGTCGCCGTGTCTGAGGCTTCGATCGAGGTCAGAGGTCTAGATGCGATCGACGGAACACCGGTACTTGATATCAAGCCCTACTATCCGCACTACGATCGTGTGGGCGAAGCTACCGTTCCTCAGTGGGTCAACGACCTCATGGAAGGGTACTTCTGAGCGATGCCAAAGGGCATTTATCGCATGGCAACACGGCCTAACATTTCGTTACCTTTGGGTTAATGTCAACGATCTATTCGTGTATTAGCCCCCTCGTCTTGGTGGGCGGACGACTGTGGAAAATCCGCAGCGGGTTTTCCAAGC
>JAAESQ010000475.1 GCA_024229275.1 bacterium | reverse complement strand
TTGCCGCCGTTGCTTGAGGGTTATCGGGCCAAGATCATCGACGGCAAGCATCTGGGTGGAACCGAACATCGCCTCAAGGAAACCCGAACGCTGAGTTCGTCGCCTTTGCCGGGCCACTGGCTGGTCGTGTTGGACCCGCAACAAATGCTCGCCGTCGACGCTGTTCCTTGTGAAGACGGCTATACCCAAGAGCGAAAACTCTTGCCGGAGATCTTGCGTACCGTTGAAGAGAACGACTTGTGGATCGCCGACCGCAATTTCTGCACCACGATGTTCCTTTTCGGAATCGCCAAACACAAAGGCTTCTTCGTGATTCGGCAGCACGGCACAACGCTTAGCGGCAAACGGCTGCTCGGCAAACGCCGCCGCGTGGGACGATGCGATACGGGCATGGTCTACGAGCAGCAGTTGGAGATTGACGACCCGACTAGCGGTGCGACGATGACTCTGCGGAGGATTACGATCGAGTTGGACGTGGCAACGCGTGACGGCGACACGGTGATGCACGTGCTGACCAATCTTCCCGCAAAGGTCAAGGCGGTCAAGATCGCCGAGATCTATCGCAAACGCTGGGCCGTGGAGACTGCCTTCCAAGAATTGGGGCAGGCACTTAACGCCGAAATCGATACGTTGTGTTACCCGCGGGCAGCCTTGCTGGCCTATTGCATTGCCTTGATGATGTACAATACCCTGAGCGTCGTGAAGGCTTCGTTGCGTGCGATTCACGGCGCCGAAGCGTTGCCGGAGCGAATCTCGGGCTACTATCTGGAATCGGAAATCAAAGCGGTACAAGGCGGCATGATGGTGGCAATCCCGCCGGAACAATGGCGCAACCGTTTCGCCAAGGCAACGCCACGCCAAATGGCGACCTTCCTGCGAAAGTGCGCTTCTCATGTCCCGCTCCATCGTTTCCTGAAAAACAAACGCGGCCCCAAGAATCCGCCGCCCAAGAGAACCGGCGGCCTCAGAAAGAAACACGTTTCCACCGCCCGACTCCTCGCGCAACGAACCGCAACAAAGTGACCGAAGTCGACACCTATAAAGGGGTGGCCCCACCCACCCCATCGGATACCTCTCTATACGGGAACCGGTTCGCGAGATTCGAGTTTCTTCTGTAGTTGCTTGGCCTTGACGAGATCGGCCTTCGCCTCGGCCTTCTTCCCCAGCGCGTCGTAAGCCGCTGCCCGGTTCTGATAGGCCTTGATG
>JAAESQ010000474.1 GCA_024229275.1 bacterium | reverse complement strand
TGACCTTTGTGTGCAGGCTGCGGGTGGTCAACAGCGGGAGTTCGACTGTATTTCGCATCAAGTGGACCAGATCGAACAATGGGCACAGTCACTTCATAAGCGATTTGGTGGTGTTATCGCTATCGCGCTGGAGTTGTCCAAAGGACCCATTGTCTATGCGCTCCAGAGGTACGATTTCTTCGTGATCTTTCCGGTTAATCCATCAACGTTGGCGAAGTACCGTGAAGCGTTCAAACCCAGTCGAGCCAAGGATGATCCGACCGATGCAGAACTCGCATTGGATCTACTTCTGCACTATCCAGATCGCTTCAAACCGTTGAAACCACAAAGTGTCGAGATGCGTACTCTGATGTCTCTCGTGGAACAGCGAAGAGGTCTAGTCAACGACAGGACCCGGATCACCAATCGTTTGCGAAATACGCTAAAACAATATTACCCGCAAACACTTGAGTGGTTCGACCGCATTGATACACTGCTATTTTGTGACTTCATTTCTCGTTGGCCGACACTCACACAGGTCAAACGAGCTCGAAAAAACACCCTTGAAAGGTTTTTTCACGAGCACAACATGCGATTTTCTCACGTCCTCGATGCTCGTCTGAAAGCCATCAAGGCGGCGAGAGCGCTCACGCTGGATGAGGCTGTTGTCACGCCGCGTCGATTACACGCGCTCGTGCTCGCCGAGCAGCTGCGGGTGACCTTGCAGGCCATCCGTCGCTTCGACGATGAGATTGCTAACCTCGCACCGAAGCACGCCGCTTACGGTTTGTTCAGCGCACTGCCCGGTGCCGGCCCGTCGCTGGCGCCCCGGCTGCTGGTTGCCTTCGGTGAACAGCGCGAGCGTTTCGCCAGCGCGGCGGAAGTGCAGAAATACTCGGGTATCGCGCCGGTGACCGAGCGTAGCGGTAAGAAGCACTGGGTCCATTGGCGATGGCAGTGCCCGACCTTCCTGCGACAAACCTTTGTCGAGTGGGCCGCCCAGACGATTAACAAATCCTTCTGGGCCGGCCTTTACTATCGCCAGCAACGCGATAAAGGCTGTTCCTACCAGGCCGCTGTACGCGCCCTAGCGTTCAAGTGGATCCGCATTCTCTACCGTTGCTGGCAGACCGGGACTCCGTACAACGAGTCCGCCTACCTCAATGCGCTTAAGCGTCGTGGATCGCCACTTCTCAATCCGTCCGAAAACGCTGAAATGACTTGACAGACTGACTCAGGGCGTGAAGCGGACATACGCGCACGCTAGTTGACGACGCAAGCTCGCCTGCCGCGGGCTATGGTGTGCGGTTAGAAGTAGCGTTTTGATAGCCCCTCGAACCAACTCAATGTTCTC
>JAAESQ010000473.1 GCA_024229275.1 bacterium | reverse complement strand
TGTTGAGCGGAGAAGAGTTGATCCGCCTTGAGACTTCTCCCGGATGCGTAGCTCATCCCAGCTCGGTAGCAAAGCTAGAAGCTGATCTGGTGGACGTGGGTGTCGGAGATGGACCGGATAGCTATCTAGGGAAAGACGTTTCGGGCAAACTTGCTCTTGCCTCAGGAGATCTCGCCGAGGTCTACCGTGAGGCTGTACTGGACCGAGGCGCCCTCGGGGTCATTTCCTACTTCGAGGATGAACTGGATCGAGGGGTACTCGATCCAGAGCAACTGCCACGCCAGAATTTCGCAGACGGCAACACCGGAAGCATACGGCCCGGGACGTTTGCTATGACGGTGATGCAGGGAACGGCTCTCGATCTGCGCCGGGCCCTCCTGCGAGGACAGCAAGTGAGGCTTGCGGTCGACATCGAAGTTGACCTTCGAGAGGCTGAAGTGCAGGTGGTGTCAGCGCGACTGCAACCAGCTCTCGATGCGAACGAGGCTGAGGACGTTCCTCCACTGCTGTTGTTTGCCGATCTATCCGTGGGCGCTGAGATATCGCCGGTCGGTGGCGCTGCGGCGATGCTCGAAGTTGTGCGCACACTGATCGCTCTGATGGATGCCGGCAACTTCGAACTGGTACGTCCGGTTGTGTTTCTATGGTCCTCCGATCCTGCGGCAGTGAGGACCTATGTCAGTGAAAACGACCTTGCACCAGTTGCAGCTATAGAACTGCGAGATTATGGAGCAGGTCATGTCCTCAATCCTGTGATGCATGCGGTCGTGCCTTCGAGCACGCATGCTTCGTGGTTGACCAGTTGGATTGGTCTGGCGTTGAGCCAGAGCTTGCAATACCAAAATCACACAGAGGCCGATCTTGGGGTGGAGTGGATTGTAAGAGAACAGGTCTTCCCTCTGGATTGCGACAGATTCCTACTCAATCGCGAAGATGTGACCTTCCCGACGGTACTCCTGAGCGAGAGCCCGCCGTGTATCGAGCAGCAAATGCCTGCCTCGGCACTCGAGAGTTCGTCCGATGAACTGCGGTGGAAGACTCTTGTCGCCGCGACACTCGAGGTCATTCGTCCACTTGTCACTGACGAGCCACCTTCGGACGCCTCGTTGAATCGAGTGGCAGAACGGCTATTGACGCGTTATTGGCAGCGTGCAATTGGCGCGTTTTACACGCCTGGCTCTGCTCATCAGCAAGACGCAGACTCGAACGAAGGCCGTGTGAGAGGACTCGCCTCTCTCGAAGATGCCCGAGAAAAGACCGATGCTGAACTCGAAGCTTGGAGCGACATGCTGCCAGAGGCGAATCTCGCCGAGCTGCAGCTTTGGATCGCGGCGATGGATGACCTGATGCGTGGCCGATTGCAGGAAGCACCACAGGCCACAGCAGCTGCGCCACCAGAGTCGAAACCGTCAGATGCGATTGTTGGTCCTGACACCGAGGATAGTCCTTCTACGGTGAGTGCGTCGCGTACGACTCCAGCGGCGGATCCCGGCGTTCAACGTCAGCCGACCCCGTCACCGGTTAAAACAACAACGCCGCTTATCGAACCCATTGCCACGCCAACACCGGCGCTGCCTCGACCGACCCCGCAACCAAGGGTCGTTGTGCCGACACCGACAGCTGTTCCGCCCACGCCTGTACCGGATCTCCCTGCCTCAACTCCGACACCAGCCGGTATCAACCCGATGGCGGTACAGGCCGATGCCTACTTGGTCCAGGGGCGACGCGACCTCGAGGATGGTAATTGCGAATCAGCGCTTGCCAAACTACGCCGCATCAGTGACCAGACTCCTGAGCAACATACCCAAGCCAGAGCCCTCATCGCCACCGTCGAGAAGCGAATGGAAACGTCGCGCAAGGCGTTCAGTGAGGGAATCGGCCATCTCACGGAGCGGCGCCAAAGTCTGGCATTGGCAGCCTTTAAGCGTGTTGAGCCTTGCACTGCAGACGAGTATCGTCAGGCTCAAAAGAGAATCCAGTCGATTCAGGAGCCCGCATCTCAGAGTGGCGGCGACGGTGACTGTGAGTCGCTCGGAGTATTGCGAGCGACTCGAGCGCAGGGAGACGGAC
>JAAESQ010000472.1 GCA_024229275.1 bacterium | reverse complement strand
GCGAACAAAGACCTGTTCAACAAGGCTGAAGATGGGCCGCATCAATAGGAAGAAGGTATAGGCCACAAATCCCAGAGCCGTCGGGCTGGCAACTTCACTGATGATGAAGCGGTCCAAGGTGGTCATCGGCACAAGGCGGTTCAATAGGCTGTTCCTGGTCACGAAGGGGAGTCTACTACACCAAGGACACTCTACTCATCCCGTCCACAGCTTTTCCACAGGTGTGATGTTTTCCACAGATAACTGCTCCGCATGCAGGGTCCGATAACATATATTATGTAAACCTAGAACTGAAAAAGAACGAGGCAGCGGCAATTGCCGGCCCCCTTCCTTCTGGCGATTTCCTATTGTTTCTTGTTTTCGGAGGTCTTCTGTTTCAGCTCATCGATCAATGACTCGAGCGCTGCGATGACTTCCGAGGTCTCTGGCTCGGCTTCTGTTCGGAACGAAAGCGAAACAGAAAACGGTTGTTCTGGATGCTTAAACCGCCAAACGAATGGCCGATCTCTCGGAGTCTTGGCTTGATCGTCAGCAATTTTGGGTTCAGCCGATTGGGATGGATCCTTGCCTTCCGCTAGGAGCTTACGCCGGCGTCGAAGTTCAGCTCTGTCGATGCCTTCATTCACGAGATTCGAGAGCAAGACCCGCATCAGCGCAGGGTCCTTTGCTTTTGCGATCTCTACCAACAAGCCCTTTGCAGCAATGTCGGCATGCCGACATTCATTCTGAACTTCGGTCGGAATGGTCAACAACGCAAGAGCCTCGGTTATCGTTACACGAGATCGACCGACGGCCTTTGCGACTGATTCATGGGTGTATTCGTACTTGTCAACGAGAGTTTGGAAGCCGTTTGCCTCTTCGAAGGGATCGAGGTCCTTTCTCTGCAAATTCTCGATGAGAGCAATTTCGAGCGCTTGGGTATCATCGACTTCGAGTTCAACACACGGAACTTCCGAAAGCCCGGCTTCTAAAGCTGCGTGAAAGCGCCGCTCACCTGAAACGAGTTCGTATTTACCGCCGTCTCGGCGACGCACCAGTAGAGGTTCGAGTATTCCATGTCTGGAGATTGAAGAAACAAGGTCAGACAAATCGCCCAAATTTGATCGCGGTTGATCTGGAGCGCTAGAGATCGAGTCGGTTGGGATCATGCGACCGATTCCCTCACCCATTCGGGTCGCCAACTCGTCGACAAAGTGCCGGTCGTGTCGCATACCGCTGCGTGGAGGAAGACCGCGTTTAGGAGCCGACACGTTGGAGAACCTCCTCGCACAGTCGATAGTACTCATAGGCTCCGGTTGAACTCGGCGCGTGCTCGAAGATGCTGGTTCGATGTGCTGGCGATTCCTCGAGACGAACTGATTTGGTGATGTGTGTGTCGAAGACCAAGTCGCCAAATACCTCCCGGATTTCAGTTGCTACCTGTCGTGAAATAACTGTGCGGCGGTCGTACATCGTAATAAGAACGCCGAGCAATTGCAGTTCTGTGTTCGGTCGGGCTTTGATCTTGTCGATTGTTACGAGAAGATCATCCGTACCTTCCAGCGCGAAATACGACGATTGAATTGGAACCAGCACGTGCGAAGCTGCCACTAGGGCATTGACAGTGATCAATCCCAGCGTCGGAGGAGTATCAAGCACGATGGCGTCATACTCCCCTGCCGCTTCTGAGAGCCGATCCTTCAGTCGATATGGAGCATCGAGTTCGCCGATGAGAGAAACCTCGAGTTTGGCCATTGCGATCTTCGATGGGGCGAGAAAAAGATTATCTACACTAGATGGTATAACCACATCGCCTATTGGCACTTCGTTCGAGAGTACATCAAACATGTTGGTCTCGATCTCGTCGAGCGAGATATGGGACATTGTCGAGTTTGACTGAGGATCAAGATCGACAAGTAGCGTCTTGAGTCCCTTTTGTGCCATTCCCGCAGAGAGATTAATTGCGGTGGTCGTCTTTCCGACACCGCCTTTTTGGTTTGTGATCGCAACGATCATAGATTGCTAGCGCCTCCGCTGCTTTTGAGTGGTCAACTATAGGGGTGCGAACTGAAGGGTGTCAATGTATCGCAAAGAAGTGGCGCCGATCACATTTGGTACTCACCGAGGTCCTCAGGGCGAAGTCTCTCAAGAATGAGTCTGAGGGCATCCTCGCCAGAAGCGCCTGGAACTCTTGCCTGGTCCAATACTTCTTTTGCAACGTGCAGAGGGGCTTCAACTCGGATCGCGATCGCGATCGCATCTGAAGGCCGGGCATCTATTGTTTGGACATTTCCATCCCGATCGACGAGAGGAATTTCGGCAAAAAAGACTGAATCTGAGAGCGAGTTGATAAATACAAAAGGCACTGTCATGCCGCAGGCGCTCAGCGCTGTCACGAATAGATCATGCGTCATTGGCCGGGGAGGTTCCACTCCTTCGAGGTGTAACGCTATTGAGTTTGCCTCAGCAGGCCCGATCCAGATTGGAAGAAACCACTCGCCATCCGTGCTCGTGTGCAGAACCACGACGGGAGAACTGGTGCTAGGGTCGAGAATCAAGCCCTTGATTTCCATAGCAATGGAATCTTGCGGTGGTGTGTGCGGACTCATACTTCCAATCTGCCGATGCGACGGCAGGCTGTCAAGGTGGAACTTAACTGCGTGGATTCAAAAGTGAACGGTTCCGTCTCATCAGAGTGATGAGTTTTCAAGGATAGGGAGGCGCAGATTTGAGAGCTGACGTTGGAATTTCCCAGAGAGTGAGTGAGCTCCGGCGCGGAGTACTTTGACCGTGACGAGATCACCAACGTCCAGGTCTCCAGCTTTGGGGAAATTCACGACTCGGTTGTCATCCGCCCTCCCCTGCCAGTCGGAATCACGCCGACGGCTCGGCCCGTCAATCAGGACCTTGACCTCTCGTCCAATCTGAAGCTGGTTAAGTTCGTGCGAGATTCGATTTGTCACGGCAAACAGACGCTGAAGTCTTTCCTTCTGAACTGCTTGGGGCACCACCTCGTCATATTTCGCTGCTGGAGTTCCCGGACGCGGTGAGTAAGCAAAGGCAAACACTTGACCGAATCGAATCTCCTCTAGAATTTCAAGCGTAGATTCGAAGTCGTCTTCTGTTTCACCGGGAAAACCGACGATGATGTCGGTCGACAGGTTTATATCAGGAACCGCGCCACGAATTTTCCCTATCAGGTCCAGGTATTCGCTTCGTGTGTAACGTCGGCGCATGCGGCGCAAGACTGGATCCGAACCGGCCTGCAGAGGCAGGTGAAGATAGCGTGAGACATTTGTATGTCGACTGAGGACATCGATGAGTTGATCGTCAAAATAGCGGGGATGAGAAGTTATAAACCGAATGCGTTCAAGCCCAGGAACCTGAGCCACGGATTCGAGAAGAGCGGATAGACCTTTTCCAGTTTCAGGACATTGGTAGTTGTTGATGGTCTGACCCAAGAGCTCAACCTCGTGCAGTCCCGACGACACAATATGACGAACTTCATTGAGTATCTCTTGGAAGGGTCGACTCCGTTCCCGTCCTCTGGTGTAGGGCACAATACAGAAGGTGCAGAATTCGTCACACCCTTCAATGATCGTGATCATTCCTCGGGTCGGGCTCTTTCGGAAAATGGTTCGGTAGTTGACCTCGAGTTCGGAGTCGAAATCAGTGAGAACAGATCGTTCTCCCTGGCGCAGCGAATGCAGTGCAGAGCCTACGTTCGAATTCTGTCCCGGACCTAAGACAAACCCAACAGCTGGGGAACGTTCTAGAAGCTTTTTACCTTCCTGCTGAGCGACACATCCGCAGACTCCAATAGTCGGTTGTGGTTTTCTTCCTGCGAGTTCGCCGATGCGAGAGAGGATTTTTTGGACTGGTTTCTCCCGTACTGAACACGTATTGAGGAGAATCAGGTCAGGGGATTCTGACTCCCCTGCCGGTCGAAGACCCGCCTTGAGGAGATGCCCCGTCAGTTGCTCAGAATCATGTTGATTCATCTGGCAACCCCAAGTTTCAATAAGAAAGGTTCGCATTCTCAATCTCCGGCCCATTACAGGGCTCTGGATTCTACCAATCCTCCGCTTGGAACGCTATCAGCCCCCACGTTCATTGTTCAGTAGAACTCGAGGTGCTGCGCCTACTCTCTGGGCCATTTCCTGCGTCCTTTGGTATCGTGCCTTTTTTTCAGTGAGTAGTTTTTCGAGAGACGCTCGTTCGTTAAAACCGCGTTCCAACTCCGCACGGATGTGCGTCTCTCTCAGTTCCCGATCATCCTCCTCATAGAAGCGGTCCCACAGGTCACTGATTCGCGACTCCTGGGCTTTGAGATCGGCTTCTGCAAGACGGAGAGTATCCTCTTGCTCCCGCAATAGACGGAACCACTGCTCGCGTGAAAGCTTCGGCAACTCTTCGGGTGCAACCACGTCAACGGAGGTGTCACCATCCACGCCTTGCCCCGGAGTATTTGACGAAGACGGGTTCGCAGCTGACGATCGTTCCTTGCCATCATTTTTCTGCGTCTGTCCAGCACTGCTGAGTTCCGGTCGTCTCAGTCGAGTCTTCTTTGCGTACTCAGATAGCTGTGACGGCGTCGGTTTGGCTTCTGTCGGCGATTGTTGACCAGATGCAAAGGAACCAGCTCCGATAAGGCTCGTCAACACCGCCGCGGCGACCAGTGTGAGTCTTTTCAGCTCACGGCTGGTTTGTTCCCTCTCGCCCGTATCTATCATCCAGTCGTACAACATCATCTAGCTCCGGTGTCGAGACTTCAAGTATATGACAGTCACTGGCCCCGACCATCCGATGTACGCGCCCAGGTTCGATGTGAAAAACATCTCCGGATTGGAGCTCCACGCACTCTAATTTCTCGGGATCCAATCCGGTAGTCAGATTCAGCTGTCCATCAAGTACGCGCAAGGTTTCTGTCTTCTTCTCGTGAAACTGTAGGCTCAGGGCCTCTCCCTCTTTCACAAAGAGGATTTTCCCGACATAGAACTCAGTCTCAGCGAAGATCTCCTCGTGACCCCACGGCTTGTCCACGATACGTGCTTTCATCAGTGTCATTTCGTTACCTCTCTCAGAATGCTAGCATGCCTATACTTGAATTCTCGTCTTTGCGAATGAAATCGCGAGCTTCTCGAGAAGCAACTCCTCGACGTCGCGAGCAGTAACCATTCGCAGCGCTCTTCTGGCAAGATGGACGGTTTCACGGTAAGACAGCTGACGGATCAGGCTGCGTACGACGGAAACCGCCTGGGGATTCATGCTCAATCGGCGAAGTCCGAGACCGATAAGGACAGGAACCATCAGCGGCTCCGCGGCCGCTTCGCCACACATCGTCACGTCAACGCCTGCGTTGCTTCCTGCTTCGATGACCTTCGCAATAAGACGAATTACCGCCGGATTAGTTGGCCGATAAAGACTCGCGACGAGTTCGTTGGATCTATCGACCGCCAACGTGTATTGAATCAGATCATTCGTGCCTATCGAAACAAAGCTGACTTCTCTCGCCAATTCATCAGCCATCACCGCAGCCGAAGGTACCTCGACCATAGCGCCGAGCGGAACTTGGTCGTGCACTTCGTACCCATCCGTTCGTAACTCCTGAGTGATCTGCGTGACCAACAACCTTACAATACGTATTTCTTCAATTCCTGTGATTAGCGGAAACAGTATTCGCACACGGCCGGGTTCGAACTCTCCTGCTACACGCAATAGTCCACGAAGCTGAGTTCTGAAAAAGTCTTTCTTGAGTAAACAGAGCCGTATCCCGCGGAGCCCAAGAACCGGGTTAGCCTCCGGACTGCCGATGACCTCGCGTGCGAGTTTCTTACCCCCGAGATCAAACGTACGAATCGTAACCGGGCGTCCTGACATCGCATCCACAAGGTCTCGGTAGAACTCAATGTGGTCCTGCTCGGACGGTAGGCTCGGGCTCGCTTTCATATAGAGAAACTCGGAACGATAGAGACCTATGCCATCTACGTTCCACTGCAATGCCTTGTCTACTTCACTTGGAAGATCGATGTTGGCAAGCAGTTTGATGGGTCGACCATCTCTTGTAACGGTCGGCAAGGACTGCATGTGGATCAGATGCTGTTGCTGCTCTTGGTACTCCCGCTGTCTTGATTCAAACTCGCGCATTTCGGTGGGATCTGGATCAAAGACGATCTTCCCCTCAAACGCATCCAGAGCTATTTCACGGGAGTGCAGTGCCGCCTCACACAATCCTCTCGCACCTACAATCACAGGGATGCCGAGGGATCTGGCAATGATCGTAGTGTGCGAAGTCGGCCCACCTGTCTCAAGCGCAAAACCGAGGACTTTGTCCAAAGGCAGCTGAACGGTCCGAGAGGGGGGCAGGTCATCTGCCACGAGGACGACAGGACGATCCAGCTCAGACAACTGGCTCAAGTCCAAGCCCTGCAGTGAATGCATGATCTGTGTTGCTACGTCGAGCACATCAAGCTTTCGTTCCGAAAGGTATGCATCACCCAATGCTTCGAATTGCGCGACAAAACGAGCGGCAACCTGATCCAGGGCCCATTCCGCATTCACACCTTC
>JAAESQ010000471.1 GCA_024229275.1 bacterium | reverse complement strand
TATCGCGGTCAGGCCTTTGTCATCAAGCTTGGCGGTGAGGTGTTGTCCAGCCCCGGGGCGCTTGCGGATTTGGCCGTTGCTGTTGCGCTGCTCGACTCGTTGTCGATACGGATTGTCCTCGTCCACGGTGGGGGAACCCAGACGAGCGATCTCTCACGCAAAATGGGGATAGAGCCGGAAATTGTCGGCGGCCGGCGTGTGACGTCTCCAAAGGCTCTGGAAGTTGCAAAAATGGCAGTCGCGGGTTGCATCAGTGTGGATGTGCTTGCTGCCTTGCGAAAGGAAGGCGTGAGTGCCGTCGGTCTTTCGGGTGTTGACGGGCGTCTCCTGACGCTCGGCCGACGACCTCCGGTTGTCATCCGGGATGACGACGGCGATGAACGAACAGTGGATTTCGGAGAAGTCGGTGATGTGCAGAGTGTAGATCCGACGGTGCTCGAAGTGCTGCTCGACAACGGATCGGTACCGGTTATCGCGTCATTGGGGTGCGACGACGAGGGACAGGTGCTCAACGTCAACGCCGACACGATTGCGGAGGCACTTGCCAGTGCACTTGATGCAGAGAAGCTAGTTTTTCTGACCGGCTCCCCGGGACTATTGCGTGATCCTGAGGATCCTTCGTCGTTGGTGGCCTTTGCCTGTCCGGATGATCTCAAACAGCTGCTTTCCGAGGGATCTGTGCGCGGCGGGATGAGACCGAAGGTCGAGGCATGCATGCGGGCCGTAGCGGATGGCGTGCGTCGAACTCACATCATCGACGGACGCGCTCCGGATGCCCTCTTGGTGGAGTTATTCACTGGAGACGGCAGCGGGACGATGATCGTCGCGAAGCGTGAGCTGGACTCCTATCGGGAACGTGAGCTGTGATTCCTGCCATCACCGAGACTGCGGCCGATCTTCTGGTCGACCTTGTCCGAACGCCAAGCGTTTCGGGCGATGAAGAGCTGTTGGCGCAAGACTTGGCATCCTGGGCCGCAGGCAGCGGACTTGATGTGTTTCTCGATGATAAGGCGGTTCGGGTAACCGTAGATTTTGGTCTCGCGGGTCCTACGTTGCTCTTCGCCTCGCATCTCGACACCGTTCCACCGGGTGATGGGTGGACTGTTAATCCGTTTGAGGGCGTAGTTCGTGGTCGCAGGCTGATCGGACGCGGTGCTGTCGACGCTAAAGCTTC
>JAAESQ010000470.1 GCA_024229275.1 bacterium | reverse complement strand
TCTTGGAACCGATGGCTCTAGATTTCGTTTGTCTGCATGTAAGCGCGTGAAAGGAAGAACATGCAGAAGAGCTGGCTCCATGAGGAGATTCTCCTTCTCGCCTTGAAAGACAAGGCGGGCACGGTAGAGGCAGGGGTAAGGTGTGAGTTCGCGATTGCAGGAGCGATACTCGCCGAACTCTTGCTTCATGGGCGAATACGGGTTGTGGAGGCCAAGAAAAAGAAGCTCGCCGACCTGGTAGATGCCACGCCTCTCGGGGATCTGCTTCTGGACGAGTGCCTCGCCAAAATTGGGGACGCCAAACGGCGTGCGCCCCTTGATACCTGGGTAGTTCGCTTTTCGGGGATCAAGAATTTGCGGCACCGGGTGGCCACTCAGTTGTGTGAGAAGGGCATTTTGCGAACCGACAAAGACAAAGTCCTCCATATGTTTAGTCGGCGAATCTATCCGGAGATCGATCCCGCCCCTGAACTGGAACTCATCCGCCGACTTGCAGCTGCAATCTTCACCGATGTGTGCGAAGTTGACCCGAGCACAGTGGTATTGCTCTCGCTCGCGGCGTCGGCTGATCTGTTGAGGATTCCGTTTGAAAAAGAAGCTCTCAAGAAGAAGGAGGATCGCATTCAGTCGCTTGTGAACGGTGAGTTGGCTGGCGCGGCGATGCACGACGCGATCCAAGCGATGCAAATGGCGATGCTGGTAACCACAATGGTTCCGATCACCGCTGCCGTGACTTGAACTGAGGAAAGTGCCGCAGAGCAGTGCGCACGCTTGTCTACGACATCTAGCAGCTCGTTCCGCGAATGGGAAGGCAGAGAGCCCAATAACCGCCTGCGTTTTCAGGATACTGTTTTGCGTTTTGGAGGAGAAGGCTGGGTCTTTCGCCACGGTTGGGTGATTCGCCAGGATTTCGTTGGGTCAGAGAGTGGTGATCTTCCGAGACGAAAGAGTGATGAATGAGTTAGCCTCCTGCCGTATTGCCGTTCGTCCCGTTCGCCCCGCATAGTCTCTCCGGGATCCCGAGTTCCGCGCGTTCTGATCCATGTTTGCTAGCGCCCTAGATCGTAGACGTTGATCGCCAAACAGAACGGACAGCGTGACTTCCAGCCATTATCAGTATGTAGCACCTCCCCGGGGCCAATTCCTTCTGCGTCCGCGTTCCAGGCCCGCCGGCAGGATCCGCACGTGATTCCTATCTCCCGTGCTCTCCGCGGCCCACCTGACCCGGTGCGATTGGCACTGGGGCCTCGCGCCTTCGTCACGACCCAGCCTTTGATTCTGACCTCGGCGGGACGTACGGTGTTCTGAGATCCTTCAAGATTGTCCACTCTGACTCCAGGTTTCGATGCTCAGCTGAGTTGCGCTCTTTTGGCGCACAGAGATCGAGGCGAACTGGTCTATTACGAGCAGGTTCATTGTGCCACACCCTTGGGTGGAGTATCGGAGCGAAACAGCCAGAATCCGTCCTTCCCAGCCTATCGTCTGATCGAAGGACCCACGTGCTCCCACAACATGGCTTCAGGCCAGTATCCGTTGTTGTCGTTCCAGGCAGTGCAGCTGAGGACAGCGTTGGCATATGGCAACACCCAGACGTATTGGCCGCCTCTGCCCAGTGCGTAGTAGATGCCCTCGTGGCCGTCCAGATATGAGTTTGCGGCTGCCGAGCTGTAGCGCCACCATTGGTATCCGTAGTCGTGCCATTGGGTGACTGTGCCGTAGGACGCTGTCGAAGCCTGAACCCAATCTGTGGAGACAATCTGACGGCCTTCCCAGACTCCGTTTTGAAGGTACAGTTGCCCTAGCTTTGCCATGTCGACTGCCCGGAGGTACAGACCCGCCCCGCCGACGCTGGTCTTGTCGTCGTAGGGGGACCATTCCCAATTCTCGATTCCCAAGGGACCAAAGAGTTTGACTTCCGCGTACTGTGCGGCAGACATGCCGACCGCCTTGGTCAGAATCACAGAGAGAACTTGGCTCAGTGCGGTGTTGTAGCTAACACGTGTCCCCGGTTGTTGAATTGTCGGGCGCTCGAGGACGTATCTCACCCGGTCGTTGGAGGCCAAGTATTTCTGGTAGTCGTTGAGAGGGTCGTCGTAAGGCCGTGACAGCTCATTCCAATCGAATCCAGCCGTCATAGTGAGGAGGTGCTCGATCGTCAGTGACTCCTTCTCGGGACCGACGTTGGCAAGGTCAGGGTACTCGGGGAAATAGGGAAGGACTCTGTCGTCCACTGACTGGATAT
Organism: bacterium; assembly: GCA_024229275.1. Taxonomy (GTDB): domain Bacteria; phylum Acidobacteriota; class Thermoanaerobaculia; order Thermoanaerobaculales; family Sulfomarinibacteraceae; genus JAAESQ01. Next base: position 1 of record JAAESQ010000470.1, on the reverse strand, counting down.
G
>JAAESQ010000469.1 GCA_024229275.1 bacterium | reverse complement strand
GCGATAGTTGCGGTTTGACGCAACGCACTGACTGAAACCGAACCGCTAGCTGTCTCAAGCGCGGCAACAACATCCATCGCTGAGCGATAGCGATCAGACGGGTCGGTGGCCAAGCATCGCCTGATCACGTCGTCCCACCCCATGTCGAGGTCAGGCACGACAGTTCGAGGAGATGGTGCGTCCTCCTGCACTCGCTTCAGCAGCAGTTCGACTGCAGTGCTACCACTATGTGGTCGTGCGCCGGTGACCATCTCGAAGATCACCACACCGAGAGCATAGATGTCGCATGCTGGCGTGATCTTGCCACCTTGTGCCTGCTCGGGGGCCATGTAGTCTGCGGTGCCGACCACGAGGTTTCTCTCTGTAAGTTGTGTTGATTTGGTTTCGCCTAGCCCAGTCCGGGCAAGCCCAAAGTCTGTAATTACGGCGCGGAATCCGCTATTACCTGAGGCGTCGGGCTCGAGCATAATGTTTGCGCTCTTAAAGTCCCTGTGAACGACGTCTACGGCGTGTGCCGCAGCGAGTCCGGCGGCCATCTGACGAATGAGAGGCAGAGCATCTCGTGGGGCCATGCGTCCGCCCCTGGCGAGGCGAGCCGAGAGTGTCTCCCCGTGAATCAACTCCATGGTGAGACCGGTGACTTCTCGTTTGATCCCTTCATGCTGAGTCGGCCGATGGTGAATCAGGTCGAACAACCGGCATACATTTCGATGCGTAACCTGGCGTGCGAGTTGGACCTCTCGTTTGAGGCGTTCTATCGCTATTGGATCCTGTATCAAATCTGTGCGCAGTGTCTTGAGTGCGACGTGAGCACCAAGTTCGAGGTCCTCGACCTCGTAAACCTCACCCATCCCACCTTGTGCTACGAAACGTACGACCTCAAATCTCTCGGCCAGAACTTCACCGTTCTGCATTCGAGTCGTACTAGGAATTGGAGTTGAGGAGGAATCTTGTGCGGGATCCGATCCAGTCAATTCGGCGTTCCTGGAACCTCGACCGGAATCATTTTTCGGGTTGGACCCGCTCATTCTTCTCGCCTCCGCGCGTGATTATATCGCGACCATCACTCTCGACGCGAAAGCGCAGTTCCTACTTGGAGCAAGCAACGGTATGCTTGATGGACAGAGAAGAAGGTTTACCAAGGCTGAGCCATGAACTCGGTAACGAATGCCCTATCGACAGACGCATTGCATACCGCACTGATGAATTCGCTGTGCGGTCCAGGGGCGATACTGTCGAAAGGGCCAGATTGCCGGTGTGCATTGGTGACAGCCAATCAAGATTTTTGTATTTCTTTTGGTGGGATTCGAAGTGAGGATGTAGGCGGGGACCTGCGAACGGTATTCAGCGACAGGGACGCCACAGGCATCGAGGCGGCCGTGGACAGGTTAGGCGGCGATCGATCTCTGGTGACGATGAGTCTTGTCGATGATCCACTGGGTGTTAGGAGAACGGCGGTGCTGCAGGCTATTGGTGCAGATCTGCCACCCAACAAACATGAGAGACACATCCTGTTAATGTTCGGACGAGAAATCGAGGGCGGGAGCCAATCTGGAGGGTTTGAGCCTATTAAGGAGGCTCTCCGGGTGTCTCAAGAAAGATCGCGGTCCATCATCGACTTCTCTCCAATGGGAATGCATCTCTATCAACTCCAGGATGATGGCCGGCTGGTGTTTGTCGCTGCAAATTCGGCCGCTGATCAGATTCTTGGTGTGGATAACAGCCAGTTCGTGGGCAAGACGATTGAAGAGGCGTTTCCTCCGCTAGCCGAAACGGAAATTCCGGAACGTTATCGGAACGTCTGCATGTCTGGAGAACCCTGGAAAACGGAACAAGTTTTCTACCAAGACGATCAAATTGATGGAGCGTATGAGGTGCACGCGTTCCGTATCGAAGAGCACGTTATGACAGCCATGTTCTCTGACATCACCAAGCGTCGCGTGGCGGAAGAGGCGCTGCGGGCTCACTTCGAGTTTGAAAGGCTGATATCGAGGGTGTCCGCGCGTCTCCTTAGCGTCCCCTCCGAACAGCTGGCCTCAGCGGTGGAGACCGTCCTCAGGGAGGTCTGCACCTTTGCGAGAGCGGATGGCGCCTTTGTTCTTGTGAGCGAGGAAGATTCGTCATTCTCAGTCAGATCGACGTGGCATAACAATCGGATCAGCCTCCGCAGGGACCTGTTGTCTGAATTGAATCCGGATAGCTTTTTACGTACTCCCGGAACGTTCAACGACTCACAACCAATCGCTCTGTCCATGTCTGCCACTGATGATTTGGAGAAGTCACCACGGAACGATGTGCTGAAGGAACAAGAGATCGATGGCCTTTTGGGCGTCCCCATGGTATTCGGTGACGAGACTCGTGGCGTGGTTTGCCTTGCGAGGGCCGAACCGAGCCGAAGTTGGAGTGATGACAATCGTGCTCTCCTGTCTTTGCTCGGACAAATACTTAATAACGTTCTTCAGCGAGCTCGGGCTGAGAATGAGTTGAGTCAGGCGAAAGATGATCTGGAGGATCGTGTCCGAGAGCGTACCGCTGAACTTCAGGCGGCAAATCGCGAGTTGGAGGCATTTGCCTATTCGGTGTCTCACGATCTGCGAGCGCCGCTACGTTCGGTGGAAGGTTTTAGCCGTATGCTCATCAGAGACATCCCAAATACGATCGAACCTCGAGCGCGTGACAGTGTCGAGAGAATTCACCAGGCTGCCGGCCGAATGAGTGCGATGATCGAGGGCCTGCTCCAGCTTTCACGAACGGCACAGGCGGCAATGGAGATCAGCGATGTCGATCTTTCTCTCTTGGCTCGAGCTACCGTGGATGAGCTCGCATCATCCGAACCCGAACGCGATGTTGATTGCGTCGTTCAACCCGAGCTGGTCATGCGCGGTGATGGTCGTCTTCTAGCCTTGGTGTTGCAGAACTTGATTGGCAACGCGTGGAAGTTCACTTCGAGCCAAAAAAAGGGGCGAATCGAATTCTATCGTCCTGAAGAGTCCTCGTCCGGTAAAGGTACCTCTCGAGAGTCGGCGCAGATCGTGCTGTGCGTTCGCGACAACGGAATAGGTTTCAACATGAACTACGCGGAGACGCTCTTCACTCCGTTTGGCAGGCTCCATGATGCTGCGGACTTCCCTGGAACTGGGATTGGCCTGGCCACGGTGCAGCGAGTGATTCATCGACACGGTGGGCGAGTGTGGGCTGAGGCCGAGCCGGACAAGGGAGCAGCTTTCTACTTCAGTCTTCCTCAGAGTGATCTAGTGAGGACACCAACTTGAGAAAACGCTCGACAATGTCCGGATCGAAGAGTGATCCCGCGTATTCAGAGATATAGGAAGTAACCTTCTCCGCCGGCCAAGCCTGCCGATAAGGGCGATCAGAGCATAGCGCGTCCCATACGTCTATTACTGCGAACATACGAGCAGGCAGAGGTATGTCCTTTCCTTGCAGTCCTTTCGGGTACCCTGAACCATCCCATCGTTCGTGATGGCCAAAGGGAATCACCAGTGCGGGCCGGAGATACTCAATCGGCGCCAACATATCGACCGCGTACTGGGGATGCTGTCGCATGATTTCCCATTCGGCATCGTCGAGGGGGCCTGGCTTGAGAAGCACGCGATCGGGAATCGCCATTTTGCCGATATCGTGCATGAGGGCACCACGTTTGATGTGGGTTAGCTCAGCCTCGGCCACACCGAGAGTGCGCGCGAGTTTGACCGCGAGTTCGGCGACCCTTCGCGTGTGTCCCTCGGTCTCCTGATCGCGGAGCTCTAGAGCTCGCGCCCAACCCTCTAGAGTGGTGTCATATGCCTCGGCGAGGTCGAGATTCGAGACCTGCAGCTCTTCAACCAGACACGCACCGTCGACTGCAATGGCGGCCTGCCATGCGAGCGTCTCCAGAAATGCATCCTTCTCCGGGTCGAGTTCGAGAGGACCTCTATGAAAGAGTTCGAGCACGCCGCGAAGCTCGCCGCTGGCGACCAAGGGAAAGCCTATATACGTCGTGAAGCCTGCCTTCTCCAGTGTGGACTCTCGCCCGATGAGCGGCTGATGAACAAGCTGTTCGACTCTGAGTGTCCGTCGCGTTGCCCCGACCTGAGCCGCGAGTCCGACGGTGCTTGACACGTATTCAGGAAGCTCAGGGATGTTCTTGCCGCGCGATGCTACGGTGACAAAGTCCTTCTCTCCCGTGATACGACGGAGAATCGAGGCCGCGTCGGTGTCGATCTGGCCGAGAAGTTGTTCCAAGAGAACGTCGAACACTACCTGAAGATCGTGGCTGGTTGTAATCGCGAGGTCTACTGAGCGTAGCGCGTGCAGCCGTTGCAGCCGAAGTCTCGTTTCCGCGTGCAGGCCAATTCTCCGCAGTGCGGATGCCGCCATATCTGCAATTGCAGTCAACACTCTCAGGTCACTCGTTGTTATCGAATTCTCTCGACCTATCCACAACACACCGATCGAACGGTCCTCGACAGTCAAAGGTACGGCCGCCAGATGCGAAGTCTCGGAGGCGATCGCAGGAAAGGCGAGTCGATCAGCAACTTCTGCCGCTGTTCCAATGAACGGCTCTCCGGTAGCTAGTACTTGACCACTGAGAGTTCTGCTAGCGGCAAACCGGCCCTCCACCAATTCTCCCCAAGCACCTCGTGCCAGCTCAAACTCGATCTCGCTTCGGTGCTGTTCTTGAGTTGCAAGAGCTGCTCCATGAGCGCCGAGTAGCTTGATTGTTTGGTCCAGCAGAACAGATACCATCTGCGGCCGATCCTTCGTCTTTCTCAGAGCGGCTGCAAGTGTGGCGATGGCCTCCAGTTCCCGTTCGTGGTGTTTGCGGCGCGTGATATCCACGAATGTTGTCTGGACCACAACATTCTCGTCGGTTTCGACCCGCGTGGCGACGACTTCGGCCCATCGCTCCTCTCCATTTGCGCGACGAATCCGAATCTCCTTGTTGTCATCGTCCGGATGAGCTTGTGACTGGCCGGTAAGCCGAGCTTCTGCAAGAGCCCTATCGTCTGGGTGAAAGTGCTCACCCATCTTCTCAACCGCGGCTCCAACAAGTTTCTCGCGGTCAGTCCCAAGAATCCTTGCCAACGCGGGATTGACAAAGCGGAGCCTTGTTCCTTCGACAATCGCCAAACCCTGTACCGAATGCTCTACCAGATTTCTGTAGCCTGCCTCGAGCCTGCGGCTGGTTCGGCGAGCTTGGGCTTCGGCGAGTTCGCGCCGCACGGCCGGACCGAGGCGTGCCAGATTGTCCTTCATTACATAATCGTGGGCGCCGTCCCGCATCGCGTCCACCGCGACTTCCTCTCGGATTGCTCCCGACACGAGGATGAAGGGAATGTCGAGTTGGTGTTCCTTGAATACATGGAGAATGTCGATCCCAGTACAGGTGGGTAGATTGTAGTCAGAGATAACAAGATCCCAGGCCTCATCGAGGGCGTTGTGAAACGCTTCGACCGATTCGACTCTCTGGATGAAGATGTCGAAACCGGTTTCTTCCAACGCGTACTGGATGAGTAGGGCGTCGTCCTCGGAGTCCTCGATCAGCAGTAGACGGATTCGCATCATCTTCGACATCATACGATGTTCGGCGGAACACAGCCCAGAGGGATGCCGTTAAAGTGACCTTCGGTACCTTATGGTGTCACTGGATTCGGGCCTCGGGAATGGATAGACAAGATGCCTGTCAGGCTCTCTCATTCCAGGGAAGTGAGGCCATGCTGAATTGCGAACTTCACCAATTCCGGAAGGCTGCCAATCTCCAGCTTACGCATCATTCGGCTCCGGTAGGTTTCGACAGTCTTTGGAGACAGAGCCACGATATC